>JAFGNX010000113.1 GCA_016926835.1 Candidatus Aminicenantota bacterium | reverse complement strand
GCTGATCACGCCGATCGCCATGGAAAAGGGCCTGAAGTTCGCCATCCGCGAAGGCGGCCGTACCATCGGCGCCGGCTCTGTGACTGATATTATAGAGTAGAGACAAATATGGCAACCAAAATTCGTATCAAGTTGAAATCCTTTGACAGCCGTATCCTGGATAAGTCTTCCGCGGAAATCGTGGCCAAGGCCAAGCGTACGGGTGCAAGGGTGGCGGGCCCGATTCCGGTTCCCACTCGGATTGAGAAGTTCTGTGTGCTGCGTTCTCCTCACGTGGACAAGAAATCCCGCGAACATTTTGAACGCCGCACCCATTCACGACTGATCGAGATCCGTGAGCACAATGACGACACTATCGCTGAACTGAAAAAGATGGATCTTCCCGCTGGTGTCGAAGTTGAGGTGAAATCAAACTAGCGGCCCGCGCCGCTGGGCGCGGATGAAAGGTGAGACCAATGATACAAGGACTGATAGGGAAAAAGATCGGTATGACCCAGTTGTTCGACGATGACGGCCGGGTTCATCCGGTAACGGTGATCCAGGCAGGTCCATGCGTGGTGGTGCAGAAGAAGTCCAACGGCACCGAACCCCGCCGCAAAGTCCAATTGGGACTGGTTGAGGATCGAAAAACCAAGGGCATCACCCGTCCCCTGAAAGGACACTTCGACAAAGCCGGTGTACCGCCGACAAAGATTTTGCGGGAAGTATTCGCAGATGACGACCAGATTTCCGTAGGTGATACGGTTAAAGTGGATATCTTCGAGGAGCAGGAAACCGTCAACGTGGTGGGAACCACCAAGGGCAAGGGATTCCAGGGCGTGGTCAAACGCTGGAATTTCGCCGGCGGACGGGCTACCCACGGTTCCATGTTCCACCGCCGGCCCGGATCCACCGGAATGTGTGCCTATCCGGGAGAAGTTCACAAGGGCAAGAAGATGCCGGGCCGCATGGGCGGCAAACGCAAAACCGTAAAAGGCTTGCGCGTTGTGCGTGTGGATGCCGCCAACAATCTGATCCTGGTTCACGGAGCTGTTCCCGGATTCAACGGCAACTACGTAATGGTGCTGAAGGATTCCTTCAAGAGGAGATAACCATGATCAAGTTAAAGGTCAGGGATATGCACAATAAAGAGGTCAGTGAGATCAAACTGCCCGACGAGGTGTTCAACTACCCATTGAAAGAGCATCTGATTTACGAGGCGGTTAAAAGCCACATGGCTGCCCGTCGCCAGGGCAATGCCAGCACGAAATCCCGCAACCATGTGTCTGGAGGCGGCCGCAAGCTCTGGCGTCAGAAAGGCACCGGCCGCGCCCGCATGGGGTCCAACCGCAGCCCGCTTTGGCGCAGTGGCGGTACCGTGTTCGGGCCCCGTCCACGTGATTACGGCATGGCCATGCCTCGCAAGGCGCGGCGCAACGCACTGAAATCCGTGCTCTCCGACAAGGTTCGCAACGAGCGGATCCTGGTGGTGGACAAACTGGATGTCACTTCGGGAAAAACCCGGGAAATGGTAAAAACACTGTCGAACTTTTCTTTCGAAAAACTGTTGATCGTGGACAAACGTGAAAACACCCAGTTGTTGAGAAGCACTCGCAATATCCCCAATATCAAGGCAATTGATTTTTCAGAGATCAATGTTTATGACTCTCTGGATTACGGACATATCATGTTCTCGCTGGATGCGGTGAACCAATTGGTAGAGGTGCTCAAATGAAACTGGAACACACCGATATCATCGTGGCGCCTTTCATAACCGAGAAGTCCACGGATCTGAAAGACCAGCAGCAAACCCTTTGTTTCAAGGTTCATCCCCTGGCCAACAAAATCATGGTCAAGGAAGCCGTCGAAACCTTGTTTAAAACTCATGTGGACAGCGTGCGCCTGATGAATTTCAAGGGAAAAGAGAAACGGTACGGGCGTTTCACCGGCCGTCGCCCGGGCTGGAAGAAAGCCTATGTCAAATTGAAGCAAGGGGCGAAAATGATTGAATATTTTGAGGTGGTATGATGGCGATAAAGGCATTCAAGCCCGTTACTCCGGGACAGCGGGGCAAAACGGGGTACACGTTTGATGAGATCACGGCCAAAGAGCCCTATCGCAAGTTGGTCACCGCATTGAAAAAGAGCGGGGGCCGTTCCAACCAGGGACGGATCACCCTGCGTTTTCGAGGCGGCGGTCATAAGCGCAAGTACCGAATTGTTGATTTCAAGCGCAATAAGCTGGATATTCCGGGAGTGGTTGAAACCATTGAGTACGATCCCAACCGCTCGGTACGGATCTCCCTGGTGAAATACACGGACGGCGAGCGTCGATATATTCTGACACCACTGGGTCTGAAGGTGGGTGACCAGGTCATATCCAGTGATGGAGAAGCGGAAATCAGTTCAGGCAACACGTTGCGGCTGAAAAACATTCCCGTCGGTACTGTGATTCACAACGTGGAGTTTGCCGCCGGCCGCGGCGGGCAGATCGCCCGGACGGCCGGTGCTTCGGTGACGCTGATGGCCAAGGAAGGACGGTATGCGTTACTGAAAATGCCTTCCGGGGAGTTGCGCAAAGTATTGAACGAGTGCCGGGCCACAGTCGGCCAACTGGGCAACGTTGAGCACGGCAACATCAAGGTGGGCAAAGCCGGGCGGACACGTTGGCTGGGGCGCCGTCCCCACGTGCGTGGCACGGTGATGAACCCCATTGATCATCCCCACGGCGGCGGTGAGGGCAAGACCAAGGGCGGCCGTATCCCCGTAACGCCCTGGGGCGTGCCCACCAAGGGATACCGCACGCGGCGGAACAAACGCACCCAGAAATTCATCGTCAGAAGAAGGAGAAAGTGATCCATGCCACGGTCAATTAAAAAAGGTATTTACATTGATGAAAAACTGTTCATGAAGGTCTTGCGTGTAAAAAACACCAAGTCCCGTGAAGTCATCAAAACCTGGTCCCGGGCATCTACCGTGGTTCCGGAAATGGTGGGAATAACCATTGCCATTCATAACGGCAAAAAGTTCATTCCCGTATTCGTGACCGAAAACATGGTGGGCTACAAACTGGGTGAATTCGCGGCAACCCGCAACTACAAGGGTCATACATCCAAGGGCAAGAAGTAAGGAGGCGCACCTATGGGTCACATTGCAATTGCTAAAGGACGATATATCAAGATATCACCCCAGAAGAGCCGCTTGGTGGCGGATCTGGTCCGCGGTAAGGACGCGGGGGAAGCCCTGACCATTTTGAATTTCAGCCGCCGCAAAAAAGCCGCCGGCCAGATTTCAAAGGTGCTGAATTCAGCCATCGCCAACGCTCAGGTGAAATTTCCCAACGTGGACGTGGACAATCTGTACATCTCCCGGATTTTCGTTGACCAGGCGCCTTCGTTGAAGCGTTTCCGGGCCGCTCCACGGGGCCGGGGTGTGCGTATTATGAAAAAATTCGCCCATATTACGGTTTGTTTAGACGAAAGAGAGGAGAAATAATGGGACAGAAAACACATCCATACGGATTCCGTCTGGGTTTCAATAAAGGCTGGCTGTCTCTCTGGTATGGAAAGGGAAAGCAGTACATCGACCTGTTCCACAGCGATCTGAAACTCCGGCGCACCATCAAGCAGCGATACAAGCACGCGGGCATCGCGTCCATTGAAGTCAAACGCATTTCCGATACCATCCGTGTCCAGATCAATACCGCCCGGCCGGGAATCATCATCGGCAAGGGTGGCTCGGGCATTCAGAAAATGAAGAAGGAGATCAGCGAGATCACGGACATGACCCTGGACAAGATCCTGGTGGATGTCATTGAGATCAAGTATCCCGAACTGGTGGCGCAACTGGTGGCTGAAGGTGTGGCCTACCAGATTGAACGCCGCATCTCTTTCCGCAGGGCCATGCGCAAGGCTGTTGACTCCACGCTGCGCGCGGGTGCTACGGGGATCAAGATCAAGCTGTCCGGACGCCTGGGCGGTGCCGAGATCGCCCGTTCCGAGTGGTACCTGGTGGGCAAGTTGCCCCTGCAGACTTTGAGAGCCGATATCGATTACGGCTTCACCGAAGCGTTTACGGATTACGGCCAGATCGGGATCAAGACCTGGGTCTATACCAGCGACAAAGAGAAGGAGCGCTACCGCGTTCAACCCCTTGAAATCGCCGAAAAAGGAGAGTAGCCATGTTGATGCCCGCAAAGGTAAAACACAGAAAACAGTTCCGCGGAAAACGTCGCGGCAAAGCCACCAAAGGCAACAGCCTGGTGTTCGGTGACTACGGTTTGCAGGCCCTGGAAAACGCGTGGATTACAGCCAGGCAGATCGAGGCGGGCCGTGTGGCCATTAACCGCTATATCAAGAGGGGCGGCAAGTTGTGGATCCGCCTCTTTCCCGATAAGCCCGTAACCGCCAAGCCCATTGAAGTGCGCATGGGTAAGGGCAAGGGTGATCCGGAATTCTGGGTGGACGTGGTGAAACGCGGAGCCGTGATTTACGAATTGGAAGGCGTGTCCGAAGAAGTGGCCAAAGAGGCCATGCGTCTGGCCCAGGGGAAGTTCCCCATCCGTACGCGTTTTGTCACGCGCCACAAGTAGGAGCAATGTTATGAAGGCCAAAGATATTCGTTCCATGACCGTTGATGAGATTGAAAACAAGCTGGTGGAGTCCAGGGACAAGATCTTTAAACAACGCATGCAGAAAGCCCTGGGACAAGCGGAGAACCCTTTCAAGATTCGCTCCACCCGCCGGGACATCGCCAAGATGATCACGATTCTTGCTGAAAAGAGGTCAGAAAATGTCAAATAATGCAAGCGCCAAAGAGAAAAGCACGGGCACACTTACCGGCGTGGTGGTGTCGAACCGCGCGGAAAAGACCATCACGGTGAGTGTTGAGCGCATCTTTAAACATCCCATGTACCACAAGACCGTGAGAATCAAGAAAAAATACCTGGCTCACGATGAGGAAAACCGCTGCAACATGGGCGATGTAGTGCGCATCCGTCTGGTCCGCCCTATCAGTCGCCGCAAAAAGTGGTTGTTGCAGGAGATCTTGTCATCCACGCCGGGTCACTCAGCTGATGAGATAGAGAACGAGGTAAGCAAATGATCCAGATGAATACTCGGTTAAAGGTAGCCGACAATTCCGGTGCCCGGGAGATCCAGTTTATCCGGGCACTAGGCGGATCTGTCGGCAAGGTTGCCCGGGTGGGTGACGTGTTCGTGGGATCTGTCAAGACAGCGGAGCCAAACTCCAAGATCCGCTCCGGCGACGTGGTGCGCGGCGTGATTGTGCGTACCCGCAAAGAAGTGAGGCGCCGCGATGGTTCCTACATCCGGTTTTCCGACAACGCCGTGGTGGTGATCGATAAACAGGGTGAACCCGTGGGAACGCGCGTGTTCGGACCGGTGGCCCGGGAGCTGCGGGAAAAACGGTTTATGAAGATCATCTCTCTGGCCCCGGAGGTGCTCTGATGACGGACAAGCCCGAAATGAAAACCAAACTCAAGAAAAATGATCCCGTGATCGTTATCCGCGGCCGGCGCCAAGACAAAGGCAAAATCGGCAAGGTGCTGCGTTTTGTACCGGAAAAAGGCCGTGTGGTGGTGGAAAAAGTCCACGTGATCAAGGAATATGTGCGTCCCAATCCCCAGAAAAACATCCAGGGAGGGATCGTGGACAAAGAAGGATCCATTCCCCTTTCCAGCGTGCAGTATTATTGCCGGGAATGTGAGCGGGGAGTGCGTATCGGCTACAAGGTGTCCGATTCCGGCAAAGCAAGGGTTTGCCGCAAGTGTGGGACCGTGCTGGATTAGGAGAACAGGATGAGCAGATTGTACGAACAATACAAAAAATCGGTCCGAGACAGCCTGCAGAAGGATTTGGCACTTAAAAACGTTATGATGGTGCCAAGGCTGGAAAAGATCGTGGTGAACTCAGGTGTGGGTGAAGCCACCCAGAACATCAAAGCCCTGGACAAGGTAATGGAAGAGTTGGCCATTGTAACCGGGCAGAAGCCCACGTTGCGCCGGGCACGAAAATCGATTGCCCAGTTCCGCCTGCGTGCGGGCATGCCCGTGGGCGCCACGGTGACTCTGCGCGGAGTCCGTATGTACGAGTTCCTGGATCGCCTGATCAGCGTTGTGCTTCCCCGGATCAAGGATTTTCGGGGAATTTCGCCACGTTCTTTTGACGGGCGCGGGAATTACACCCTGGCGTTGAAAGATCAGCTGGTTTTTCCGGAAATCGATTACAACAAAGTGGATAACCAGAAAGGAATGGCCGTCACCATTGTCACTTCGGCCAAAACGGATAAAGCGGCACTGGCCCTGCTCAAAGAGCTGGGCATGCCTTTCCGGTAAAGGAGGAATTCGTGGCAAAGAAATCGATCATAGCGAAATCGAAAAGACCCCAGAAATACAGCGTGCGCAAACAGACCCGCTGCCGCCTTTGCGGTCGGTCCCGGGCGGTGTATCGCAAGTTCCAGATCTGTCGCTTGTGTTTTCGCGAACTGGCGCTGCGGGGCGAAATCCCCGGGATCACGAAATCTTCCTGGTAGGAGAATATCTCATGACCCATACTGATCCAATCGCAGATATGTTGACGCGGATTCGCAACGCCACCATGGTGGAAAAAGCGACTGTCGAGATGCCGCTGTCAAAGGTGAAACTGGAAATCGCCAAGCTTCTCAAACGCGAAGGGTTTGTTCACAACTTCAAGGTGGAAAACAGCGTGTTCCCGGCGCAGTTGATCCTCGAACTGAAGTACAGCGGTAAAAAAAGCGTTATTGAAGGGTTGAAACGGATCTCCAAGCCGGGCTGCCGGGTATACGCATCATCGGATGAGATTCCCAACGTTCTGGGTGGACTTGGCGTGGCATTGCTGTCAACGTCCAAGGGCATCATGACCGGGCGTGAATGTGAAAAGAACCGGATCGGCGGTGAA
This sequence comes from Candidatus Aminicenantota bacterium, assembly GCA_016926835.1. Taxonomy (GTDB): domain Bacteria; phylum Acidobacteriota; class Aminicenantia; order UBA2199; family UBA2199; genus UBA876. The sequence continues at coordinate 5,176 of JAFGNX010000113.1, read as the reverse complement.
GTACTGCTGCACATCTGGTAGGAGGAAGAATGTCTAGGTTAGCATCCAAACCCATCCCGTTTGAGTCCGCGGTGACCATCGAGATCGGGAACGAAAAGGTCCGGGTAAAAGGGCCCAAAGGCGAGTTGTCTGTCCCCCTGCACGCGGGCGTGGATGTCAGCACGGAACCCGGCCAGATATGGGTAAAGCGCCAGGAAGAGCGTTACCGGGCGGCCCAGGGATTGACCTGGAGCCTGATCCGCAATGCCGTTACCGGCGTCACCCAGGGTTTTTCTCAGAAGTTGGAGATCGTGGGCAAGGGCTGGCGCTCCCAGGTCAAGGGGAATGTGGTCAACCTCCAGGTCGGGCATTCCCATCCGGTGAATTTCGAACTTCCCGAAGGAGTTACGGCTTCCCAGGAAAACCCCGGCTCTTTTACCCTGCATTCTCACGACAAGCAGTTGCTGGGACAGGTGTGCGCCAATATTCAAAAACTGCGTCCCGTGGAGCCCTACAAGCTCAAGGGAATCCGCCTGGAAGGCCAGTACCTGCGTCAGAAAGTCCGCAAAACCGCAGGAGTGTAGCATGATAACCGATAAATACATTGTAAAACGGCGCCGGCGTGATCGCGTGCGCAAATCGATCCGAAAGCTTGTCAATGGCACCCCGGAACGGCCGCGCATGATTATTGTGCGCAGCAACAAGTTTCTCTACACCCAGGTGGTGGATGATCGCAACGGCAATGTCCTGGCGGCCGCCACTACCCTTGAAAAGGATCTGCGGGCGAAGCTGAAGAGCACAAAAGACAAGGAAGCCGCCAAGTTGATGGGTCAAGTGATCGCCGAACGCCTGAAAGCGAAAAAGATCAACAGCGTTGTGTTCGATCGCGGCGTATGCATGTATTCCGGCCGGGTCAAGGTATTTGCCGATGCGGCCCGGGAAAGTGGAATCCAGTTTTAAGGAGATCAAAGTGCCGGAAATGGAAAATATGGAACCCATGTACGAGGAACAGGTCATCCAGATTCGCCGTGTCACCAAGGTGGTCAAGGGCGGCAAGAATCTGCGGTTTTCCGCCGCCGTTGTGGTTGGTGACAAGAGCGGCAGTGTGGGTCTGGGTACGGGCAAAGCCCGTGAAGTGCCCCTGGCCATCAAAAAGGCGGTAGCGGACGCCAAAAAGAACCTGATCAATGTTCCCATCATCAATCAGACGATTCCGTACTACAAAGTAGGAGAATTCGGCGCAGCCCGGGTTGTATTGCGTCCCGCCTCACCTGGAACGGGCGTGATCGCAGGCGGCGCCGTGCGCGTGATCATGGAGCTGGGCGGGATCAAGAATATTTTGACCAAAAGCCTTCGCAGCAAAAATACGTTGACTGTGGCCAGGGCCACCATGGAGGGACTCAAGGAGTTGAGTCGCCCCGACGAGGTTCAAAGCAAGCGGAACCTGAAGGAGGGGGAACTATGGCAGTGAAAAAAACGGAATCCTTCCCCAAGGTACGCATTCGCCTGGTCAAGAGCCTGGTTGGCCGCACGGCGGCTCAAAGGGCCGTGGTACGGGGCCTGGGCCTCAATAAGCTTCAATCATCCGTAATCCGGGAGAAACGTCCCGAGATCATGGGCATGGTCCGCAAGATCGATTTCATGCTCGAAGTCACGGAGGTGGAAAAATGATCACACTGGCAAACCTGAAGCCCGCCGACGGGGCCATAAAAAAGCGCAAACGCGTGGGCCGCGGCCCCGGATCCGGTCTGGGCAAGACCGCCGGCCGAGGCATGAACGGACAGAAATCGCGTAGTGGCTATGCCCGCAAGCGTGGGTTCGAAGGGGGGCAGATGCCCCTGGTGCGACGTGTGCCCAAGCGGGGATTCATCAACAAGTTCCGTACCGAGTACGCAGTCGTGAATCTGGACCGCATTGAAAAATCCGGGCTGGATGAGATCCGTCCTGAGGATTTTGCCCAGACCCGTATGGTTCGCGGCCGGAATGTCCTGATTAAAATTCTCGGCAATGGGACACTGACCCGAAAGGTCCGTGTGCATGCCCACAGTTTTTCACGGTCTGCAGTCGAAAAGATCCGGAAACAGGGCGGTGAAGCCGTTACTCTTGGAGGAGATGAAAATTGATCACCTTTCTGCGCAACATCTTCGTGATTCCCGAACTGAGAAAGCGGGTGGTGTTCACCTTCTTGATGCTGGCGGTTTATCGCATCGGCTCACAAATCGTGATCCCCGGCATCAATATCGAGGCGCTGCAGCAGTTCTTTGAACAGAACAAGGAAACGTTTTTGGGGTTCCTGGACATGTTTTCCGGGCGCAATATGTCGCGCATGACCATTTTCGCCCTGGGAATCATGCCGTACATCAGCGCTTCCATTATCCTGCAGCTGTTGCAGGTGGTCTGGCCGTACCTGGAGCGGATCTCCAAGGAGGGTGAACTGGGGCGGCGCAAAATCACCCAGTATACCCGTTATGGTACAGTACTGATCTGCCTGGTCCAGGCTTTCGGTATCGCCATCGCCCTGGAAAAGATGAATCCCAGCGGTCTGCCCGTGGTACTCAATCCGGGATGGGGGTTTCGTTTTGTTGCGATTCTGACCCTGACTACTGGAACGGTGTTTATCATGTGGCTGGGTGAACAGATCTCGGAACGCGGCATCGGTAACGGGATTTCGCTGATCATTTTCGCCGGAATCGTTATCGGCCTCGTACCCAGCGCCGTACGCACGGTTCAGGGGCTGGGAACCGGCGACATGAGTCCGATCAAGATCCTCTTCCTGCTGGCCCTCATGCTGGCCGTTATCGGGTTCATCGTGTTTGTCGAGATGGGTCAGCGACGAATTCCGGTATCCTATGCCAAACGCATTCAGGGCAGGCGCATGTACGGGGGCCAGAGCACTTTTCTGCCCCTGAAGGTCAACACCGGAGGCGTTATTCCCATTATCTTTGCATCTTCGGTGATTACCTTTCCCGCCACGATCGCCGGTTTCATCAATCACCCCATCGCCAAGAAAATCGCCGCGCAACTGGGATTCGGCATGCCCCTGTATACTTTACTCTACGTTACCTCCATCATCTTTTTCACTTACTTCTATGTGTCGATCATCTTCAATCCCCAGGACGTGGCGGATAACCTGCAAAAACACGGTGGATTCATTCCCGGGATCCGGGCGGGCAAAAACACGTCTGCCTATATCGACAATGTGTTGTCCAAGTTGACCTTTGTGGGTGCGGTTTATCTGGCCCTGATCGCGTTGATTCCTGAATTCCTGATGACGGGTTTTCGCTTCCAGGCGCTTCCCTGGATCGGAGACTGGCTGGATCTGGTATTGCCCGGTTTCATCAAGGAAGGTCTCGGTGTTCAGTTTTACTTCGGCGGCACATCCATCCTGATCGTGGTGGGAGTGGCCATGGATACGGTGCAACAGATTGAAGCACAGTTGACCATGCGCAATTACGACTCGTTTTCGCGCAAGGGGCGGATTCGCGGGAGGCGTGGATGACCCGCATCATTCTTTTCGGGGTTCCGGGTTCCGGAAAGGGAACCCAGGCGCGGCGACTCGAACAGAAATTCGGGTACCGCCATATCTCTACGGGTGATCTGATCCGTACTGAGGTGGCCGGGGGAACCCCGTTGGGAAAGCAGGTGGAACCGATTCTGGCACAGGGCGGTTACATCGATGACGCGGTGATGGTGGAAATGGTGCGGCAACGGGTGGAACGATCTGATGTGCGCGACGGATATGTATTGGACGGATTCCCCCGCACATTGGGACAGGCCCGCTCTCTGGCCGGCCTGGAAGTATCCCGGGAAATCCCCATTCTCCTGGATATTGATGACGAAGAACTGGTGGTAAAACGGATTTTGTCACGGGTTACCTGTGCCCACTGCGGCGCGGTCTATAACCTGGAAGTCAGTCCCCCTGTGAAAACGGGACTCTGCGACAATTGCGGAAAACAATTAATCCGGAGGGACGATGACAGCGAAGACGCGATCCGGGAGAGACTGAAGGTGTATCGGGAGCGCACGATGCCCATGCTGGATTACTATCGTGATCGGGGCGACCTGCACCGTGTGAACGCGGCTCAGTCCATGGACCAGGTGGCCGCGGCTATTGAGGAGATCGTGTCGTGATCGTTCTCAAAACCCGTCACGAGTTGGGCTTGTTGCGTGAGGCCAACCGCATTATCGCCGTGATCCTGGAGGAAATTGCGGACCGCATTCGCCCGGGAGTCAGCACCCTGGAGTTGGATCAATGGGCTGAGGCACGTATCCTGGAGTTGAAAGGTCGGCCCGGATTCAAGGGGTACAATGGATTCCCCGCCACGCTGTGTACCTCGGTAAACGAAGAAGTGGTTCACGGCATTCCCTCTCCGGACCGGATTCTGCAGGAAGGCGATATCGTGGGGATTGATGTGGGTTCAATTTTCCAGGGATATTACGGTGACGGCGCGAGAACCTACGCGGTGGGTTCGGTATCGCCTGAAACGGAGCAATTGATGTCGGTGTGCCGGGAGTCCCTGGAAAAGGGGATCGCGGCCGCGGTTGTGGGTAACCGGATCAGTGATATTTCTCTGGCCATCGATCATTATGTCCGGCCGAAGGGATTCGAAATTGTGCGGGATCTGACCGGTCATGGCATCGGACGTCAATTGCATGAGGAGCCACAGATCCTGAATTACGATGCCGGACAGAAAGGTCCCCGCATCAAAACCAACATGACCCTGGCCATCGAGCCCATGATCACGGCTGGAACCTGGCAGGTCCGCACGCTGGATGATCAATGGACCGTTGTGACCGCTGACGGCAGCCTGGCGGCACATTTTGAACACACGGTGGCTGTGACGGACAACGGGCCCGAAATTCTAACGAGGTTGTAACGCATTATGAGTGCCAAAGACAAAGATGTGATCGAGGTGAAGGGAGTGATTATTGAAACGCTGCCGAATGCCATGTTCCTGGTTGAATTGGACCAGAATCATCATCGGATTCTGGCTCATCCTTCCGGAAAAATGCGCAAGTACAATATCCGGATCCTGCCGGGAGACCGGATCCTTATGGAGATTTCTCCCTATGATATTACCCGGGGAAGAATCATCTACCGGTACAAATAGGAGGATGCCATGAAAGTACGAGCATCAGTGAAAAAAATGTGCAATCATTGCAAGGTGATCCGCCGCAAGGGCGTGATCCGGGTAAT
>JAFGNX010000112.1 GCA_016926835.1 Candidatus Aminicenantota bacterium | reverse complement strand
TTGGCCGCATAATGCGCAGAAACAGGACCCAGTTGCGAAACCGGAACATAGGCCGTAAAGAGGAGAGCGAAAACCCCTCCCAAAGCCGCGACAACCACCAGAATACCGATTTTACGTACCATCAACCCGCTCCTGATCAAGACTTTCATTTTCCTCTTGCAACAGCCCCATGGAACGGATCCGGTGCAGCACGAAAAGAAAGATGATTGTAGTTAACCCGCTGCCGATCGCCGCCTCGGTCATGGCGACATCCGGAGCGGACAGCAACAAGTAGAGTACAGAGGCCAGCAGACTGACCACCCCCGCAGCGATTACCGCGGTGAGTGTTTTCTTGCCGAGTACGGCCACCAGGGCTCCGGCCAACATTCCACTGCCCGCCACCAGGACGATTGCCGTTTCCATCACGTCGAACCTCCCCCATTGATTGAATGATGCTTTGCTTCTGTTTCAGCCGCCAATTCGTCCACTTCTGTGTCGCCGCGGGGAAGAATCCCGGCCAGATGTGCCGCCCGGGCCAATACATGTGAAGATACTGGATTGGTCAGTAACACGAAAAGCAAAATGAGCAGCGCTTTTCCCAGCCATGACGGGTGCAGCAGGCCGATTCCTCCCAGTGAGAGGATGGTGCCCAAAGTGGACGCTTTGGTTCCGGCCTGAATACGGGTATAACAATCGGGCATACGCAACAGGCCGATGGCCCCGATAAAGAGGAAGATCGCCCCGAATCCCACCAGCAAAGCGCCGGCAATGGAGAGAACGTTCATGACAGCCCCCCGTCCAGGTATCGTGCCACTGCCAGTACACCAATGAAGCTTAGCAATCCGTAAATCAGGGCTACATCCAGGTAGATGGATCTTCCAGACAGGTGGGCGATGATCCCCATCAGGGGCAATGAGATCACGGTCAATACATCCAGGGCGATCACCCGGTCCACTGCGGTGGGACCGGCCACAAACCGCACTCCGGCCAGCACCAGGGCCCCCAGAATCAGTACGAGGGCACATGTGACTGCTACATCAACCATAAGCCACCTCCAGGTACTTCTCAAAGCGCGACACAATGTGACGGGCAGCAGCCTCGGCGTCTTCGGGAGCCATATCCAACCAATGGATGAACAGCGAATCGCCCATGATATCCACCGTAAAAGTACCGGGCGTAAGCGTAATGGCGTTCGCCAGTACAAATCTTCCCAATGGGGAACGCAACCGGGTCTTGACTTTTACAATTCCCGGATGAATCGGCAGGGAAGGCGACAATACCCTGCGTGCCACATCGAGATTGGATCGGATCAGTTCACGCAGAAACACCAGGAAAAACAACAAGTGAGCCCCCAGGGCTCGGGGGGTCAGTCGTATCTCCCCCAGCATTGAAGTTCGTGAAGTGGTCATCATGGTGATCACCAGCGCGACAATCGCTCCCGCTGCCAGGTTCTCAAAGGTAACGCGACCACTCAGCAACAACCACACGCCCATCATCAATATGAACTGTAAGAGTATGGCTTTGGCCCTCATGTGCTCTCCTCCCGCTGCGAATGGCGCAGAAAAAGATACTCCACTTCAGACAAAACGTCCAGAAAGCCGACGGAGACTCCGTCTGGAACCTGTATGGGACGCAATGCCAGGCTGAGAATAATGCGGATGCCGGCGTCCACGAGTTGATCGACCACAGCCTGAACCTCAACCGAAGGAATAGCCAGAATGGCACATTGAATTCTTTGATCGCGCACAACCTGCGGCAACTCCGTCATGGAAAGAACCGGAATATCCGCGGAAATGGCGCAATGGTCCGCATCACGATCAAAAGCGGCCACGATCCGGGTTTTGTAGGAGCTGTGCACATGATCGGCAATGGCATGTCCCAACCTGCCCACGCCCACCAGTATGGAAAAAAAGTTCCCGACACTGTCGAAAAGCGATTCCAGATGATTATCCAGGGCAACCACATCATAGCCCCGGCCCCGCACCCCGAACTCTCCGAAAAAAGAAAAATCCTTGCGCACAACCGCGCCGTGAACCCCGCACTTGCGCCCGATCTCCTCTGAAAGAACAATATGGTGACCCTGCTCGCGGAAAAGACGCACGCACCGTGCATAGTACACGAGTCGTTTCAGAGTGGCATCAGGAATCTGGCGGCGAAACAAATCCAACGCGTGCCAACTCGAAGGGGTGCGGTTCTTGTTCATGTGATTACTTGCACTAATATGGGCTGAAAATATCACCTTGTCAACCCAAAAATTCATCCGGCTTATTCACCATTTATCCGCCTCCCGTATTCATTCCGCTCCGGTCGAAAGGAACAATTGACATTTTTCAGGTCTCCCCCTACAATGGGGAATCCAGCGTGGAACCGTTCGCGAGTTCCGCCCTGAAACCCGATCTACAAGGAGGCCTCATGCTCAAGGGACATCCCAAAGGATTGATTGTCGCATTTTTCGCCAACATGGGTGAACGCTTCGGATTCTATACCATGATGGCCATTCTGGTACTGTTTCTGCAGGCCAAATACAACCTCAGTGCCGAAGCCGCCAGCGGCTACTACAGCTGGTTCTACTATGCCATCTACGCCCTGGCGTTGCTGGGCGGTATAGTTGCGGACAGCACCAACAAGTACAAACTGGTGATCCTGTTCGGTATTGTCATCATGTTTTTCGGATACGGTGTTCTGGCCGTTCCGGGCATGCCCCTGACCATCACCCTGATCGGCCTGTTCGTCATCGCGCTCGGCAACGGCCTGTTCAAAGGCAACCTCCAGGCCGTGGTCGGTCAGTTGTACGACGATCCCAAGTATTCAAAAGTCCGGGATACGGCGTTTATGATCTTTTACATGGGGATTAACGTGGGGGCCTTCTTCGCGCCTTTCGTGGCCACGGGTATCCGCGACTGGTTTCTGAGAACCCAGGGTTTTCTGCATGACGCCAGCCTGCCGAAGATGTGCCATGCATACCTCAACAACACCCTCACCGGTGAGGGCGCCATCAACCACCTGGAGACATTGGCATCCAAGGTATCCGGGACCTTGATTACAGGAGCAGATCAGCTGCGCGAATTCGCCGCCGACTACATCAACGCCTTTGCCAAGGGCTACAATTACGCCTTCGGAATCGCGGCCGGAGCGATGATCATTTCGCTGGTGGTTTACGTGGTTTTCAGCCGCCACCTGCCAAGCCGCGTGAAGAGCGATCCCAGCAAAGGCGACCCCTCGCAGGTCGTGGCGCGCATCGCCAACCTTCCCAGTATCACCGTCGCCATCGGAGCGATTGTCATTACCTCGCTGGTCTTTCACTTGCTGTTAAACGACCTTGCCCTGGGTATGGCCATCGGCCTTTTCCTTGGATTCGTGGCTTTCATATTCAAAACATCCACGAAACAGGAAAAGCCCCGCGTGATCGCCTTGGTTCTGGTGTTCGTGGTAGTGATCTTTTTCTGGATGTCCTTTCACCAGAACGGACTGACCCTGACGTTTTTCGCCCGGGATTTCACTCAGCTCACGGTTGGGCCGGTTAACAACATCTTCTTTAATGTCGAGTCCATGATCGTGTTTATCGGCAGTCTGGCCGGACTTTTCCTTTTGCTGTTCAAAAAAGGCACTCTCCAGAAACTCATCGGCCTGGTCATGTTCACCGGTTTCGGCGCCGCCACCTACTACTTCTACTCCGGCTACAAGGCCCAGAACCCCATCGCCCCCGAGATATTCCAATCCTTCAACCCCATGTTCATCGTGGTGTTGACCTTCCCCGTCATGGCGATCTTCGGCTGGTTGCGCAAGCGGAACATGGAGCCTTCGACGCCGACAAAAATCGGCATCGGTATGGTTATCGCCGCGATCGCCTTTGTCGTCATGTTAGTAGGTTCGCTGAAGCTGGCGGCTCCCAAATTGATCGCCACTCAAAACCTGACCGAATGGGACCGGATATCTCCACATTGGCTGATCAGCACTTACCTGATTCTGACCATCGCCGAGCTCTTCCTCAGTCCTATGGGTCTCTCGTTCGTATCCAAGGTTTCCCCGGTACGTTTCCAGGGACTGATGCAGGGAGGCTGGCTCCTGGCCACAGCCACCGGCAACAAGTTGCTCTTTGTGGGCGGTTACTTCTGGGATAAGCTTGAACTCTGGCAATTGTGGTCCATATTCGTGGTCTGCAGTATTCTGTCAGCCAGCTTTATCCTGAGCATTCGCAAAAAACTGGATAAAGCCTCCATCGCGTGAGGCGCACGTTTCCGCAACCGCCGGGAGGGCGATTTCGCCCTCCCGGCGGCGCTTTTTCACTTCCGTTTCCCTGAAACTCCGCAAATACCGATTGTCTGTGATTTCTGACGGATTTTTTTCTGATTCCAGTCCAACTGAATGTCCGGTCGAATGTCTTGACAGAATACCGGGGTTGGCGTAGATTCCCTGAATGACAAAATCGCATCCGCGCCGGGTGAACCCGCCAGCACCCACCCGGGGGGTGCGTACCCTGACCGGGAATCCCCGCAGCGCCATTCTGCGCCTTTCCCTCCCCATGATCCTGGCCATGTCCGTCCAGACCCTGTACAATTTTGTGGACGCCATATGGGTGGCGGGAATCGGCGCCGACGCATTGGCCGCGGTCGGGTTTTTCTTTCCCTTTCATTTCATGATCATGGCCATCGCCTCCGGTATCGGTGTGGGTGGAGGATCAGCCGTATCCCGTTATATCGGCGCCATGGACCGTAGTGGAGCCCAACAAATCGCCGCCCACAGCCATGTGTTGGTGCTGCTTATCGGAACAGCCGTCACCGTGCCCACCTTTTTCTG
>JAFGNX010000111.1 GCA_016926835.1 Candidatus Aminicenantota bacterium | reverse complement strand
GGGGGCACCATTCCCAGGTGGGGCAGCAGACCGAATCCGCTGCTTTCCACGTGGGCGGGGATCACCTCGCCGCCGCAATTCCGCACGCGGGCTGTCAGGTCATCGATAGACAAATCCAGCGAATTCAGCAACACCCGGGGTTCGAAGCCGGTTACATTGTCATCGACATCCACAATCACCTGGTCACCAAAAAAATCCGCGTTGTTGGCGATGTCCGGCAGATGGGTGTAGATTTCCCGGTAGCAGACCCGGGCGATGTCCCAATCCGGGAAATAGCACAACACGTGGACGCCTTCCGCACTCTGGGCCTCCATGCCGGGAATCACCTTCACCCCTTCCCGGTTCCCGGCCTCTACGGTGGCGGCCACATTGGCCATGCAGTTGTGATCCGTAACCGCGATCATGTCCAGACCCAGGGCACGCGCTTGGGCGACAATCGCGCGCGGAGACATCTCCAGGCTGCCGCAGGGAGACAGGGCCGTGTGTATGTGCAGGTCCACCTTTACTGTCACGTTGCTCTCCGCCGCCGCAAGCGGCAGCCCAATTTATACCTTGAATATAACTCAAACGCAAGGCGCCGCGTTGACTTGAATGGGGCTCTGCGCTACACTTCCGGCAGGAGAAATCCATATGCCAACAGCCCGAGAACTGGTCAAGATCCTGGAAGGCGAAGTGATCAGCGGTGAAAGCCGCCTGGATGAAGAGGTGCAATCCATCGGCGCCGGAGACATGATGAGCGACATCCTGGCCCTGGCCAAACCGGGCATGGTGGTGCTTACGGCCCATACTTCACCGCAATCGGTGCGTACCGGCATGGTGACCGAACTCCTGGGGCTGGTGGTAGTGCAGAACAAGAACATCCCTCCCGCAACCGTTGAAATGGCACGCATGAACGACTTCCTCCTCATCCGCACACCTTTTTTCATGTTTTCCGCCTGCGGACGCCTTTATACCGCGGGTTTCAAGGGGATCGATGGCTGAAGAAAAGAACCTCAAGAAATACGTCGACATATTCCGCGACCTGACCGCCGCGGATATCATGACCCGCAATCCCGTGAGCCTGACCCCGGATAAGAAGGTCGCCCGCGCCAAAGAGATGATGAAGATCAAAAAGATCTCCGGAATTCCCATTGTGGACCGCAATCATCTCGTGGTAGGCATTATCAGCATCGAGGATATCATCAATGCTCTGGAGTACGGCCGCATCAATGAACCCCTGGAAAAGGTAATGACCCGGGAAGTGATCAGCCTGCGACCGGAAGACAACCTGCCCAGCATTGTGGACAAGTTCAGTACGTACAAACTCGGACGCTTTCCGGTGGTGGATGAAAACAACCGCCTGCGGGGCATTATCGCCCGCGAAGACATCCTGCACGGCATCCTGGAAAAGTTCAACCTCATCTATATCCACGATACCAAGCGCCAAACCACCCTGGACCAGGAGTTCTCCCTGATTACGGGGGAACGGCTGCGTGGTGACGAGGCCGAATTTCATTATAACATCGATAATTCCGACATCACGTCGGCCGGCACTGGGGCGGCCCTGCTCAAACAGTTCCTGAAAAAAAAGGGCGTGGACCATGAGATCTCCCGCCGCGTGGGTATCGCTACCTACGAAGCGGAAACCAACGTGGTGATCCACAGTTGCAGCAAAGGCGACATCTATTGCTTTATCAAAGAGGACCGCATCATTGTGCGGGTCACCGACAACGGTATCGGTATTGAAGACATGGACCAGGCCATGACCGAAGGCTTTTCCACGGCGTCCGACTATGTGCGTGAATTCGGCTTTGGAGCCGGTATGGGCATTCCCAACATGAAACGGTTCGCAGACAAGCTGGTTATCCTTGCGGAAAAAAACAAGGGCACGCAGGTTGAGATCGTCTTTTTTCTGCCCGTGGTGACATCGCCTCCGAATCAGCCCAAAAACTAGGCTTTTTCCCGGGATGGTTCAGTGATCTTCAATTCGAGGAGGACCCATGAGCCGTAGAGAGCAAAGCCCCTGGGCGGACGAAAAAGTCGAGGACCTGGTAAAGACCCATTTCGGCGTCACCGGCAGTGCTGCTTTTCTTCACGGTGAACATGACCACAATTACCGCATCCATACCCCCGGCCGGGACTATCTGCTCAAAATATCTCCTCCCGGATCCGAACCGGAGATCCTGGATCTTTGCATCAGCGCCCTGGACCATCTGGCCGAGACGGATCCGGAGCTTCCGGTTCCCCGCGTTCAGTATTCCCTTGAGGGCAAACGGCTGGTTGAAATTGAATCCCCGGACATGGGAGTTGTCCACCTGCACCTGCTCTCCTGGTTGCCGGGAATCCTCATGGCGGATACCCGCCCGCGTACACCCCGGCTGGCTTACCGGCTGGGGGCATTCCTGGCTCGCGTGGACAAGAGCCTGGCAGGCTTTTACCATGACGCGCAGAACCGGGAACTGGTGTGGGATCTCTGCCGGGCCCCCGAACTCTCTGTGCATGTCCACACCCTGAAAGATCCCCAACTGCAACAAGCGGTATCCCGGATACTGGCGGAGGCAGGGGAGAAAACCATTCCCGCCCTGGCCGGCTGTCCCAGGCAGGTGGTTCACAACGACGCCAACGACCATAACGTCTTGCTGGGGAATGCGGACCCTTGGGTGCCTGAAATTTCCGGACTGGTCGATTTCGGAGACCTGATCAACACTTACCGTGTTTGTGAACCCGCAATCGCCGCGGCCTATGCCTGCCTTTACCAGCAAGATCCCGTGGCAGCCATTGCCGCAGTGGCGCAGGGTTACCACCAGGTGTTTCCCTTACAGAAAAAGGAAATCGACCGGATTTTCTGCCTGGTGCGTCTGCGTCTGGCCGCCAGCCTGGTGGTGGCTGCGCGCCGGCTGGAGGAAGAGCCGGAAAACGCTTACCACCAGATTTCCCGGCAAGCTGTGCGGGAAACTTTCCTGCAGTTGACCGGGACCAACCCCCTGGCGGCACGCGCGCGCATCCGCAAAGCCTGTGGCCTGGCCGCTACTGCCGGCGCAATGGAATTTCACAGCTGGCTGGCGAAAAATCGGGGAAGTTTCGCCCCGGTCATGCAGGGTCTGAACGGACCTGTCCGCGTACTGGACCTGAGTGTTTCCGGACGCCATGCGCAGCCGTCCACGCTGAATGCGGATGCCGGTTGGCAGCTTCCCCCGGGCGAAGGCATGGCTGTGGGACGCTACAACGAGGCGCGGCTCTGCTACACCACACCCCAGTTTTGCTCACCCGCCGGACCGCGCACCATCCACCTGGGCATGGACCTCTTCGCGACCGCGGGCACAGCGGTCTGCGCTCCCCTAGATGGAATCGTTGTCAGCGCCGTCGACAACGCGTTTCCAGGAGACTACGGCCCGACGGTGATTCTGCGCCATACCCCGGCCGACGGACCGCCCTTTTTCACCCTTTACGGCCATCTGGCCAGGGAATCCATCACCGATTTGAAACCCGGGACCCCTGTGGGCCGGGGCAGGGAGTTTGTGCGCCTGGGTGCTGACAGTGAAAACGGCGGCTGGCCGCCCCACCTGCACTTTCAGGTGATGGCGGATCTGCTTGACTGCAAAGACAATTTTCCCGGAGTCGCCGCCCCGGGCGAAAAAGAAGCGTGGTTGGAGATCTGTCCCGACCCCAACAACATACTGAATATCCCCGCCGAGGCCTTTCCCGCGCCCCCCATGAACACGGAAGAAATCCTGGTTGCGCGCAGACACCGGCTCAACCCCGCCCTCAGCATCTCCTACCGCCGTCCCCTGACCATGGTACGAGGTTTCATGCAGTTCATGTACGATCGTGACGGCCATCGATTTCTGGACGCGGTCAACAACGTTCCCCACGTGGGCCATTGCCATCCCCGGGTTGTGGATGCCGTGGCCACCCAGGCGGCCATTCTCAATACCAACACCCGCTACCTGCATCCTTTGCTGGCGGAATATGCCCAACGCCTGACCGATACCCTGCCCGATCCCCTGCAGGTGTGTTTTTTCTGCAACAGCGGCAGCGAGGCCAATGATCTGGCCCTGCGCCTGGCGCGGTCGGCCACTGGCCGCCGCGACATGGTGGTGTTGGACGCCGCCTACCATGGTAACCTGGCCGGCCTGATCAACATCAGTCCCTACAAATTCAACGGCAAAGGCGGCACGGGCCGGCCGCCGCACACCCACGTGTTCCCCCTGCCCGACCCCCTGCGCGGCGAATACCGCGGTCTGCCCGATAGCGGGGAACATTACGCGCGGAAGTTACGCGAAATGCTGCGGATACTGGAAAATGCGGGCACGCCTGCGGCTGCGTTCATGGCTGAATCCCTGCCCGGATGCGGGGGCCAGATCGTTTTGCCCGCAGGTTTCCTGGCCCGGGCTTTCGCCACCGTGCGTGCCGCCGGCGGAGTGGCCATCGCCGACGAGGTCCAGGTTGGGTTCGGCCGCGTGGGGGACGCCTTTTGGGGATTTCAGACCCAGGACGCGCTTCCCGACATCGTTACCATGGGCAAACCCATGGGAAACGGTCATCCCCTGGCCGCGGTGGTGACCACCCGGGAAGTGGCGGACGCTTTCCACACCGGCATGGAGTACTTCAACACCTACGGTGGCAATCCCGTTTCCTGCGCCGCCGGCCTGGCCGTGCTGGACGTGATCCGCGACGAGGGCCTGCAGGACCATGCCCGGCGTGTGGGGAACCGGTTGAAAGCGGACCTGGAAACCTTGAAGTCCCGCCACCACCTGGTGGCGGATGTGCGCGGCCTCGGCCTTTTTATCGGAATCGAAATTGTGCGGAGCCGGGAGAACCTGGAAGCGGCGGAACGCGAAGCCGCCTACATCAGTGAGCGCATGCGCGACCTGGGCATCCTGATCAGCGTGGACGGACCTCTGCACAACGTGCTCAAGATCAAGCCGCCCATGTGTTTCAGCGAGACGGACGCCGTCCGCCTGGTGGAAACCCTGGACG
>JAFGNX010000110.1 GCA_016926835.1 Candidatus Aminicenantota bacterium | reverse complement strand
GGCAAAAGTGGGGCTGACGATTTCGCCCGGATCTCCCCCCAGCCCGGAAAAAAGTCCTTGGACAAAGCGCGTCTTGCCAACTCCCAGAACGCCATGGATCAACACCAGTTCTTTGCCGGTCAACGCTCCGCCCAGGGCCGCCCCCCAGAGCCGGGTTTCAGCGCAGGATCGTGAATGGCCCCGGATCATCTTGAATTCCCTTGAAGGCGGCCGGCATTTCATCCAGCAAATCTTTCGCCGTCATGCAGATCTCCCCCTGGTGCTGGGCGGCCAGGTCTCCCGCCTTGCCGTGAAGGTAAACCGCTGCGGCGCAAATCTCATCCAGAGGACGATGACCATGCAATCGGGCAATCTGCGCTGCCATGAATCCGGTCAACACATCTCCACTTCCGGCAGTAGCCATTCCGGGATTACCGGTTGCGTTTACCCACACCTGGCCCAGGGGTGACGCCACCACTGTGTGATGACCTTTCAAAACCACAACGATATTGTTTTCCATGGCCACTGCGCGAGCCGCCCCCCAACGATCCGCCAGGATCTTTGCGGGCGGCCAACCGGTCAAACGTGAAAACTCCCCGGGATGGGGTGTAATCACAACCGGAGCGGATACCGTACGCAAACGTCCCGGATTCCCGGCCAGCACATTCAAGGCATCCGCGTCCAGGATCAGGGGTACTCTGGACTCACTCAACACGCGATCCAGCATTTCCGGAATCGGCGGTTCCACACCCAACCCGGGACCGATGGCAATGGCGTCATATCGCTCCAGCGCGGCCGACAGGTCATCCACATGCCGCCAGTAAAGGGTCATGATCTCGGGAGCCCATAGAGCCGCCTGCGGACTGTTCTCAGGCAATGCCAGCGTACTCAGCCCAGCCCCTCCGCGCAGGGCCGCATACGCGCTCAGAAAACCGGCGCCGGGTTTCTCAGACGAACCGGCAATCGAAAGTACGTGTCCGAAGTCTTTCTTATGGGCCCCGGCTGAACGTGGCGCTGTTAAAGGAAGGGCCAACTCCGGGGTAATGATCTGTAACGGTTCGCCCACATCCGCTGCGGCCAGCGCGGGGATCCCGATATCCAATACGCGGATACGTCCGCAATAGGGATTGCCGTCCGGATAAAGATGAGCCACTTTCAGGGCATGAAAAGTGGCCGTACAGGTGGCGTGCACGCAAAGTCCTTCCCGGGGAAGCACTTTTTCGCATAGACCGGAAGGAACGTCTATGGCGGCAACGGGCAAGCCGGATGCGTTGATTGCCCGGATTGCCCCGGCCAGCGGATCCTCGATTACCGGACGATCGATACCGATGCCCAGCAAGGCATCCACAATAAAAGTCCGGTCCCCGGGCATACTCGCAAACAACTGTGACAACGCTTCTTTATCCGGCAATACGTGCACTGGTATGCCCAGGGAAATCAACAATGCATGTTGCCGTGCCGAATCGGGACTCAATGCATCCGGTTCCGCCATTAGGCAAACAACCGTGGAAACATCCCATTCCGCAAGTATCCGGGCCACGGCCATGCCGTCTCCGCCGTTGTTGCCCCTGCCCGCCAGAACCACGGCATGACTGAATCGTGAGGCGGGGAAACACTCCCGGAACCAGCGGGCCGCTCCCCTGGAAGCGTTCTCCATCAACACCAGCGAGGGGATACCGACCATTTCAATGGCCCGGGAATCGATTTCCCGCATCCATTGTGCGGTCAACAGTCTCACTTTTCGGACCTGTCCTTCTTTTTTTTCGGTTTCTTTGTTTCGTTCTCTTCTTTTTCCGACAGGTGATCCAGTTTGGAGGCAAGAATGCCGCCGAAACCGCCATCGTCCTTATAGGCAACCTCTTTTTTTTCTTTGGGAACCTCAGCCGCCTTTTTCTCAAGCACTTCTTCCTTGAGTTTTTCCAGCTGGATCTCCTCTTTGATCTCATCCATGTCCAATGTTTCTTCTTCGGGAGCCGGCGCTTTCTCTACTCGCTTCTTCGGCTTGGGAATTTTTTCTTCTTCTTCTTCGATGCGACGACGGCGGCGAGTCGTTTCCGCCTCGACTTCCTCAGGTTCCAGTTGCACGGGCGGGGCTTCAACCGCCTGCAGCCGTTCCCCCAATTTTTCCATGCGGATGCGGCGCATGCGTTCTTCTTTAATGCGCATCTCTTCTTCACGGCGGCGACGCCGTTCCTCCCGCAACAAGCGGATCTCTTCTTCACGACGGCTCTCTTCCCTGACCTCCGTATCGGCGGTCGAGGCGATCTCTGCCGCTATCTCCTCCCCGACTTCCACTTCCGCGATTTCTTCCTCTTCATGAACCTCCAACAGACGTTCACGTTCCTCGGTCTCGGGCTGTCCAATGGAATCGGAATCCAGGTAAAACACCCCGGGAACCTTTTCAGAGGAGACAAATTCCGGGTTGGCCAGCAAAATATCTTCCACGGAGCGAAGACGAACCGGATAGATGAGATCCAGAATATGGTACAAACGCAGGGTGTGGATCTCGTAATTGCGTTCACGGATGCCGAACACCAGAAAGACCCGCTGCACCAGGTCGTTCATGGATTCGGCTTCGCGGAAGTCTTCGATATGTTCGTATACAATACGGAACACTTCGGGTTCCAGAAACATGGTTTTGTTTGCAAAAACCGGTGACGCCACCTTTTCCTCGGTAACCCGGAAAGTGCCTTTATCCGGATCGTATTCCACCCGGTCAGAGATCGTACCTTTCTTGGTGGTTCGAACCTCAAACTGGAAACGATCTTCCCCGGTTTGTTCCAAAGTCAGGCTCAAGGCCTGAAGGGCGCGAATGCCGTCAAAGTAATCCTTGAATCCCATGATCAACTGGTCATCCGGATAGTAATAAAGAGTCAGCTCCTTTTTGGTGCCCGCTTCATGAGCCGTGAGTTCAATTGACTCGCCAAATTGAAATGTACCGGGCTTGACACGCAAAGCCCCGGAAGTCACTTCCCTTTGGGTCAGGTAAAAGCGGTTGGGTTCCGGAAACAGCTCCCCATTCAACTTCCGCCGCAACAAGGTCAATCCCTTGCGATTGGGCAGGTGAACCTCTTTTTCCAAAGGGTTGGGCAAACTGATAATGGAATCTTTTCGTAAATGATAGATGACCGAGATCAAGTTCCAGCGCCCCCAGCCCGCCATGCTGGTCTGATGAAAATCGATCTTGAAATCCCGCATCATGCGGAAGTTCAATGCAAAACAATAAGCGGGGAATGCGGAATCTTTGGGTTTAACCTTGACAAAATTCTCCACCAGAAATTCAGTGCTTTCAGATTTCTTGTTTTCACGCAAAAATTCCCGGATATGGTCAAACACACTGTCATCGATCTTTTTGAGATTTTCTTCCAGCAGCAATTTCTCCGAGATAAAGGCTACTCCCTGGATGCGGCTCAACGCACTGACCACTTTTTTGCGCAGGCGGTTGAAATCACGCTCCACCAGGGGTTGCTGCTTCAGACGTGGGTCCAGATCTTCTTCCAGGTACCGGGTTTTGGCAGGCGGACGCGACTGTTTATGGGGCAACAACAAGTCGATTTTCTGCCGTTCCAGATACTGGGCATAACGGAGAAAATCCGAAGTTCCCTCGTATTCGAGCCGGATTTCGTGGCGCCCCAGATGCTGGCGCACTTCCACTACCTTTAACACAACACCGCGATCCATTTCAATGAAACGCTTAGCCCCGGTCGGCAGTTTGCCGGAATAATCTTTATAGATCAGGTCGCCTTCCCGGTATTCGCACCCGGGGTCGTAGATCTTGACCCGATTTTTCCGCAAATGCCTGGTTTTGACCAGCGCAAGGTGGTATACCACTTCATCCAGTTCCTGAGGGAGTTCCTGTCCCTTTAAAAAGGACCGGATTACCTCAATATCCGGATTTTCAACATTCAGGTTGACTTCCACCATTCTCTCCTTTTATCGCAATGAGCTGACTTCACGACTCCCCCCCGGCTACGATACGCGTACCGGACCTCCCGATCATCGCAGCTTTCAGCTTTTCTGCTGAAGTGATCAACACTTCCCGGCCTCCCGCCTCAATGTACTCCATGGCTGCTTTGATTTTGGGAGCCATAGAGCCGGGCGGGAATTGCCCCGCTTCCAGCATGGCCCGGGCCCGGGACAGGTTCATGACACGTACCGGCCTGGCTTCCGGAGTTCCAAAATTTTCATACACGCGGTCCACGCCGGTCAGGATCACGAAAAGGTCAACCCCTTCTTCGCGAGCGATCAATGAAGCGGCAAAATCCTTGTCGATTACCGCTTCCACTCCCTCCAGATAGCCCGAACCGTTAATATGCACCGGGATACCGCCACCGCCGGCGCTGATGACGATCACGCCATGATCCAGCAGGTTGCGAATGGCACGCTTGGGTACGATGTCAATGGGATGCGGCGAAGGCACAACGCGCCGGAATCCCCTGCCGGCATCTTCCACCATCTCCCAACGGTTTTCTCTTCTCAACTGCCGCGCGCGGAAATCCGGGTAAAACGGGCCGATGGGCTTGGTGGGTCGGGAAAAAGCCGGATCATTGCGATCAACCACCACCTGCGTCAGCACGGTGATCACTTCCTTGTCGACAGATCGTTTTCGCAACTCGTTGATCAACGCCCGCTCCAACAGATACCCCATGCTACCCTCTGTCATGGCGTCACAGACATCAATGGGCATGGGGGGGGTGATATTGGCCCCGGCTTCCATCTGCAACAGGATGTTGCCCACCTGGGGACCATTGCCGTGAACAATTACCAGTTCATACCCCTTGCGTACGATCTCCGCCATCAGGGCAGCGGCTTTACGGGCATTGCGGTATTGTTCGGAGGCGGTCCCCCGGCTGCCTGCGGGCAACATGGCGTTGCCGCCGAATGCAACAAGTGCTGTTCGTTTCTTCATCGCTATGCGGAACGGTCCGCCGGGTTGTTCCCGGCGGACCGATTATCAACCGCGCTCCTATTTCTGAAACTTCTTCTGCAGAATATCCGCAAGTGTGGGCTTGCCGATTTCATCCAGTTCGTATGTCACTCGAACCATGGGTTTGTTGATGTTGATGACCCGTCCCAGATCAATGGGCGTACCGATGATTACCAGATCGCAATCCACGGCATTAATCGTGGCCTCCAGATCCTTCATCTGCTTTTCGCCGTATCCCATGGCCGGCAACAGTTCTTCACCGATCTCTGGATATTTGGCGTAGGTTTTTTGTATCTCACCAACCGCGAATGGTCGTGGATTTACCAATTCCTCAGCCCCGAATTTATACGCAGCCACGACTCCCGCCCCATAAGTCATTTCGCCATGAGTCAGGGTGGGCCCGTCTTCCACTACCAGAACCCGCTTGCCGCGGATCATTTCAGAATCATCCACGAAAACCGGTGAAGCGGCGTCTACGACAACCGCACCCGGGTTGAACTCGCGGATATTTTCCCGAACCTCAAGGATATCATCCAGATCAGCGGTATCAATTTTGTTGATCACAATCACATCGGCACGACGCAAATTGACTTCACCCGGATAATAAGAGATTTCGTGACCGGGACGATGGGGATCCACCACAACAATCTCCAGGTCTGAATGGTAGAACGGAAAATCGTTGTTGCCGCCGTCCCACAATATGATATCGGCTTCTTTTTCGGCTTCGCGCAAGATGGCCTCGTAGTCGACGCCGGCATAGATTACCGTTCCGCTGGAGATATGGGGCTCGTATTCCTCCATCTCTTCAATCGTGCACTCGTGTTTTTTCAGATCGTCGATCGAAGCAAATCGCTGCACCCGCTGTTTCACGAGGTCGCCATAGGGCATGGGGTGACGAATGGCCGCCACTTTCAGCCCCATCTCCTGAAGCACCGCAGACACCCGGCGGGTTGTCTGGCTCTTGCCGCAACCGGTCCGTACGGCGCAGATCGAAACCACGGGCTTGGAGCTCTTGACCATGGTTTCACCGGGTCCGAGCAAAATGAAATTGGCACCCGCTTTGTTCACCAGGGCGGAACGACTCATCACATATTCGTAGGGCAAGTCGCTGTATGAAAAATACACATCCTGAATACCGTGATCATGAATCAAATCCTCCAGTTCAGCTTCGGAATGGATGGGAATACCATTGGGATACTGCTCCTTTCCCGCCAATTCCGCCGGATACTTTTTGTCATCGATACCTGGAATCTGCGTGGCTGTAAAGGCCACAACCCGGATATCCGTACGATGGCGGAAAAACGTGTTGAAATTGTGAAAATCCCGTCCAGCCGCACCCATGATAAGGGCTTTGCGCATATTTTCCTCCTCTATTTGGAATTAGAATTTACAATTTTCCCGTCAGAGTCTTTTTAGTATACTGAACAACATGGCCCAAGTCAACCTCCACCGGGCAAGACCCGCTGGTATCGCAGGTCCGGAGTGTTTGCGGCAATCAGCAAAGAGACGGCGATGATTTCTGTTTCCCTTGCGTTTTATTCGGGTTGGTTGACTCAAGTAATTGTGTGTGGTCGTGGAATTTCGTCAACCCTCCCCGCTCCGATCCAGACCCATGACGGGATTCGGCGTATCAAGCCAGACAGAGCCTTCCGCGGACTTTCTATTCGGATTTCCCCACCCGATCCCGATTCGAATCCGCTTTGCTGACTTCAGTGGAAATATCCCGGGAGAACCGGCATGCGGGATACCGCGAACAGCCCAGAAAACGACCATACCGGCCCTTGCGCTCCCGTAACGGACTCCCGCATTCCGGGCAGACCATCTCGGCGGGAATTTCCGCTTGTTTGACATTCAAGTCCAGTGTAAATCGGCAACCGGGAAATGCCGTGCAACCCATGAATTCTCCATACCGGCCCTTGCGGCGCGCCAATGGTGCGCCACATTCCGGGCAACTGCCGCACAACTCATCAGCCGCTTCCGACACCCCGGCAGGAGATGTCAGGCCGGCAATTCCCGGACAATCCGGGTTGTAGCCGCACCAGCGACACAACGCCGAAGGCCTGGGTGGAAATTCTTTTGCCTGACGGATCGTCTCAATGGAATGCACCAGCTGCTGTTTCACGCTGTCCGCCTGGGCCCGGGGAAACAAAACCGTTTTTGTCACCTGTTCACGCAGATCCTCGAAACACAATTCCACGGCTTGATCCGCAGTCAGTGTAAAAGCAAACAGGGCATACGCCGGCAACTGCAGGGAATCCATGGGATCACCGGTACGGCCGGTCTTGTAATCGATCACGCGCAGATAGCCGTTTTCCTCACGGGCAATGCGGTCCACCACGCCGCGGAAAGAGATACCCACGGAAAGTTCCAGGAGAAAATCTTTTTCCAGACCCAGGCTGGGGCGCCGGTCATTGGCCATCACCCGTTTCTGATAGGCAAGCAGCATGTTCAGGCCGGCCTGGAAGTACTCTTCCAGAGATGCGTCCTGCCGCACAATGTGCAGGCGCTGGGTGTCCGTTTGCATCCACAATTCGCGGTAGTTTGCCCCCAATTCGGTTGCCGGAACAGCCGCAGAACCGGCCGCATACGCCTGAAACAGGACCGCATGAACCACTCTCCCCATGTGGGTTTCAACTGTAACAAACGCCTCGGGGCGCTTCTCCAGGTAACGGAAACGGAAAGCCATCGGGCAATTCTCGAACGTGGCAATGGCTGAATAACTGAACGTATCGATCATGAAATCTCCGCCAGGATTTTACCCCACCACCGGAAAGAATCAAACGATCTGGCTGCTTCGCTACGGAAAACGCCTGAAAAATCAGGGGGTTTATACCATAATGTATACCGAAACCGTTTGCTTTCGGAATGACACCAAATGCTCAGATCGGGAGGTCGGCATGTCAGGCAAGACAAGTGTTCTGGTTATCGCAATCCTGTCCCTGGCGCTGCTGTGCGCGGGACAACAGCAATCAACGGCACGTTTCCTCAAAGTTCAGGAACCTGTGTTGAATCAGGAGTCAGGCAACCACCTGCTCTTAAGCTTGAACAACCTATACGAGATGATCCGGTTGGATGAGCTCCAGGATGCTGGTGGTGACCTGGAAATCATCAACACGGACGGCGAAACCGTTGCCCGGCTGGGAAAAGTGAAAAACGGAGAAATCAAATGGGCGTACCGCGTAGTGAATGACCAGTGGCTGATGGTGAAATTCGAAGAAAAGGACTACCGCAAAATCCTGGACAATGTTGAAAGCAACCCCGGTGAATCGGGTTATCTGCTGCAACTGGTCACCAAAGACATCAAAATTCCTGACGGGCGTTTTGTAATCCGGGATGCCGACAAGCGCTACCAGCAGAAAGAGTTGAACTACTTGCGTTTTTATCACCTGACATTTTCCGAAGTCCCCGACCTGGCTGTGGAGATGAAATTCCCCATCCGCATTCAGAACGGCCAGGATCTGACCCGGGAAATCGAAGTCTCGGTGCAAAACAAGGGCGCCTCTCCTGCTGAAGGGATTTACTTGGACTTGCTGCTTTCGCCGCAAAGCCAATTACCGCCAACACCCATTGCCAGTGTTGAAGTTTTCTCAGCGGACGCACCTTTGCGCCTGGGACGGGTCACCCTAAAGAAACTGGTTCCCGGAGAGAAACACACGGTTTCTTTTCCCAACCCCATTACCATCCCCCTTGACGTTCCTCCGGGCAAGTATTACATGGCCGTGGTGGCTGATCCGGAGGGAAAACTGAAAGAATATGCGCGTTTGGACAACAGCATTCTCGGCCTCACATTCCTGTCTTTTCCCAAAGTCCAGAACCTGAAAGTCGGGCTCAACCAGGCCCGGCTTGTTTTTGAACCGGAAAACTACAATCTCACCATTGAATGCCAGGGCGCCGTGATTTCCGACGGAAAAGACTGGCGCAAATGCCGTATGCGCCCCTACATCTTCCAGTTGCGCCATGCCAACTGGCCCGACTACCACTGGGAAATCAACACTGTAGACCGTGGGGTCTGGGAGATAAGGGGAGCCCAATTCTGCCAGACCGGAGGCCGGGCACGGGAACTCCCCACACGCATTGAGGTGGATGGCGGATCACGCTTCACGCAGCCCAGAAGAGTGATCATTCCGCTGGATGACCTGATGTTGCATTTTTTCGGTGACAAGGGGCGCATGCAACTGACCGCCTTTGGAAGTGCCATCCAACATGGCCCCGCCTGGCGGATCTGCCGCCTGAAGCCATCAGTTTACCGTTTCCGAACCACATTGTGGCCGGATTTCTTCTGGGAAATCAACCTGTTTGAGAAAAGTGGAAGCCGAGTGACCGGTGTGGACTTCCAACATGAAGGCGGCGAACGCCAGCCCATGGATGTTATTGTGACTGCTGAATACGCCCCGGATGAATAACCGGGCTATGAGTCAGGTTGAAGCGGGACAACTGGTTGACGTCGGAATCGAACAGCACCGAGTTTACCCGCAACACATACCCGGTGTTGTTGTACTTATAGCCGTTGTTATAAAGGTGTAACGCACGCTGAATGTTGCCCTTGGCGACCAGGGAATACCGCTTAAGGATTTTCAAGCCCAGATCGATATTGTATTCGATATCAAAGATGCGACTGCGGTCGATCTTCAGTTCATCCTTCCAAACCGACAGGTTGACCTGCATCAACCCGTAAGCGCCGCGGTTGGAAACCGCTTTCGGGTTGAAAGCACTTTCCACCTGGATTACTCCCATGACCAGACGGGGATGAAATCCGTATTCACGGCTCTTCTCATAGACCACCCGCGCGATGCGATCAAACAACGGGTAACGGCGTGCAAAAGCCTGCACCCGGTAACGGGTGATTTCGTAATCCTTCAGTTGGTGGTTGCGCAGATCCAGCTCCTTTTCCAGCAAACGCAGTCGCTGTTGCATTTTTCCAAGTGATTCCAACTGAGATTCGTAGTTGCGGTTGAACTCCGCAATGGCCAGGAATAATCCCGCCAGTCCGGCCAGCAAGAGGACGGTAAAAACAAGCACTATCTTGCGTACGTTGCGTTGCATTAGAAAAGATCCGACTTGCCTTCCCGGGGATTATACCCCGGCACGGAACAGAAAATCAAATCCGCGCACCTGAATTGACTTCCCGTAACCAATGGGCTAGTCTGAATAGCAAATGCGCCTTCACCGCAAGACCCGCCGGCAACTTCAACCGGATCCCTCCTGGCTCTCCAGAGAAGGTGATCTGGTATTGGGTACGATCGCGACAGCCCGCCGATTTGCTGCACGCATAGCTGCATCCGCCATGCCCCCGCTTGCGGCCGGTGAACTTCTGGCCGGCTCGTTGATCCACCAGATTCAGCATCGGATCATCCGCATCAGGCTGGGCTCGGCCGGTTTGCCGCTGAACGCGCTGGCCCTGAAAACGGGACAAGCCCGGTTGGACCAGGCCCTTTGTCTGGTCACTGCGGACTTTCCACCGGATGATGTGTTTCTAAAGTCTATTCCTCCCGCCGATTACCTGAACGGGAAGGATGGGTCGCGGCATCGCTCGCAAATGCTTGAAGAACTCTGGCTGCTCGACCTGGCCTGGGCGAACCCGGCCCTGCAACGGGTAAGAGCACTGTTTCCGGTGGAAGAACTGCGCAGCCGGAAGGTTTTCTCAACCCTTCTTCCGTCACTGGAATCTGTATTGCGCGCCACTCATGATGCAACCGGGGAAAAGATGCTTTCGTTGCCGGATTCATTAACGGCGGCGGTCCGCGCAGCCCCCGATTCCCTGTCTGAACAACTGGCATTCCTGAAACGGGAATGGGGCGCATGGATGCCTGATCTGGCCGATTGTATTGACGGCGCGCTTGACCTGATGGCCGAAGAAACCCCCCCCGTCCATTCCCCGCCGCCACCGAAAGCCGCCTATTGGCAACGCGTTGGTGAACCCTTGGACGGGGTGGATTGTTTCAGTCGCGACAGTGACTGGATGGCGAACCTCGTACTACTGGCCAAGCACACCCATGTATGGCTGCAACAGTTGAGCGCACGCTGGCAACGGCCGATAAACAGCCTGGCAGCTATTCCCGATGAAGAGTTGAACCTCCTCGCGAGTCAGGGTTTTACGGGAATCTGGCTGGTGGGGCTGTGGGAACGCAGCCCCGCCTCACTGCGTATCAAGCGGCTTGGCGGTGATCATCAAGCCCTGGCCTCAGCATATGCCATCAACCGTTACCACGTCGCGCCCGAACTGGGAGGAGACACCGGCCTGAAAAATCTCTCGCAACGCGCCGCAGCAGCAGGTATCCGCCTGGGAGCAGACATGGTTCCCAATCACATGGGCCTGGATTCACCACTGGTCAGAAATCATCCGGAACTCTTTATTCAACGTGATGACTGCCCGTATCCCGGGTATTCATTCAACGGGCCCGAACTCAGTCCGGAAGCGGAGATTTCGATCCGCATTGAAGATCATTACTTTGATCGCTCCGATGCGGCGGTGGTTTTTCACATGCGTGACCGCAATGGCCGCCAGCGCTATGTATACCACGGGAATGACGGCACCCATATTCCCTGGAACGATACAGCCCAGTTGGATTTTCTGCAAGAGAAAGTCCGGGATACCGTGATGGACGAAATCCGTGGTGTTGCCCGTCAGGTACCCATAATCCGTTTTGATGCCGCCATGACCCTGACCCGACGCCACTTTCGTCGCCTCTGGTACCCTCCGCCCGGACAGGGAGGCGCCATTCCTTCCCGGGCGGAGTCGGCTCTGGATCAGGCCGCTTTTGACATGCGTATGCCGGAAGAATTCTGGCGCCGGGTAGTGGATACCATTGCGGCTGAGTTTCCGGATACGTTGCTTCTGGCGGAGGCGTTCTGGCTGATGGAAAGCTATTTTGTCCGCCGGCTGGGCATGCACCGGGTTTACAACAGCGCCTTTATGCACATGCTGCGCAACGAAGAAAACGCGGACTTCCGCAAGTACATCATTTCCATCTGGAAAGAAAATCCATCTGTTCTCTCCAGATTCGTTAATTTTTTAAGCAATCCGGATGAAGAAACCACGGCGCGGCAGTTCGGCAGGGGAGACAAGTACTTTGCCGCCTGCACACTCATGTTGACCCTTCCGGGACTGCCGATGTTCGCCCATGGCCAGGTCGAGGGCCTGGAAGAAAAGTACGGAATGGAATTCGCCGCGCCCCGTAGCAGTGAAAAGCACGATGATCACTTGTATCAACACCATGACGCGTTTATATTTCCCCTCATGCGCCAACGCAGGCGTTTCGCCGGAGCCGATGACCTGGAAATGTTTCCACTCCGCCTCGATAATGGAGAAATCGACGAAAATGTTCTCGCCTTTTCCCGCGGACAGGGCAGAGAAACCCTGATGGTTCTGGTCCACAATCGTTACGCTTCCACTGAAGGCTGGTTGCGTAACGGAGAACTGAACCCGGACCGTACCTTGACGGATATCCTGCAAATTCCCGCTTCCTGCAATCAAGATCTCTGTTTTCATGACCTGATTACCGGAACCCGCGTCACTCAATCCGCGAGCGATATCCGGCGCCGGGGGTTGCATTTCCACTTGAAAGCCTATGGGCATCACCTGCTTGAATACCGGGGACCCGTTGACGTTTTCTCTGCTTCGCCCGGACCGGCTGAAAAACCTGCAATCGCAACGCTTGAAAATTCAATTGCGCCGGAGTATGCTGAATCCGAATCCCAAGAGATTGAAAGGATAAGTCGCAATGGAAAAGCGCAAAGACAAAAGACTCAAAAAAAGAAGCCTGATAAAGGTCGACGATAAGGCCGGAATGCTTCTGGATATCAGCGAAGACGGCATCAAAGTGGCTTTGTCTTCATTGCCGACCCGGCGACAGATTCGCATCAGTCTTCAACTCGATGGCGAGGAATTCAATCTGTCCGGAACCATCCGCTGGATCAAAAAAACCTTTTCAGCTCATGGATCCAATGAACTGGGAATCCATCTGGAAGATCCTCCCCCGACTTTTATTACTGCAGTCAGCAGGATCGGCGGCCCGATTATCGCCCAGTGAGTCCGCTGTACAACGTTTCTTTCGTATCTTTGAAGCTGGTTGTGTTTTTGGGAAACCCGGGAGATGAGTACCGGGACACCCGTCATAATTTCGCCTGGCGAGTACCGGCTTTTCTGGATCCGCCTCCCCGCGACTGGAAGCAACGGTTCCAGGGAGAAATCAGTAAGTACGTCATTTCCGGGGGGGAGTCCGCCTGGCTGCTCAAGCCCATGACCCTGATGAACCTCAGCGGTCGCAGCGTATCGCTCATGGCACAATACCTGGGGATTCGCCCGGATGAGATGCTGATTGTCCACGACGACCTGGAGTTGGACTTCGGTCGCGTCGCCCTCAAACAGGGCGGGGGTCTGGGCGGGCACAACGGGTTGCGGTCCATCACCAATTCTCTGGGGACCCGGGATTTCCTGCGCCTGCGGCTGGGTATTTCACGACCCGGCCGGGGATCAGTCACTTCATGGGTCCTTGGGCGTTTCACCAAAGACGAAGTTGGGAAAGTCGACGATATCGCCGCCGCGGCCGCGTTTGAAATCAACCGTCTGCTGCAGAATTGACATCACCGTCCCCCTTACGTGAGTTCGGTGCCCGGCGGATCATCTGCGGAATCAGAAACAACTCCACCCGCCGGTTGCGGTGACGGCCGGCTTCAGTGGAGTTTTCCGCCACCGGCTTGTACTCCCCGTAACCTGCGGCAGTCAGGTGCCGGGGATTCATGCCTTTGTCGGTCAAATACTTCACCACCTCAATGGCCCGGTAAGTTGACAGCTCCCAATTGGATGCGTAACGGTCGCGGGCATCGGGCCGGATCGGAACATTGTCGGTGTGACCGGCCACAAAAATATCGACTTTGTCCACCTGTTGCAACAAGACGGGGAAAACGGAGTCCAGCAAACGCCGACCCGGTGTACGCAGCTTGTGACTGCCGGATGCGAAAAGAATGTCTCCCTGGAAAGACACTTTCAGTTGGCCGTCTTCAATCTTGGTTTCCAGGTCGGTAACGGCCGCTTCAAGATCCGTACGAATTCCTTCCAATTCCCCGATGTAGGACTTCTGTTCGTCCAGACGCTGGCGGTATTCATCCAGTTCATCCAGTTTCTCTTTCAGCAAGAGGTTGCGTTCCTGAAGATCCGTATTGATCTCTTTCAACTCCAGGTTCAGGCGGGCTACTTTCTCCCCCAGAATGCGCCGTGACACATTCAACATGTCGGCCACCTTGCGATTGAACTGGGAACGCACCGCCCCCAGGGCTGCACTGTCCCGGTCCGCCGGGCGCAGCAGCATTTCTGAATCCGCGGGACGGAGCATCACCCGGTTTTCGCCTTCTTCTCCAACGGCGCCGAGCAAGGCTTCCCGGGTCAAGCGCTGAAAATCCCGATCCTGGAGTTCCGCGGCCAGGCGTGTCAGACCTTCCTGCTCTTCTTCCAGTCTGGCCCTGAGTGCGTCCCGGGATTCTTTTGCGCTTGAAAGCTCGGCGCGCAGAGATTTGCGCGTTGAGAATACCTGAGACCCGGAAACGGCGTTAATCCCATTCATCAAGGGTTCAGACAGGAAAATTCCCAGCAAAAAGACGATGAAGCCCAGGGGAATCAGCCATCTTAATCGCATTTCACTTCTCCTCTTCCGGAACGGTGACCCCCATTTCGCGAACCAGGTGCCGGGCTCCGGAGTATTCATTCAGGAACCAGAGGATAAAGCGGATATCCACTCCGATTGAACGGCTGAAACGGTCGCTCCATGCGTAATCGTTGACCGTGGCCTCAAAAACGCGATCAAAATTCAGACCCACAAGCCTTCCCCGGGCATCCAGGACTGGGCTGCCCGAATTGCCTCCAGTGGTATCGCAATCGTACAACATGGCCACGGGGACCTGTCCCAGAACGGGGTCCACGAAGCCGCCGTCCCGGCCTTCGGCCGCCAGTTGCCGCAACCGCTCGGGCGCAATGAAAGGCGGTTCACCCCGATGCTTCTCCACCAACCCGTCCAGGCTGGTCAATGGTGTCATCTCTACTGCATCCGCGGGGAAGTAGCCGCGGATGCGACCCATGGTCAAACGCAACGTGCCATTGGCGTCGGGAATGAAATCCTGTCCCAGAAACCGACGCTTGACTTCAACCAGTCGCGCCAGTTGTTCGTCAAGGCGCCCCTTGCGCGCCTTGTTTTCTTCTTCAATCCGTTCCAGTACGGGATGCAAATCCAGGGCCAGACGAATTAAGGGATCCCGGGAGCGCCGGAAATCCTCCGGCTTTGCTTTCAGCCACTTCTCCGCGGAAGCGCGTTCAG
>JAFGNX010000109.1 GCA_016926835.1 Candidatus Aminicenantota bacterium | reverse complement strand
CCGCCCACAATGGCGGAAACCACGCCGACAGTGGCGGCGCCCAATGCGTAATCGGAACCCTCCGGCCAGCGGAAGGCGGCGAATGTATCGCGCAATCCGGCGGCGGTGCCGTGTCCGCCTTCAAAACCCACTTCCACGATTACGCCGAACACGTCGGGGAGACCGAACAGGGGTCCCAGAAAAAAGAGCACCAGTCCCATGCCCACGAGGTATTGGCCCCAGGCCACTACCTGCCCGTAAGCCAGTTGGGGCGCGGAACGGCGCCAGATCTCTTTCAGAGGTGGAATGGTCACCCCCAGAAAAAGGGCGGCGAAAACGATGTTGATCAGAAACCCGGGCAACTCACTCCATCCCCGGGTC
Source organism: Candidatus Aminicenantota bacterium (assembly GCA_016926835.1). Lineage (GTDB taxonomy): Bacteria > Acidobacteriota > Aminicenantia > UBA2199 > UBA2199 > UBA876. The sequence goes on along the minus strand of JAFGNX010000109.1, from coordinate 6,172 downwards.
CAGCCCGCGGGGATCGCCTCACCCGTGGTCTGCAGGATGATCAGCCCCAATGTACCCCCGATTACGGAAGTGGGGATGTAGAGCCGTTGCAGCAGGGGAATGCGGATGCGCAGGATCTTTCCCACAACCAGGAGCAGGCTCAGCCCGCAAAATGAGGTGACAATGTCCATGGCGCAACTATAGCAGGAGATGTCCGGCAAAGGCAACCGCTTGGTTTGCACCCGTGTGCCGGGCTGGATATAATGGTGGCCGCGGTGTGTTGCACCCGCGTTGTGGAGGATAGATGAAGGCAAAACTGAAACTCCACTGGCAGATCGCCGTGGCCATGCTGCTGGGCCTGGGAGCGGGAATCCTTTTCCAGACACTCCAGGACGGCGAGCCCCACGGGTGGATTTACGCCGGGATCAGCGCCATGGGGACCGTTTTCATCCGTCTGCTGCGCATGGTGATTGTACCGTTGATCTTTACCAGCATCGTTACCGGGGTGTCGGGGGTGGGAGACAGCCGGCGCCTGGGCCGCCTGGGCACAAAGACATTCGCCTATTACCTGGTATCCAGCCTGTTGGCCATTGTGATTGGAATTTTACTGGCTAATACCATTCGTCCCGGCGTGGGCGCGCGGATCGGTGCCGGCCATGATTTTGATCCGGCCGGGCTGAATACGCCCTCTTCTCCGGTCCAGATCCTGATTGACATGATTCCCCTGAATCCCATCAAGGCCGCGGCGGAAGGGCAGATCCTGGGGATCATCTTTTTCGCCATCTTTTTGGGAGTGGCGTTGAACCGACTGGGTGGTGAGAGCCGCAGGTTCCTGGAGGGCTTTTTTCGTGCCGGTTTTGAAGTGATGATGCAGATAACGGACATGGTTATCCGTCTTGCGCCTTTGGGGGTCTTCGGCCTGGTGACCCAGGCGGTGGCAGGGGCCGGGCTTGAGTTGTTCCGAACCCTTGGGCTGTACATGATCACCATCCTGACGGGTTTTTCTATTCACATGTTCGCGGTTCTTCCCACGCTCCTGTTTTTTACTACCCGCCTGGATCCGCGCCGGCATTTCCGCGCCATGGCCCCGGCCATGATGACGGCGTTCTCAACCTGTTCATCCAATGCCACTTTGCCCGTGACCATGAACAACGTGGAAAAACGGGCCGGGGTATCCAACACGGTATCCAGTTTTGTCTTGCCGTTGGGTGCCACGGTCAACATGAACGGTACCGCACTGTACGAATGTGCCGGCGTGATCTTTATCAGCCAGGTCCTGGGCATGCAGTTGACCCTGGCCCACCAATTCACGGTGGTGTTGACGGCCCTGTTGAGCGCGGTGGGTTGCGCCGGTATTCCTTCCGCCGGGCTGGTTGTGATCTTTATCGTCACCCAGGCAATTGGTTTCCAGGATGCCCAGGTCGGAGTGATTATCGGCGCCATGCTGGCGGTGGATCGGCCCCTGGACATGTTTCGCACCATGGTCAACATTTTCAGCGACAGCGTGGGCGCGGTAGTGGTGGCCCACAGTGAAGGAGAGAAGGGGCTGTATCCCGAAGAACCGCAATGAAGCTTGTCGCCGGGCTGGATTGTGATACAATGGCGGCCTGAAAGCACCTTTCGGGGAGGATAATGGATGAATTTAAAGGATAGCGCGTTTCTTTTTCCGGGACAAGGTTCCCAGGTGGTGGGAATGGGACGGGACCTTTTCGAGTCCACGGAAGAGGGCCGCCGCCAATTCAAACTGGCGGATGAAGTACTGGGATATCCCCTCAGCCGTATCTGTTTCAACGGTCCTGAAGCGGAGTTGATACTTACCCATAATACCCAGCCGGCTTTGCTCACCGTATCTTGTATCCTCTATCGCCTGCTGGGGCGTGTCCCCGCCATTGCGGCCGGGCACAGCCTGGGAGAATACTCCGCTTTCACCTGCGCCGGAGCTTTGGATTTTGAAAGCGCGGTTGCCCTGGTTCACAATCGCGGCCGCTACATGCAGGAAGCGGTTCCTCCCGGTGAGGGGGCAATGGCCGCCTTGATCGGAGCGGAAATGGATGTGCTCAACGTCGCTCTGGAAACCGTGGATGGGATCGTTTCCCTGGCCAACCACAACAGTGCGGCCCAGGTGGTGATTTCGGGAGAGAAGGCTGCCGTGGAAGAGGTAGTCGCACGCGTGGCACCGCCCCGGCACGTCTATCTGCCGGTATCCGCACCTTTTCATTCTCCCTTGATGACTCCCGCGGAAGAACGCCTGTCAACGGATCTGGATGCGGTTGTCTTTATGGACCCGGTTTTTCCCGTGATCAACAACGTGGATGTCCGGGTCGTGAAAAACGGCGATGCAGCCCGAGACGGATTGCGCCGACAGGTCTCCCGCCCGGTGCTTTGGTTTGAAACCATGCGCTACCTGCTTGAAGAACTGGGTGTCGAGACCTATGTGGAAGTGGGCGCCGGCCGGGTCTTGTCCGGGTTGTTGAAACGCACGGCCCGCGAACTGGGTCGCCGGGTGGAAGTGTATAGCCTTTCCGGCCTGGATGACCTCAAAGTCCTGGAATCACAAGGTTCTGGATGTTGACAACCCCGGTACTCGGCATATAATGAAAAAACGAGAATTCCCGCAATTAGCAGCATGTTGGTCTGTGAAAGTTGCTGAAAACAGGAGGCGAATCAATGGCGAGAATCGAACCCTTTAAGGGCGTACGTCCCCGGCCGGATCTGGCTGATAAAGTGGCATCACCGCCTTATGATGTTCTGAACTCTGCAGAAGCCCGGATCATGGCCGAGGGTAATCCCCATTCCTTTCTTCACGTGGTCAAACCGGAGATCGATCTGCCCGCAGGAACGGATCTCTACGCTGACGAAGTGTATGCCAAAGCGCGGGAAAACCTCCAGCGCATGCGTGACGAGGGTGTATTGCTTCAGGATGCGCAACCCTGTTTTTACCTTTACCGCCAGGTCTGGCGTGGTCATGAGCAGGTGGGACTTGTTGCGGGTGCTTCGGCCCGCGATTACCAAGACGACGTCATTCGCAAGCACGAACTCACCCGTGAACAGAAAGAAACGGACCGCATGCGCCACATCAAGGCGTTGAACGCGAACACGGGACCGGTATTCCTGACTTTCAAACAAAGCCGCGATGTGGATGCCTTATTCGCCCGCGGATTGGAAACCGCACCGGTGTACGATTTCACCACTTCCGACGGGGTGCGGCACGTGTTCCACGTGGTGCGCGATGCAGGGTGGATCCGCCAGGTCCGGGAAGCATTCAGTGCGATTGACACCCTGTACGTGGCGGACGGTCATCACCGCTCCGCGGCGGCCACGCGGGTGAAAATGGAAAGGGAAAACGCCAATCCCGGCCATACGGGAGATGAGGAATACAACTTTTTTCTGGCGGTGATTTTCCCCCATAACCAGATGAAGATTCTGCCTTATAACCGGGTGGTGCGAGACCTGAACGGCTTGTCTGTACCTGCTTTTCTTGAGCGGGTCGGCAAGGCGTTCCGCGTCGGCGAAAATGGAGAACCCGAACCGCGGGGAGTGCGGGGATTTTCCATGTACCTGAACGGCAACTGGTATAACCTCTACGCCCTTGAAGACAGTTATGATTCCCGGGATCCGGTCGCCTCGCTGGATGTTGCCATCCTGCAAACCAATCTCCTGGCTCCCATCCTGGGAATTGAGAACCCCCGTACCGATGAGCGTATCGATTTCGTGGGGGGTATCCGGGGAACGGAAGAACTGGTGAAACTTGTGGACGGCGGTGAGTTCGCTGTGGCTTTTTCGCTTTTCCCCACCACCATCGAGCAGTTGTTCCAAGTGGCTGATGCGGGATTGACCATGCCTCCCAAATCCACCTGGTTTGAACCCAAACTGCGCAGCGGCATGGTGGTTCACCTGCTGGATTGAGGAGAAATCCCATGGGCGTATTGGACGGCCAGACCCTGGCCCGGCAAATCCGCGAACAGGTGGGTCGTGAAGTGACGCGCCTGCGCGAAGAAACCAACCGGACTCCCGGACTCACGGTGCTGATGGTGGGCGATGATCCCGCCTCCGGCATTTATGTCCGCACCAAGCACAAAGCGGCCGGGAAGCTCGGTATCCGCTCCGACCTGTTGCTATTGCCGGCGAATGCATCGCAATCCCGGGTTCTGGAGCGGTTGCGGCAGTTGAACCGGGATGACGGTGTTGACGCCGTACTTGTTCAAATTCCCTTGCCGAATCACCTGGATACCTGGGCCGTGCTGGATGAGATCGATCCGTGTAAGGACGTGGATCGATTCCACCCGTTGAACCTGGGGCGGGTTATGACGGGTCGGGCTGATCTTTTCCCCTGTACCCCGGCCGGCGTGTTGCGGCTGCTCGATCATCACGGCGTGGAACTGAACGGGATCAACGCGGTTGTCGTGGGCCGGAGTTTTATCGTGGGCAAACCCCTGGCCGCCATGTTGACCAATCGCCATGCAACGGTTACGGTTTGTCATACCCGCACCCGCGACCTGGCCGCTCGCGTACGCGAAGCGGATCTGGTGGTGGCTGCCGCGGGAAAGCCGGGAATCATCAGCGCGGATATGATCCGCTCCGGCGCGGTACTGGTGGATGTGGGCACCACCTATCTGGATGAGCGCAGTGAGGTGGAAAAACTGTGTCCTCCGGACCAGTTGACGCGCTTTGATCGCAAAGGCAACGCCATTGCCGGTGATATCCACTGGACGGCATGGGAAAAGAGCTCCTGGTATACCCCGGTTCCCGGCGGCATCGGTCCCATGACTGTGGCCATGCTGATGGAAAACACCCTGGAGTTGTTTCGCGCCCGGGGAAGACGGTTGCAGTGGCCGGGAATGTCCTGATTACCGGCGCTTCAGGTCTTCTGGGCCGGGAACTCGTCCGAGTACTGCACCTGCGAGGGTTTGTGATTACGGCGCATTACCATTCGCATCTCCCCGATGATTCGCCTGGAAACTGGATCCAGGGAGACTTGTCCACTGCATCCGGCACCCGATCTTTCCTGCGGTGCCAGGCAAAAACCCTGCGCCGTTGCTCCCATTTCGTGCATGCCTATGGCCCCATTTCAAGCAAAACCCTGAGTGAACTGGAATCGACAGATTTTTTACGTGATTTTCAGGGCAACGTGGTGGCGTTTCATGCCATTGCCAACCAATTGCTGCAATGCGGGGTTCTCGAGTCCGCCGTGGCGGTGGGATTCAGTGACGCCGGGAAAATCCGTCCCTACCGCCTGATTCTGACCCACGCGGCGGCGAAAAACGCATTGTTGCTGCTGGTGCTTTCCCTTGCCAGGGAGAATCCCCGGATCCGTTTCAACATGGTTTCCCCTTCCACCCTGGTTGGCGCCCGGATTGTGGATCCGGATCACAATCCCCTGGGTGTTGCGATTGCCGCAACGGCAATCGCGGATGTGCTGGAAGCGAAGCAGACCGGAATCCACCTCAGGGTGACTCCGGAACACCCTCGGGGCGAAGCGGCGCATGCTCTTTAAACCGGAAGTCCTGGATCGGGAAACGCAAGCCCGCACGGGCAGGCTGGTTACCCGGCATGCTGAGATCGAAACCCCGGTTTTCATGCCCGTTGGAACCGCGGGCAGTGTTAAAGCGCTGCTTCCCTCTCAACTCTCCTGGCTGGGTGCCCGCATCATCCTGGGAAACACCTATCACCTGTTTGTGCGTCCGGGCCTGGAGGTGATCCGCGATTTCGGCGGGCTGCATCGATTCATGGGGTGGACAGGCGCTTTGCTGACGGACAGTGGCGGTTTCCAGATCTTTTCGTTGCGGGGGCGGACCCGGGTGGATGATGACGGGGTGGGATTTCAGTCCCATCTGGATGGCAAGGCTTTTCGCCTGACTCCGGAAGACGTGGTGGATATCCAGTGTGACCTGGATTCGGACATTCAGATGGTACTGGATCATTTCGCCGGTTATCCCGCCACCCGGAGCGAGCATGCGGATGCCCGCCGCCGCACCCGCTTGTGGGCGCAGCGGGCGCGGCGGCGTTTCCTGGAAAAAGAAAAGGAAAACGCACAATTCGCCATTGTTCAGGGCGGACTGCATGAAGACCTGCGTCGCGAATCCCTGGAGGAACTCATGGAGACCGGATTCGACGGTTATGCCCTGGGCGGGTTGAGCGTGGGTGAGCCGCGAGCGGAGTTTGAACGCATCGTGGCCTACACGGCTCCCCTCCT
>JAFGNX010000108.1 GCA_016926835.1 Candidatus Aminicenantota bacterium | reverse complement strand
GTCTAACTGCCAACAATAAGCCAAATTGTTTCACTGAAACAAGCAAAAATATCGGTTGTAAAGCCAAAATGTCAAATTGTCAAGAACCGTCCCCCTTACTGTCCTTCAACGCGATGACAATCTCGATCGGTTGGTCTTTTACTTCAATCACCTGCTTGTGGGCCACATACCCCGGACGCGCCACCTCGATGGTATAACTCCCCGGCCTGAGGCGCAGGTTGTCGATCTTGCCCGAGGAGGGGGCGATACCCCAGAATCTGCCATCAAGGTAGATCGCGGCTTCAGCCGGCTGCACATTCAGGGTGACATTGACGGCATCCATCTCCGACTCTTCAGCAGCCGGTTCCATCTCTTCAGGCGGCACGCCTTCATCTTCGGGAAGGGCCTTGGGTTCAACCGTTCTGGCAATCGGCTTTTCCGAGGGCGGGACGGATGCAACGGTTCTTCGGGGGTCAAGGGGTCTCAGCCGCCGCCGTACGGTTATGCGCCCACTGTCATAATCCCTCAGGTTGACCACTTCTTCATAGTACCCATCCCTTTTGATGATGATTTCGTGCCGGCTTCCCTGCAGGCGCAAAGCGGATTCCGGCATGGAAAATTCGTAGGCTTCACCGATCAGGCGGCCGTCGAGCAGGATCATGGCATCGTCGGGATCCACTTCAAACACGATGCGGTAACTGCGAAAATCGTATCCCGGGGTGGTATCAAAAGGAACATGGATGGTGCAGGCCCCCAGAAACAGCACCGACAGGGCCAATGCCGACAATTTCACACTTTTCATTCTCTCCTCCTTGGTGGTGTGGCAGGGAAAAGGAGCGTTTGGTTCCTTCCTTCCTCCACCTCACCTTAGCAAATCACTTGCCAGCAACCGCAGCTTTTGTTGTCGCGTTTTCCGGACAAGCCTGATCAATAATAACTGAATTCCCGCTGCTCCTCTTCGGCGGATACAAAAATGGCCGGGGCATCCGAACGGGGGCAGACATTCTGGCAGATGCCGCAGCCGATGCAAAGATCCGGCACCACGTAGATCTGGTTGACTTTTACGAGGCGGCCCTCGAAGTTCCACAATTCCACCTCCCGGAAATGGATGGCTTTTTCGGGGACCGGGCAGTGCTCTTCGCAGACCGCGCAGTTGTAGCCGTCCGCGTAGGTGTAACAGCGATTGCGGTCGATTACCGCGGTGCCGATCTTGAACTCCTTTTTTTCTTTTAAGTTCAACGGTTCCAGGGCGCGGGTGGGACAGACCTGGGTACAACGGTTGCATTCATATTCGCAATAACCCAGGTCCGGGCGCAGCACCGGGGTCCACAATCCGTCGACCCCGGTTTCAAGGACCGCGGGCTGGATCACATTGGTGGGGCAGACCTGCATGCATTGCCCGCAACGCACGCATTTTTCCAGAAATTCTTTTTCCTTGACCGCCCCCGGAGGGCGAATGAAACCGTGGATTTTTCGCCGCGCGCGCGGCCCCACCGCGGGCAAGGTCCCGGCCACCAGTCCCGCGACCACCCCGCCCAGAACCCTGCGTCTGCCCAGGTCCAGTGGAGTCCGTTTTCGCGCGGCAACGGGCAGAGTGAATTCCGTGGCCACGGCATCATGGGGGCAGTCCACGGCGCAATTAAAGCAGACCAAGCAGTCGGCTTTGCGGTAATCCTTGTAAGGACTGCCGCCATAGGTGCAATGGGCCGCGCAGACATTGCAGGATTTGCAATGGTTCCGGGTTTTCAGGCGCATCAGGCTGAAGCGGGAGATCAGCCCGTACAATGCCCCCAGGGGACAGAGGGTGTTGCAGTAAAAACGCCTGCGCCACAGGTTCAACGCCAGGATCAGCAGCAGAATCAGGCCGATCGCCGCGGACTGGGCAAATGCGCGTTGTTCCGCGGTGAGCAGGTGCCGTCTGGCCAGGCGGTAAGCGGGTTTCAGCACCGTTGCGGTGACACCGTCTTCTTCAGCCCCGCCTTTCAGTACCTGGTTGAGCCCGTGGTTGGCGGCAGGCGCCAGGGAAACCGCGGTGCTGCGGGTAAGCAGGGAAAGCGGGTCCAACCAGCCGACCAGGTGGGTGCCCATCAAGGCCATCATCACCAGCAGGATCAGTACCACGTACTTGACGCGCAGGGCACGATGGGGGACGGGCGCGATCTTTTTTTTCCTTGCCCGAATACCCAGCCAGGTAAAAAACTGGTGCAGTGTGCCCAGGGGACAGACCCAGCCGCAGAAAAAGCGTCCGAACACCAGGGTCAATCCCACGGGAATCAACGACAAGAGAAAGATTTTCAAAACCGTGCCCGTTGCCAGGAAATTCATTAAAAACAACAGGGGATCGAAATAGAAAAACAGGCGGGAGCCGATTACCAGCAAGACAAAAAAGATAATCAGGAAAGCCACTTGGGAAAGCAGGCGCAACGCGCGCAGGGAACGGGCCGTGGACCGGGTCATGTGCGCCTCAGGCGGCCACGCGTTTAACGGAAATTTTGGCCGGATCCATTTCGCCCATGCCCAGTTCATGGGCGGCGCGGATAAACGGCACCTCGGCCGGTACGCGGCCGAAAAGTTCAGCGGCGATGGCATCGGCTTCCAGGATGTTGGCGGAGGCGATCACCGTCTTCTTTTCCTCTACATCCGACAGACGTCCGCCTACCGGGCCGTTGCGCAACAGGATGCGCCAGGCGTCGACCACTACCAGGTGAGAGGTGAAACCGTGGGCCAGGTCGGCGATGTTTTCGCCCATGTTGCGGTGCAGCTTGCCCCGGCGTCCACCCAGGATGCCATAGAGGTTCTTCATGGCGATGGTCAACTCAGCGCTGCCGTGGTGTTTGAGAATGGGGATATTAATGAATTTGTCGACTTCGAGAAAGTCGCGGAACACCGGCCACTGTTGCAGGTATTTGCCCTTGAAGTCATGCATCACCAGGCGGTTGTCATCAGTGTGGCGCACGTCCAGCCCCAGTTTGCGCGCCATCTCTTCGATGCCGCTGCGGGCATAGGTATCTTCGGCTTTGTGGCAGGGCCGGTCCATAAGGATGACTTTTTTGGCGCCCGCGTCCAGCACCATTTCCGCGAGGGCGCGGATCACTTCCGGGTTGGTGCAGGCCGCCTGTTCAACCGTGCGGTTCCACCCGATATTGGGCTTGAGCATCACCACGTCGCCCTTGGAGACAAATTGCTTCATCCCCCCCAGGGCGGCG
>JAFGNX010000107.1 GCA_016926835.1 Candidatus Aminicenantota bacterium | reverse complement strand
TTTTTCAACTTCTTCCCTCCCCAACTCAAACTTGTGATGGAACTAGTAGTGAGAGTGATGGGGCGCGAGGCGCCCTGGTGATGAGGAAACCTTCGGGGCTGTGATGAAAAAAAGCAGATCTTGAATAGCGAATAAAGAAGAAGGAATAGGGGGTCCTGTCTCCTGCCACCTTTTTTCAACTTCTTCCCTTTTCAACTCTTCAACTCTTCAACTTTCCAACTCTCCAACTTTATTCTATATACCCCAAACTACTCAGCATGCGGCGAACCGATTGGTGACCTTCCTCCGCGGAAAAGAGCTGGAAATCCCCGAGGGTCAGCTCCACCTCTTTCCCCGGCGCCAAGGCCGCGCCCGCCATTCTGTTTCGGGGGACCATGCATTTTGCCTGATTCTGCCCCAGCATCATTTCAACCTCATAGTGACTCCCCCGGTATTGAACAGCCGATACCAAGGCTGAAACAGTTGATGGAGAGGCCTGAGGGCTGATCTCAATCTCTTCCGGACGCACCAGCATAACCACGGCACATTTATCCGTATCGGCGGAATCCGGCCAGGGAATGCATGTGTCCGTTCCCGCAATGCGCAGCTTCCCGTTTCCCATAAACGCCTCCAACACATTGACCTGCCCGACAAAACTGGCCACAAACCGGGAATGGGGAACTTCATAGACCTGGATGGGCGTGCCGACCTGCTCCACGCACCCGCGGTTGATCACCACGATCTTGTCGGCGATTTCCATGGCTTCACTCTGATCATGGGTAACGAACACGCTGGTTACGTGAATGCGGTCGTGCAGATCACGCAGCCATTTCGCCAGGTTCTTGCGCACTTTGGCGTCCAGCGCGCCAAAGGGTTCATCCAGCAGCAACACCCGGGGCTCCGGCGCCAGTGCCCGTGCCAGGGCGACTCGCTGGCGCTGTCCGCCCGATAGCTGGGCCGGATAATGATGCTCATGGCCATGCAGTTTTACCAGATCGATCAGTTCCTCGACGCGAGAGCGGATTTCTTCGGCGGGGCGTTTCTGGATTTCCAGGCCGAAGGCGATGTTGCGAAACACGGTCATGTGCCGGAAAAGAGCGTAATGCTGAAATACAAAACCGACCCTGCGATTCTGGGTGCGTATGGTGGTCACGTCTTTTCCGGTTAAACAGATCCGGCCACTGTCGGCGTTTTCCAAACCGGCGATCATGCGCAGAATGGTACTCTTGCCGGATCCGCTCGGCCCCAGCAGGGCCACCAGTTCTCCTTCTTCCACTGCGAACGATGCGTTTTTAACGGCATCAAAATCCCCGAACGATTTGCACAGGTTTTCAATGCGGATCCCGCTCATCTCAATTCTCTCCTTTGCGACGATACACATATTGGATCAGATTCAGGATCACAAAAGACACCAGGGCCAGTACCAATGCGGCACTGAAAGCCCCGGCGTAGTTTAAATCCGTAAACTGGTCATGCACCATCAGGGTTGCGGTCTGGGTCTTTTGTATAATGCTGCCGCTGACCACCAGCACGGCGCCGAATTCCCCGATCGAGCGGGCAATGGTCAGCGTTACACCATACCCCAGACCCCAGCGGATAGACGGCAGGGTCACCCGCCAGAATGTCTGCCAGTTGTCTGCGCCCAGGACCGCCGCGCTCTCCTCCTGTTCGGCGCCGAATTCCCGCAAAACCGGGAGGATTTCCTTGATAACAAACGGCATGGTCACGAACAGGGTGGCCAACAGCATTCCGGGAAACGCGTACACGATCTTTACATGTACCCGCTCCAATATTGAACCGAGCCAGCCGTTCGGGCCGAACAGCAGAATCAACATGAAACCCGCCACAACCGGGCTGATTGCAAACGGCAAGTCGATACTGCTTTCCAGCAGCATTTTGCCGAAAAAACGCTGACGGGACAGCACCAGAGCGGAGATGGTCCCCAGGACGGTGTTGATCATCACCGCCGCAACCGTCAGGCTCAGTGTCATCCAGAACGCGTGAACGGAAGCCGGAGAGTGCAGGGTGGCGCGGATGGTTTCCCATGAATAATTCAGCGTTTCCCTGGCGATTCCGAAAAGGGGGAACAGAATCAACAGGCCGAACCAGACCAGGACCGCGCCGGTCAACAGGTGGCGACCCATGGGCACCCCCTGACGCAGACTCAAGGGTACGAAATCAGATTGTGGCCGCATGGCGCTGACTCCTTTGTTGCAACAAGTTCAACACCAGAAGCGTTAAAAGCGAAATCACCAGCAATACGACGGAAAGCCCCATCGCGCCCCCTGGATTGCCGCTTTCTATTTCTCCGTAGATGTATACGGACGCCACCTGGGTACGCATGGGAATATTTCCCGCCACGATGATAATGGAGCCGAATTCCCCCAGGGCCCGTGAAAAGGACAGGGCCGCACCGCTGAGAATGGCAGGCAGCAAAGTCGGCAACACCACCTGGAAAAACGTGCGCATGCGGCCGGCACCCAGCGTGGAAGCCGCCTCTTCCATATCGCCTTCCATCTCCATCATTACCGGCTGGACCGCACGGACCACAAACGGGAATGTAACAAAAAGCAACGCCAGCACGATTCCCGGTCGACTGAAAACCACTTCGACCCCATGTCTGCCAAGCAGGGCGCCGAGCACACTGTGTGGACCGTATAAAACCACCAGCATCATGCCGGTGACCACGGTGGGAATGGCAAAAGGGATATCCACCAGGGCGTTGATCAATCCGCGCAACGGCACGCGATTGCGCACCAGTACCCAGGCGGTTGCCGTTCCCGTAACCACGTTGATCACAACCATGATCATGGCCATGCGCAAGGTCAGCCACAGGGCGGCAAGGGCCTGGGGATGGCTGATTTGCTTCCACAGCGATCCGAATCCGCTGCGGAACGCTTCCAGCGAAATGGCAACAACCGGCAACACCACCAGCAGCCCGACAAAAAACAGAAAAATCGCCCGCATAACCATAGCGGACGCCGGGCGGAGTCCGGCGGAAGCGCGATTAGATAACATGACTTGCCCCGACCGTTTTTTGGTCCCAGAACCAGAAAATGCGATTGCTGCCTGTAACCATTTTTGCGCCCGTACCGGATCTGATGTCAGTTGCTCTTCTGTTCAAAAATCCGAGTCCAAACCCCCCGGCTGCTGTAGAGCAGATCGATCGTCTGCTGCCACCCTCCCAGATAGTCGATATCAAACAACTGGGGCGGCTGGGGGAAAACGGCCGCAAACTCACCGGTCACCTCCGCATTCACGGGACGAAAACCGTAACTGGCGAAACAGCGCTGGGCTTCGGCCGAGTGCAGAAAGCCAACAAACGCCTCGGCCGCTTCACGACTGCCGTGCCGATCCACGTTCTTATCCACAACGGCAACCGGATTTTCGATCAGGATTGTTGCATCCGGAACAATGAGTGAAAAATCCTTCCCCTGTTGCCGGCGCAGCAGGGCTTCGTTCTCGTACGTGAGAAGAACATCTCCAACCCCGGTTTCAAAGGTGGTCACGGAGGCGCGACCGGACTTGTTCATGACCCGGACCCGCGACTGTACCGCAGCCAGGAAGCGGCGAGCGGCGGCCGGATCGGCCGAGCCCGTGTCTTTTTCTGTTTGCTTGAGCCTGGATCCGTAGATGGCGTTGACCACCCACATTGCCCCTCCCGAGGTTTTCGGACTGGGATAGATGACATCCACATCCGCCCGGGTCAGATCGTCCCAGCCGCTGATGTTTTTGGGGTTTCCCGGTCGAACCAGCATCACCACAACAGAGCGGGTGATGAAACCCCGGTGTTCGGCCGCCCGCCAATCATGGGTGATCAGCCGTGCATCCCGAAGGCGCTCAATATCCGCTTCCAGAGAAAGTGCTGCGATATCGGCATCAAACCCCTGGGCAATGGCGCGGGACTGGGCTCCGGAAGCCAGATAGGATTGCTGGAAGTAGATGTCTCTACCGGTCTTTTGTTTCCACAATTTCTGGAATCTGGGAATCAACTCCCGCTGATACACCTCTTTCGGCACCGTGTACGCGCCCAGAATCAGCGTGTCTCTGGCTGAATTCGCTTGCCCGCTGCAACCGGCCGTCAAACCCAACATTGCCAGGCAAAGCCATCCGCATAAGGTCCGCATTTTTCCTCCCGTATTCCAATCGTATTACGATTATAGTACAGAAAGAAAAAAAAGACAACCACGCAGTATAAAAAAGATTTGCTTGAGAAACTGCGGGCTAAAAATATCCCAGGTTCTTCAGACGACGACGGATGGCATCGGTTTCATCCCGGCCCGGATCTTCCCTCTCCTCCATGCCGGCTGACATGAGATCACGCAACACGTACACCACGAATTCATTGACGCTGCTGAACCCACTGCCCTCAATGACACTTTTGAGGCGGTCATAGAGCGGCCGGGGAATCTTCAGGGTCACTTTATCTCGGTTCATGCACAGATTCTATGTTGGGGGAAAAAACCTGTCAAGCTCACTGCATTCGGCTGAATTGCGCCAGATACTTCAGGTATTCCCGCGGCGGGCGTTTAATCTGAATGCCCATGCCGCCTTTGATTCCCTGCGCCTTCTGACTGGAATCCGAGTGGCTCCAGACCACGATCCCGATCAAGGGAATCAGTTCATTGCCCGCGGCCATTATCAAAGCGAGTCGGGTATCCGGGTCAAACAACTGCGGCGATTGCACGCAAACGCCCCGTCTGGATAAGTTCATGATCAATCCCAGGCCGTCAAATCCGTTGCTGCTGATATTGACCAACAGGTTTTTCTGATAGCGTGGAAAGCGTCGCTTGGCCATTCGGACCACCGCCTCCTTTGTCGTTTAACCGTAGCAATACTCATTCCTCTTATACAAAGCGCCGGCATTGACCCGGCAGCCCCCCTGAATCTTTGTTTATCTCGGCTTGGCTGTGGCGTGCTGCCGCGCATGGTGGGTAACAATTACCCGAAACGTTACCTGAATTCCCACATTTCAGCGCGATGTTCCCAATAAAATCAGGGCCGCGGCGGCCAATCCCATGGAAACCAGGCGGCGTTTGCCCGGACGCTCGCCGAACCAGAACGTGCCCGCCAGAGCGGACAACAGGATCACGCCCGTATCCACAACGGGGAACACCACGAAAGCCGGCATTTTTTCCAACGCCTTCACCAGGAAAAAGGAGGAGTAATAGTTGGGAATGCCGAGCAAAAACCCCAGGCCCACGGCGAAACCGCAAACACGTTGCCGGCGCCATGCCACCACAATCCACCCGCAAACCAGGGCGGAACTGAATACTACAGTCAGAAACAGGCTTTCGGGAACATACGGATGCGTTGCGGCAAACCATTTCATCATCGCGCTGATGCATCCGAATAAAAGAAAGAGCAACAACAATACCGGGGCAATGCGTTTTCGACCCCCTTCCCATGACCACAGCACAATTATGATCAGTGCCAGCGCGATTGCGTCGACCGGGCCGGGTGACTCACCGAAAACCGCCACCGCCGTCAGAACGGGAATGATCAAAGAGATCCGTCCCATGGTCACCGCCGCGGCCATGCCTTCCCGGCGCAGGGCCAGTCCGAAAACCAGGAACCCCGCCAGAAACAGTACGCCCAATCCGATCCCGACAAACAAAACATCGGGAGGCATGGAGCCGCTCCTCCAGGAGCGGGCACTCAGGGCCAGCAGGGTGGCGGTAACGTAATTGCCGGCAATCACAACCATGCGCGACAAATCGCGGCGCTCCACCCAGCGCAACATCAGAGCAACCGAAAATGACGACAAAAGCGCCATCAGCAGGTAGATCATCCCGGGCCTCCATTTCCGCATCCGCTTCCGCATTGAGTCATTATGGATTGACTTTCTTTAAAGACTCCGGGTACAATCCGGTACAGACTTGGATATCTATCCAGGTAGGAGGCTCTAATGAATTTCAATGCCATCTTGCAGCGCTGTCTGGCCCTCGTAACCAAGCCCAAAGAGGAATGGGAAAAAATCAAGGGTGAGGATACTTCCATTGCCGCCCTCTTCACCCAATACGCCATGATCCTGGCCGCCATTCCCGCTTTGGCCGGCTTTATCGGGTATTCTTTGATCGGCATCAACTTCGGACTGGGTACGTTCCGGATTCCCGCCGGCCGCGGACTACTGTGGGCCATATTCCAATACGTACTGGCATTGGTCGGGGTTTATGTCATGGGGTTGATCATCGATCTGCTGGCATCTTCTTTCGGCGCGGAAAAGAATCTGAAAGAATCCATGAAAATCGCGGTTTACGCCTGGACCCCGGTCTGGGTAGCCGGAATCCTGTTGCTGATTCCCTCGCTTTCCGTTATCACGCTCATCGTCAGCCTTTATGCCCTGTTTCTTTTCTACCTTGGCATCAAAATCGTCAAGAATCCGCCCGAAGACAAAGCCATGGCCTATTTTGTCGTGACCCTGATCGTGGCCATCGTGGTTTCGCTGCTGATCAACTATCTGGCCCGCGTCATCGCGTTTCCCGGCATCGGGTCTTTCATGGGCCGGCTCTGATCAAAAACAGTTGTCCCGGGGGGAATTCTCCCCCCGGGGGCCCGCTTCAAATCGTCGAGGATCCCGCCGTGCCCCTGGCCAAGCGCAATTTCCGTCACATGATCTGCGGGATTTTGTTGTTGGCGCTGGTTCCGCTCGCACCCGCGCATGCGACCGGGGTCACTCTGAACAACATCCGTTTTTACAACTATCCTGATTACACCCGCGTGGTCCTGGACCTGAGCCGGCCTCTGCAGATCCGCGAAAAAGTACTCCCGGGAAAAGAGGTCACCCGTCTTTACTTTGACCTCACCCCCTGCCGCATGGGGCCGGATTTCCCCCGCGAAAAAATCCCCGAAATACCGATCGAGACGGGAAACCTCAAAAGGGTCCGACTGGGACGCCGAAATGCGGACACCCTGCGCGTGGTATTTGATTTTTTCAAGATCGGCAGATACCGCCAATTCTATCTGCGTGGACCGGACCGGATTGTTTTCGATATCTATCAGCAACCCGGTCAAGTCGCGGCCATCCCGACTCTTCCGGAAACAACGGATGGCGGTTACTCTCTGGCGCGGCAACTCGGACTGGGTGTGCATCACATCATCGTTGACCCCGGACACGGCGGCAAAGATCCCGGCACCGCGAACCCCCAACTCAAACTGAACGAGAAAAGCATCGTCCTGGATATCGCCCGCCGGCTCAAGTTGCTGCTGTGCGGAAAAGCCGGATTCAAAGTCACCCTGACCCGCGACACCGACCGCTATATTTCCCTGGAAGAACGCACCGCCATCGCCAATTCACACAAGGCCGATCTTTTTATCTCCATCCACCTGAACGCGGCCCCCAACAAAAAGGCCCGCGGGGTTGAAACCTATTACCTCAGTTTCACCACAGATCCGTGGGCCACCCAGGTGGCCGCCCAGGAAAACGCCGTTAGCACCAAATCGATCGGAGAACTGAAATCCCTGATCGAGAAAATCATGCAGAACGCCAAAGTAACGGAATCCAAAGCACTGGCCGCGCGCGTTCAGCAGAACCTTTCCGATACCCTGAGGAAAACGCACAAAACAGTCGCGAATCTGGGGGTGAAAAAAGCCCCGTTCTACGTGCTGGCCGGAGCGGAAATGCCTGCCGTGCTTGTGGAGGCCTCGTTCCTGAGCAACAAAGACGAAGCGCGGTTACTGAACACCGCGGCATACCGGGACCAGATCGCCCAGGGCCTGTATCAAGGCCTCCTGGACTATATTCACAGCCTGGGGAAAGTCGAACCGGGCCCTGAACACGCCCAATCCTCGCCTTCCCGATACTCACGGCCATGAACGTGCCAGTCTTTCCTGCTGGAAATCCGCAATGCATCACGCTGCAGAAAACTGTCAGCTGCGGCAACGATTTTCTGCAATTGGACATCAGCACCCTTCCCGAGAAATGGCGTTCCCGGCTGAATGAATTCGTGCGCGCGGCCTGTGACCGGCATAACGGCATGGGCGCCGATGGCCTGGTAGTTCGCCGTTTCATTTCTCCTGGAACTTTCGGGTTTCAGATCCATAACCGTGACGGCCGTGAAGCCGAATTGTCCGGCAACGGCATGGCCGGATGCGCCGCGGTTGTTTTCGCCCTGGAACCCGGACTCGACTCCGTCACACTGGAGACCGCGGTGGGACCCCGGCAAATCACCTGCAATCAACGCCGCCTGCCCCTGGTGGACATGACGGTGGAGATCGGACCGGCGGATTTCACCAATCAAAGACAGTTTCCCTTCCTGGATGCGCGGACCGACAGTCACGTGATAAATGGAATCGAGTTTTTACCCGTCTCCGTCGGCAACCCCCATGCGGTCTGCCTTGTATCAGGGCAGATTTCCGATAAAGAGATGGCTCAGATGGGACAGCGGTTGCAGGGTTGCGACCGCTTCCCCGAAGGAATCAACGTGGAGGTTGTGCGCCCCGCAGATACGCCCGGACAATGGCATGCCCGGTTTGTGGAACGCGGCGTCGGCGTTACGCGATCATCGTCAACCGGCTGCGCAGCCATTTTTGCCGCACTGCGAAAACAACGCCTCACGGCCGCGCCAATCGTTGTCATTCCCGCGGACGGTCCCGGAATCCGGGTGAGTGGCGACCTGGACGGCATCCTGGTTGAAAACACCACGCAAATCGTTTATAAAGGTGAGTATGCGCCGCTCAACCAGAAAAACTGATTTTCACATCATTCTGTCGTTGTTGCTGGTACTGGTCGCGCAGCCCATTGCCGCCGACCAGCTGTACACCGTGGACGGCAAAGTCTATGACGGAAAATTCGTGGCTTTCAAGTACAGCACCATCTTTTTCAATGTGTACAAATTCGGCAAGTTCCATTCCAGCATGCGCTTCCCCCTCTACCAGGTATGGAAACTGGAGTTCAACGACCCACAGAACGCCAGCCTGGTATCCTCATTTGAAACCGAAGCCAATTACCGCAAATTCCGCAGCGGCAAACGAATCAAAAAAATCAGCCTGCCCGCTGATCAACGCTGGATCAATACCGGCATTCAACTGAAAATCGGCCAGGATATCCTGTTCTCGATTTCGGGTTCCATCCAGATCGACGACAACACCAAGGTCTTTCAGAACGGCAAGATCTCTCCCAAACTGGATTCCCGAAACCCCATGCCCAATCAGCCTGTCGGGGCGGTGATCGCCAAAATCGGCGCGAACGGCCCGCCTTTCTACGTGGGCGATGACCGCGCGCCGTTTCACATCAACCAGCAGGGGTCGTTGTTTATCGGCATCAACGATCACGATCTTTCCGACAACAACGGTGAATTTTCCGTAATTATCTATTATTAATAAAGTTGAAAAGTTGGAAAGAGCAGGACTTCCTATCACTTTCCCATCAGTAAAGTGGAACCCCCCAGGGGGGTAATTCGTTTCTGTGGGCAGGAGGATACATGAAACGGATCGCATGGTTGTTGCTGCTGATAGTCCCGCTGTCCGGAGCCGTAAAAAAGGGATTGCTGCCCGAAGTCGGAAGGCCGGAACTAATGGAAATATCCGGGGAGTACCTCTTTCTGCTGGAAGGCGCGACCCTATACCAATATCGCCTCGAGGATTATTCTTTCGTTCGCAGTTTCGGCAGGGCCGGAGAAGGACCGGGTGAATTAAAAGTCATTCCATCCATCGTCAATTACCTGATTCCCCTGGAGCAATCGGTCCTGGTGGTCGGCATGGACAAAGCCATCGAATTTTCCCATAAAGGTGAAGTGATACGGGAGTTCCGTATTCCGCAGTTCACCAATTACCTGCGCCCCCTGAATGACGGGTTTCTGGCCATGCGTTTTCGCACCGAAGCCGAACGGACTCCCGACATGGATGTGTTTCTCGCGGACAAAGAACTGCGGCAACACCGCCTGCTCTATTCCCAGAAATTGTCTGGAGGCCGGAACCTGATGAACCTGACTTTCGACGGGGTGTGCATCGCCGTCACCTCGAGGGACATCTTCATCGATCTCAGCCCCGAAGGCTTCGTGATCGCCCGATATCACCACGACGGAGAAACGGCGGGATTGATCCGCCACAGCATTCCGCCCATCCCATTCACCGCCGAGCGTGAGGCGGCGGCCATCGACCGCATCAAAGCCAACCCCGAGATCAAACGCATCGGTTGGGAAAATATCCGCGACGCGATCCGGATCGTCCACGAGGACTATTTCCCCCTGATCCAGGACATCACCGCTGAAGGAGACCGCCTCTGGATCATGACCGCGGAGCGACGGGACGGAAATGTACGATTCATGCAACTGGATCCGTCCGGCCGAATCGTCCACGAATTGTGGCTGCCGGAGCCGATGGATGCGGGATTCACCAACCAGATCTTCGGCCGCCCGGCTCGGTTTTATCGCTTCCACGAGAAGCGCTATTACTACCTGCGGGAAAACTCCGACGAGGAGTGCTGGCAGATCCTGACAAAACGCTATTGATGCTCCGAAAGAAACCGCGGTCCGGTCTAACATTATTACTTTTGGATCTATTGCGTTTCGTGTGGGGAAATACATATTGGTAATCACTAAGCAGTTGTGAGGAAGAGTACCCCCAGGGCACAAAGCATAAGCGAACGCAAACGGCGGGTTCCGGGGCCCCATGGACAGAGGCAGGACGGCCGGCTGAGGGGTAGTCCCCGAAGACGAAAGATGGCCTCGGAAACATCCCGATCATTCACCATGGCCAGCTGCGACGTCGAAGACCGCAATGGGTCTGAACCGAAGTGGTGAGCGGTGATTTGTGCCCGAAAGGGTACTCCATTGCAGCCTTATCCTTTTTTCAAATCAGAATAACCCCTAAACCCACACAAAATGGGAGAGAACCAAAAGTTGAAAAGTTGGAGAGGCAAGAAGCGGAAATAGTTTTGACAAAGCTTTGTGCTTTTCACTTTCGACTTTCGACTTTAGACTTTCGACTTAAACATTCCCCCCCTTGCCCGTTTCACTATCGAGTGGTTACTCATCTTCCGGAAACACCATGCGGGGAGTAAAGCGCGGGCCGTTGTCTTCCCGCGAAACCAGGGCCACCAAGTGCCCGGC
>JAFGNX010000106.1 GCA_016926835.1 Candidatus Aminicenantota bacterium | reverse complement strand
TATAGGGACCGGCGCCGGGAAGAGCGGCGAAAGCCCGGGGATCATCGGGCACCATGCCGCCGTGTTGCTTTACCACGTGAACGGCCGCGCGCTGCAGGTTGCGGGCCCGCTGGTAATATCCCAGTCCCTCCCAGGATTTCATCAGTGTATCGGAATCCGCTTTCGCCAGGCTGGCGGGGTTGGGAAAACGTTCCAGAAAGTGCTTGAAATAAGGAACAACCGTATCCACCCGGGTCTGTTGCAGCATGACCTCGGAGACCCAGGTCTTCCAGGGTGCGGGGTCCGATCTCCAGGGCAGGGGGCGCTGTTCCCGCTCCCACCATTCCAGGAGCGCTGCTTGCGGGAAGCGGCGGTTGCGTGGGGGATTCGTGCCGGTCATGTTGCCGCACATACTACCATATTCCAGGGCAGCGGAAAACCGGCGTTTGTCTTTGCTGGAACCTTTGTTTTGTTTCTCACGTTATAGTCATATGAGCAGTCAATTGAACCCGAGGTGATCATGAAAAAGATAGTGATTTACGGACTACTGGCCATCCTGGTGATCGGCGCGTTGTGGACCCTTTTCGGGGGTTCGGGCAAGAACGGTGAAGAGATCAAGCTGGTAAAGGTGGGACGCGGCGACATCGCCGAAAAGGCGCTGGCTGTCGGCACCATCGAACCTGAAAATGAAATCAGGGTGAAATCCACCATCTCCGGTATCGTCAGCGAGATCTATTTCAAGATCGGTGATTTCGTGGAAAAGGGCAAACCCCTGTTCAAGGTTTCCCCCAACCCCACACCCCTGGAATACGCCGAAGCGCGCCGCAACGTGGAAATGGCCATGGTAACCATGAACCAGTTGAAGCGTGAACTGTCGCGCAACGACAAGCTGTTCAAGGATCGGTTGATTTCCCGCAATTCTCTGGAGCAATTGGAGTCCAGTTACCATGAAGCCCGTATCCGGGCGGAGATCGCGCGCGAAAAATTCCAGCTGCTGGAAAAAGGACTGGTACGCATCGCGGGCCGCAAGGATATCAACTCCATCGTCAATTCACCGATTACCGGGGTGATTCTATCCCAGAATGTCTATGTCGGTGATCCCGTGGTGCCCCTGACCAATTTTCAGCCCGGGACCGAGCTGTGCGTGATGGCCGATATGGCCAGCATCCTCTTCAAGGGGACCGTGGACGAGATCGATGTGGGCAAGCTCAAAATCGGCATGAAGGCCGACATCCAGATCGGCGCCCTGCCGGACACAAATATCATCGGCAAGCTGGAACGCATTTCCCCCAAGGCCCACAAGGACGGCAATTCCACCCTTTTCAATATCGAAATCTCCATCATAAAGGTGGAGGGAACCACCCTCAGGGCCGGGTATTCCGCCACGGCGAATATCAAGGTGCAGGAACGCAAGGACGTACTGGTCTTGCCGGAACGCCTGGTCACATTCGAAAATGGCCACCGCAGTGTGGAAGTCAAGGTGGGGGAAGAGATTGTGAAGCGTGAAGTCAAAACCGGTCTGTCCGACAGCCTGAACGTGGAAATCGCGGAGGGATTGGCCGAAGGGGAACAGGTGGTGGAGCGTCCACCCAGAGAGATCCAATGATCGCGACTTTTTTCCGCAATCTCTTCCGGGACTTGGTGCGCCAGCCCATGCGCACTATCCTGACCTTGTCCGGCGTCATGTGGGGCACTTTCGCCGTGGTGTTGCTGCTGGCCTTCGGCAACTCCGTACAGAAGCAATCCATGAAGAACATGCGGGGCATGGGCGACCGGCTGGTGGTGGTGTGGCCGGGACGAACCACCATGGCGCATGGCGGTTTCACCAAGGGCCGTCCCATTCGCCTGACCACCGAGCAGGTGTACGGGCTGACGGACCACGTCAAGGGCATTGCCCAGATCGGGCCCGAATTCCGCCAGGGACGGCGCCTGCGCCACGGCCGCGAAGAATTCAATATCACCGTGCGCGGCGTGGGCACGGAGTACACCGACCTGCGCAACACCATTGCCCAGAACGGCCGTTTCATCAACAAGATCGACCTGGAGCGGCGGCGGCGGGTGTGTTTTATCGGCGACACCCTGGCCAAGGACCTGTTCAAGCAGGATGAACCTGTGGGTGGACGCATCATGGTGGAGGGCGTGCCTTTTACCGTGGTGGGGGTGATGAAAAAGAAGATTCAACCCAGCAACTACGGCGGCAACCGCGACACCCAGACCCTGTTCATGCCCTGGACCACCTTCACCGCCCTCTACGGCAGCAAATACGTCAACAACTTCATCTATAGTACGGCTCCGGGAGTGGATTCCGCCGCCCTGGAGCGCAGCCTGCGCAGTTATCTCAGCCGCAAGATGGGATTCAGCCCCAAGGACACCGACGCCCTGTTCATCTGGAACCAGGCGGAGATGCTCGAGCAGGTCAACGTGTTTTTCCTGGCATTCAATATTTTTCTTGGTATGATCGGTTCGTTCACGTTGCTGGTGGGCGGGGTCGGCGTGGCCTCCATCATGATGGTGGTGGTCGAGGAGCGCACCCGGGAAATCGGCGTCAAGCTGGCCGTGGGCGCCAAGCGGCGCCAGATCCTGTTCCAGTTTTTTTCCGAGTCCCTGATGATCATCATTATGGGCGGAATACTGGGATTTGCCGCCTCGGCCTTCCTGATCGGCGTATTGCCCGCGGAAAAGATTCGTGACTACGTGGGCGTTCCCCAGATCAATCCCCTGGTAGGGATTGCTACGGTTTTAATTCTGCTGGTGATCGGCACCATCGCCGGGATCGCGCCGGCTCGCAAGGCGGCCTCCACCAATCCCATTGAGGCATTGAGAAGCTAATGAAAACGCACCTGTTGAAACTCTACATGAGCGAGCTGCGCAATCGGCGCAAGAAAACCGCCCTTATTACATTCGCCATCGGCTGGGGCGCGCTTTCCCTGCTGCTGTTGATGTCGTTCGGACGCGGGATGAGCGAAACCTTCTCCGCCAGTTTCAAGGGACTGGGGGACAACATCCTGATCGTGTACGGCGGCCAGACATCGAAGATCCACCAGGGCCTTCCCAAGGGCAGGCGTATTCGCCTCTACCCGGAAGATGTTGATCTCTTGCGTTCGCGCATCCCCGAGATTGCCGAAATTACGCCCGAATCGTTCAGCCGCTTTGAAATGCGCAACGGCGACCGGGCGGTCAACCGCAATGTCAACGGCGTGAACCCCTGTTTCGGCTTCATGCGCAACCAGATCCCCCAGGCAGGCGGACGTTTCGTCAATGACCTGGACATCGATGGATCGCGACGGGTGGTATTCCTGGGCTGGAAGGTGGCGGAAGAGCTCTTCGGCGATGAAAATCCCGTGGGTCGCCGCATCTCCCTGCAGCGGGTGCCTTTTACGGTGATTGGTGTGATGAAGCGCAAGCTGCAGAGTTCCGCCTATGAAGGGATGGATTCCGACCAGGTCTATATCCCCTTTACCACCTTTCTGAACCTCTACTCTCAGCGTTTCGTGGACCGCATCCACATCCAGCCGGAAAAACGCGAACAATCGAAGTGGCTGGAAGCCGAGATCCGGCGCGTCCTGGGCCGCAAGTATCGCTTCGATCCCAAGGATGAATACGCCAACCAGATCTGGAATACCGTGGAAGGGGCGGAGATGTCGGGCAAAGTATTCAAGGGCATCGAGATCTTTCTGGCCATCATCGGCGGCCTCACCCTGCTGATCGGCGCCGTGGGCGTCACCAACCTCATGTACGCGGTGGTCAAGGAACGCACCCGCGAGATCGGCGTCAAGATGGCCCTGGGGGCCAAGCGGCGCCACATCGTCTACCAGTTCCTGCTGGAAGCCATGATGATCTTTGTCAAGGGTACGATGTGGGGCGGACTGGTGGCGTTCAACATCGTGGCCCTGGTACGCATGCTGCCCATCAGCTACGACGTCGAAGGGATAGCTGGGTACCTGTTGCGGCCCCGCTTTTCCGCGGACATCTTTTTGTTGTTTGTCACCGTTATGGGCATCCTGGTTTTCATGAGCGGCATTTTCCCCGCCCTGCGGGCGTCCCGGCTGAATCCCGTGGACGCATTGAGGTATGAATGATGGCCAAAAGGAGTTTCCAGTGATCCAATTGAACGATATCCGCAAAGTGTACCAGATGGGCAAGTTGCCCTTTGAGGCCCTCAAGGGCATTGACCTGACAATCGAATCCGGGGAATTCGTGGCTGTTATGGGGCCTTCCGGGTCGGGAAAGTCCACCCTGATGAACATCATCGGCTGCCTGGATACCGCCAGTTCCGGCGAGTACCACCTGGACGAGCGCAATGTGGCGGGGTTGAGTTTTGATCAGCTGTCCCAGGTGCGCAACCGCAAGATCGGCTTCGTATTCCAGAATTTCAACCTGCTGCCCTATGCCACCTCTTTCGAGAATGTCGAACTACCGCTCCTGTTCAACGGGAAAAGCGCCAAACAGAGAAAGGAACGGGTGCGTGAGCTGCTCGACAAGGTCGGTCTCTGGGAATGGCATCGCCATCGTCCCACGGAGCTTTCCGGAGGGCAGCAACAGCGCATCGCCATCGCCCGCGCCCTGGTCAACGAGCCGCCCATCCTGCTGGCGGATGAGCCCACGGGCAACCTGGATTCCAACAGCGGCCGCGAGATCATGGAGATATTCCAGGGGCTGTGGGAGGCGGGGAAAACGGTGATCATGGTGACCCATGACAATACCGTGGCGGGTTACGCCAAGCGGATCGTACGTTTGCTGGACGGACGCGTGGAAAACGGCCGCAAATCCGCATGAAGATTGTTGACCTGACCCATCCCCTGGAGACAGGCATGCCCGTCTACCCCGGCACGCCCGCGGTCGAGGTCGAGCCCCTGGCCACGGTGGACGCGCAGGGTTTCCGGGAGACCCGCCTCTCCTTCACCTCCCACACGGGCACCCACGTGGACGCCCCCGCCCACATGCTGGACGGCGGGCGGCGGCTGGAAGATTACCCTCCCGAAACCTTCATGGGAACCGCCCGCTGTCTATCGCTCGGCGACAAAGCCCTGAGCGTCGATCGCCTGAAGCGCTTTTTTGCCGCAGAACCTCGTTGTGATTTTTTGCTGCTCTATACGGGATGGGATCGATTGTGGGGAAAGGATAACTATTTTAGCGGCTACCCGATCATTGAACCGGCGGCGGCAAAATGGCTTTCCCGGTCCAGCCTGCGGGGAATCGGGATGGACTCTCCCTCCCCGGATTCGCCCGAATCAGTGGACTACCCGGCCCATCGCATTCTCCTGGAAAACGGGATCCTGCTGATCGAGAACTTGCGCGGGCTCGAGCGCCTTCCGGAAAAGGGGTTTGACCTGGCGGTTTTCCCCTTGCTCATTACCGGAAGCGACGGTGCCCCCGCCCGCGCTATCGCCTGCCTGGATGGGCCCCCTCTCCGGTAAAAAAACAGTTGGGAAGTTGGGAAGCGGGGGAGAAGTCGTGGCCGCAAACCCCCCTCCGGCTTCTTCTGGATTGCTTCCACTGGCCCCTGGCCCTTCGCCACTGGCCCTTTGCCCATAGCCACTCGCCATTGGCCGGCCGTTTGCGTGTCCGTATAAAGTAGAAGGTAGAACGTAGAAAGAAGCGGATTATCCCTTCGTCACTATCCCCCGGCCGGTTCGGCTTTTGACTTCAGAATTTCCCCTTTCGACTTTAGACTTTCGACTTTTCACTTCCCCCACGTTGCCACAGGATACCGGCCACGATCATGACCAGGCCGATAAAAGAGGCGGGCAGGACGTGTTCCCCCAGCACGAAGTGGATGAGTACCAGGGAGAGGAATGGGGCGATGTAGACCAGGATGCCGATGCGCGCCGCCGAGCGGGTCAGGCGCATGGCCCGCAGCCACAGGAAAAACGTGATGCCCATTTCGAACAGGCCCACGTAGACTGCTCCGGTCCAGCCCATGGGGTTTTCGGGCAGGGGAGCCCCCTGCAGCAGCCACCAGGACAGGGTGAACACGAATCCGAAACCGAAGTTCAGAAACAGCCTCATCACCGGGTCGCAGCAGTCGCGGGTGTTGGCGATCCAGTACAGGGCCCAGAGAAAGGCGCTTGCCAGGGCCAGGCCGACTCCCATGGGACTGGTGAACTCCATGGCACCCAGGCGTCCTTCCGTGGAGATCACCATCACGCCGGCCAGGGCCAGCAGCAGTGCACCCAGGCTGCGCAATGTAAGACGTTGCCCCAGAAAGGGCACGGAGAGCAGTGCCAGGATCACGCCCCAGGTCATGTTCAGGGGCTGGGCCTGCTGGGCGGGCAGGAGGTCATATGCCCGGAAAAGGATCAGGTAATACACGAAAGGGTTGAGCATACCCAGGCCGGCGGAAATCGCCAGGTCGCGGTGGGACAGGGATACCAGTTCCCTCAGGCGGCCCGTTGCCGCGAGGATCACCAGCAGGCTCAGGGCGGCGGTAAATGAAGCACCCAACAACAGTTGCAGGGGCGAGAGAACCCGCAAACTGAGCTTGAACGCCGTGGCCACCGTGGCCCAGCACAGCACGGCCGCGACCGCGTAGACGGTGGCGCGGCGTTCACCGGGATCACGGTTCATGAATGGGCCGGCTTGCGGGCCGTGCGCCTGATTGCGTCCCAGGCCGCGGTGACATGCCGGCGTTCCTGCCGGGTCTGGCCAACCACCAGGCGCAACGTCAGTTTTCCATCCAGACGGGTATGGGTAAGGAATATCTTTCCCGAGGCGTTCAACTCATCCATGAGGCGCTGGTTCAGCTGCTCCAACTCACTGGAATCGTTCACGCCTTCGGGGTGATAGCGGAAGCATACCGTGGCCAGCGGCGTGGGGGCCATGAGTTCAAAGTCCGGTTCAGGGCGAATCAGGTCGGCGACTTCGCCGGCCCAGCGGATGTGGTTGGAGACGGCTTCCCGCAGGCCCTGAACCCCGAATTCACGAATCACGAACCACAACTTGAGTGCACGGAAACGCCGTCCCAACTGGATGCCCCAGTCGCGGTAGTTCTTCACGCTGCCGTCCACCCGGGTTTTCAGGTATTCGGGCAGCAGGGTGAAGGTGTTGACCAGGGCGTCGGCATCGCGCACGAAATAGGCGGAACAGTCGAAGTTGGTAAACATCCACTTGTGGGGATTGAACACGAAACTGTCCACCGCTTCAATGCCTTTGAGCATCCAGCGCATGGAAGGAAGAACCAGGGCGGTGCCGGCATAGGCTGCGTCCACGTGCAACCACAAACCGTAGCGGCGACACACCGCGGCAATGGTATCCAGCGGATCGATGGCCGTCGAACCCGTGGTCCCCAGGGCCGCTACCACGGCCAGGGGATGATAGCCTTCTTCCATATCCCGGCGTACCGCCGCGTCCAGGGCCGACGGATCCATGGCGTAATTATTGTCCAATGCAATGCGACGCAGCCGTTGACTGCCGATACCGGCAATGCGCACGTCTTTTTCAATCGAGGAATGGGCCTCGCGCGAACAGTATACCGTGAAGCGTTCGCCGCTGTAGCCATGGCGGTTGATTGCGTGTCCCGAGGCTTTTTCCCGGGCGGTGAGCAGGGAGCAGAGCGTGGCCGTGGACGCGGAATCCTGAATCACGCCGACAAATTCCCGCGGCAGGCCGATCATGTCCCGCAGCCACTCCATGACCCGTTCCTCCAGCTCGGTGGCCGCGGGTGAGGTGATCCAGCTCATGCACTGGGCGCCCAGGGTCGCGGTAAGCATTTCGGCCAGGATGGAAGGAAAGCTGTTGTTGGCGTTGAAATAGGCGAAGTAGTTGGGACTCTGCCAATGGGTCATTCCCGGCATGATGATTGAATCAAAGTCCGCCATGATGCGTTCAAACGGCTCTCCCTGCTCGGGAGGGGAGGGCGCCAGCCGGGAAAGGATGTCTCCCGGGGAAACCTTCGCCAGGACAGGCAGATCTTCAACATTCCGGGCGTAATCAGCCATCCAGTCCACCAGTTCGTGCGCGTATCTGCGGAATGTCTCCACGTCCATGTGCGCCTCCTTGATCCGCAATCAACTTTTCCGTCAGCTGATTTATATCACAGGCGTCTCGGTGATGGTAGCATTCCAGGCTGAGTGTTGACGGCTCCCCCGGCCTTGGGTTATAGTCAAACTTGGGCCTTAACCGAATCTTAACCAGAGCGAGGCAACAGTGGACCTTTACCTTTATGCAGTCGTGATTTTGGGCGCCCTGGCCGTTTCCGACCTGATGGTCGGGGTCAGCAACGATGCGGTAAATTTCCTGAATTCATCGATCGGTTCCCGGGTGGCGCCGCGCTGGTTCATCATGGTCGTGGCCAGCCTGGGCATGCTGGCGGGTGTCACATTTTCCTCGGGTATGATGGAAGTCGCGCGCAAGGGTATCTTCCATCCCCAGTACTTCACCATGCCGGAGTTGATGGTGGTTTTCCTGGCGGTCATGCTGACCGATGTCATCCTGCTGGACCTGTTCAACACCTTCGGATTACCCACATCCACCACGGTATCGATCGTGTTTGAACTACTGGGCGCCGCGGTGGCGGTATCGGTGATCAAGGTGATGCGGGCGGGAGACGGATTATCCTCTCTGGTGCGTTATATCAACACCGGCAAGGCTCTGGCAATCATCACGGGCATTCTCCTGAGCGTGGCGGTGGCTTTTCTGACCGGCGCGCTGATACAGTTTCTCACCCGCCTGATCTTCACGTTCAATTTCCAGGCGCGACTGAAACGGTACGGTGCCCTGTGGGGCGGAGTGGCGCTGGCCGCTATCGTATATTTCATCCTGATCAAGGGCGCGAAAGGGGCCTCTTTTATCACAACGGAAACGTTGGAATGGATCAAGCATCACACCCTGACCATCCTGGGGCTGGCGTTCGTGTTATGTGCGTTCCTGCTTCAACTCCTCATGACCCTGTTCCATACCCATGTGCTCAAGGTCATCGTGGTGGTGGGTACTTTTGCACTGGCCATGGCGTTTGCCGCCAACGATTTGGTTAACTTCATCGGCGTGCCCCTGGCGGGACTTAGTGCCTATCATGCCGCGGGCGCCGCCGCGGACCCTTTTTCCCAGCTCATGAGTGCGTTGCAGCAGCCGGTGCGTTCTCACACAGGCATCCTCTTGCTGGCGGGTATCATCATGGTGGTGACGCTCTGGGTATCCCGCAAGGCCCGGACCGTGACCCGCACGGAAATCAGCCTGGGACGCCAGGAGGAAGGCGTTGAACGCTTCGAGGCGTCCCCGCTGAGCCGCACGATTGTGCGCATGGCTACGACCACGGGTGCGGGGATATCCCGCCTGCTTCCCAGACGAATCCGGGATTCGCTGGACCGCCGCTTTGATTGCTCTTGCGCCAGGCCGCCCGAGCTTGAAGATGAGGGGGAACGTCCCAGTTTCGACCTGGTGCGCGCTGCGGTGAACCTGATGGTGGCTTCCACCCTGATTTCCCTGGGCACTTCTCTGAAACTTCCTCTCTCCACCACCTATGTGACTTTCATGGTCGCCATGGGTTCCTCTTTCGCCGACCGGGCCTGGGGCCGTGACAGCGCGGTTTACCGTGTGACAGGAGTGCTGACCGTGATCGGCGGTTGGTTTTTTACCGCCTTCATGGCTTTTACCGTGTCGTGCCTCATGGCACTGGCCATATTCTATTGGCGTGCCCCGGCGGTGGTGGCCATTCTGGCCCTGGTCGCGGGATTGATCCTGCGCAATTTCCGCCTGCACAAGCACCGCGAATCCTCACAAAAGGAACTGGATGTGTTTAACCTGCGCAAGGTCAAAGATTTGCGCTACGCGGCCGATATCTCTTTTGAGCATACCTCAATCTTTCTGGAACGCATCGCGGCTACCCTGGAGAAGGCGTTCCGGGCGGTTTCCCTTTGCGATCGCATGCAACTCAAAGCGTTGCGCAAGGAAACCAAGAAACTGGAATTGTGGGCCAATATCATCGTGGCCAATGTGTTCAAGACCCTGCGCCTGATGGAACAGGCGGATATCGAGACCTCGCAGCAGTACACCCGCGTGATCAGTGCCCTGCAGGAGAACGCGGAATCGCTGCGCGACATTGTGCTTCGGGCGTACACCCACGTATTGAATAACCACAAACCCCTGCTGGGTGTCCAATTGGCGGAGTTGGAGAAAGTAAAGGATCTGTTGTGTCAGTTGTTGAATCAGACTGCCGGCGCCCTGGCCAGGCGGGACCCCCTGCCAACGGAACCCGTCGAAGAGACGCGCCGCCGCATGCGTCGGCTGGTTTCCAAGTTGAACCGTGCCCAGATCGAGCGGGTGCGCATGGAAACCAGCAAAACCCGGTTGAGCATCCTGTACTACGGTTTCCTGCGCGACTCCATGCAGATCGCCGAGCACACCCTGCACCTGTTGGAAATCTTCCGTCTGTTTTCACTAAGGCGGAATAACGAAGCCCCGACAGAACAGTCTTGAACACCCCGGGTGGATGGCGTACAATGCGGGCGTGACCCCGATTGCCCAGAGTTATCTGACTGTTGACCGTGACTGGGGCCCGGTGGAAATCAAGGAAAAAGGTTCCCGGTTCATCGCTTATCTGTTTCCCGCTTCCGATCGTGACGCCGCCGGGGAACGGATCGTCGCCCTGAGAGAAAGCCATCATGATGCCACGCACGTGTGTTTCGCCTGGCGCCTGGGAGAGGGTGGGGAAACAGAGCATCGCTACAACGACGACGGAGAGCCCGGGGGTACCGCGGGCTTGCCCATTTACAACGAAATCCGGCGCAAACACTATCTGAACGTGATCGTGGCCGTGGTGCGCTATTACGGGGGGGTGAAACTGGGAACCGGCGGACTGGCACGTGCCTACGGCCAGGCGGCCCGCGCCGTGATGCAAACGTCGCGACCGGTCCGGGTGATCCTGACCGATCCTGTGGAGGTGGCGTTTCCCTTTGACCTGACCGGCGAGGTTATGCACGTGGTGCGCCGCCTGGGGTTGGATATCACCGGCCAGGAACATACACCCACCGGCACTCGCCTGACCGTCCGGGTCCCCCGGGGCGGAATCGATGCGTTGCAAGCGGTGTTGATGGAAGCCGGTGGGGGCAAAGTGACCCTGAGTCCGGCTCTGAGTGAAAAGTGAAAAGTGAAAAGTGAAAAGTCGAAAGTGAAAAGTAGGGGCGGTTCGTGAACCGCTCTGTAGAAGGTAGAAGGTAAAAAACCGGGAATCCAAATGACATTTATGAAAACCACGGAACACACGGAAAAAAGGTGACATGTATCAGTTGGCAGGTGACAGGAGGCTGGAATAAGGAATAACGAAGAAGGAATAAGGCACGAAAGTCCTTTGCGATTCCGGTCTTTTCCGGCTTTTTATTCATTATTCCTTATTCTTTATTCAGGACAGGAATAGTTTTCTATGCTTGAAAACGATAGCCTTTAAAGGAGGGTGTATGCCGATTATCCAGGTTCACCTGTTGGAGGGGAGATCGAAAAACGTCAAGAGGCAATTGATACGCGATCTAACGGACACCACCTGTAGGACCCTGGGGGTGACCCCGGAGTCGGTACGGGTGATCCTGCAGGAAATGGCGCCGGATCATTTCGGCATTGCCGGTGAGCCGTTTCCCCAAGGCGGTAATCCGGGGCCCTCTCAGGACTGAGCCGGTTCAGGCGGTCCATGTACGGGTTCCCCCCGGATCCGCCGGGGGACTTCCGGTTTACCAGCAGGGGGACTCGAATGCTTCCTGGCCCATGTCCAGATGGCGCCAGCTCCAGCGCAGAGAGAAGTTCTGGTTAGTGACGGTCGGAGCTTCTTCGGTCAGGTTGACCCAGATCCTGTCCGGATCGACCCGGTTAAAGCACAGGTGAAACTTAGCGGGGTCGGTGGGGTGTACGGGTTCGACCACGACGCGGTAGCGTCCCGGGGCATTGAAAACAACCAAGGTGTAGAAACAGGAGCCGATACTGCTGAAGGTTCCCGTGTACGTACTCAGCGTGCGTGTACCGCTCATGAGCTTGAAGCGCAGTTGCATTCCTTCAAGCCAGTCCACATGCGCGCCGCCGGCGAAAACTCCGCCCGAGACCTTGTAGAGCTTCCGAACCATCTGCACCTGGGGCAGGCAGGTCAGATCGAACTTGGCCGTGTTGGAAATCCGCGGGTTGGGTGCCAGGATCTCGATCCGTGCCCACTGATCCTTGTAGGTTCCCATGGCTTTGCTTCCCAATTCCCACGTATGGGTTACCGTCTTGCTTCCCGCCCCCTGGAAAACCAGGGTGTAGGTCTTTCTGGGAATATTGTCACTTCGCACCCAAGTGTAGCGCACGGTGCCGGCGCGGTTGACCGTGATGCGTCCGGTGAAGGTGAACTTGTGGGGGCAGAAGCCGCGGTACTCGGGTTCCGAAACGGAAACCGAAACCGCCGTCACTTTGAATGCTTCAATGGAAAACGCCGCAGAGGCCGCGGCGAGAAATACCAGGGAAAAGAGAGCTGTTTTGACGCGCATCAGAACCTCCGTTATTTTTGGGCCAGTTTTTTCTGATGACCCTGGGTAATATATGCAGGTTTCTGAATGATATCTCAAAAAAAGCCCACTTTGCCTCAGGACTGGCGGGCTTTCTGGTCCAGGGCGATGCGCTCTGCCGCGGATCTGAACAGTTCGGGCATGTTCAGGTCGTAGGGGCAGCGACTGATGCAGACGCCACAGGCCGTGCAGTCGCTGAAGGTTTTTTCCATGCCTGCCAGTCTCTCCATAGACCACTCTTTCAGGTTGTAGCGAAAGTAATATCCCTCCATCAGGTGAAGCAAGGGGATGTTGAGTCCCTCGGGGCAGGGCATGCAATACTCGCAGCGGCGGCAAAAGGAATTTCCCAGGCGTTCTTTCTCTTTTTCCAGGCGTTGCATTTCCCGTGGAGTCAGGGGCAGAGGCTGGACCAGAACCGCCAGGTTCTGTGTAACTTGAACGGGGTCATCCATGCCGGGAATCACGACATCCACTCCGGAAGTGAGCACAAAGCGCAGGTTAAGCGCTACTTCCCGCAATGCGCCGCCGGCCACGGGTTTCATGGCGATGATGCCCAGCCCGTTTGCCCGGGCGGCGGGGATCAGTTTTTCCAGGGACGACTGCTCGATGATGTTGACCGGCACCTGGAGGGTGGCGAAGGGGTACGCCGCCAATGCTTTCTCCAGGATCCAGGGTTTGTGTCCCGTGATGCCCACGCACTGCACCAGTCCCTGCTCGCGCGCATGTTCCAGCGCTTCTAGAGCACCGCCGGGGCCCAGGACCTTTTCCAGATCCCTTTCTGTGGAAACGTTATGGCATTGATAAATCTCCACCTGGTCAGTGCCCAGTTGCTTCAGGCTGGTTTCCAGGTCCTGTCGCGCCCCATCGGCATCGCGGGAGTAGGTCTTGGAAGCGATCACGGCGCGATTGCGATTCCCCGCCAGCGCTTGTCCCAGCTTGGCCTCGCTGTCCGTATAGATCCGTGATGTATCGAAAAAGTCGATGCCCTTTTCCAGGGCCTCGAGGATCAATCGTTGCGCTTCCGCATCCGTAAGGCGCTGGATGGGAATGCCGCCGAAACCCACGCGGCAGATTTTCAGGCCGGTATTTCCCAACTGTGTGTGCGTATCTGTATGGTGTGTGTCGGTCATGTCAAAGTCCTTTGCTCACCAAGATATCATGCCCTGGATCATGGGTCAATCAATGCCGGGGTTTACTGGAATTCGCGCAGGCAGCGTGGCGAAGTAAGCGAGAATTCACCATCGTATTCCAGTTTGGTGGTCAGCACACGCAGAAGTAAACCACCGGCCTCGGCTGAAAGAGTGGGTGCGTCGTCCGGTGGTTTTTTTCGGATGCTTTCAAGGAAACCCAGGCACTCCCGGTCCAGGCGTGCCGACTCGTGGGTATGACACTCCCGGCAAACCACGCCGCGGAAATTCAAGTTGACCCAGGCTTCATCTGAAAGGGGGCGATGACAGTGTGAACAATGGGCAGCAGAGAACATGGTGCCCTGGATGCGCAGCAGCCAGGCCAGAAAGTAAGCGGTTAATGAGGCGGGGTTCTTTTCTTTTTCCGCCGCCTGCAAAGTGGCCCCCACCATGCGATACGTCCGTTCTTCCGGCTGAGCCAGGGGCAGAAAACGCACCAGGGCTTCACTCATCAGGGAAAAGTAGAATATCCAGCGGGATTGAGAGACCAGTTCAAAACGACTGCAAACCGGGTCGACCCGGGAGAGCGTTACATGGCCGAGGTCCTGCTTGTAATAGATCAGGAAGTCAGCCTCGGTAAACAATTCCAAGGCGGATCCGAAGCGGTTCTTCATGCGGCAGGCGCCGGGAGCCAGGGCCTGCATGCGTCCATGTTCCAGACTGAGGAGGTGGACGCGCTTGTCTTGCTCTCCGCTGCGCCATTGTCCCAGTACAAAGGCGCGGGTCCGGGCCTGGGGCATGGGTCAGAAAAGGATGACGGCCGCCAGTCCCAGAAAGCAGAAATAGCCGAACACATCGGTGAGCATGGTTACCATCATGCCGGATGCCAGGGCGGGGTCCAGGCGCAGGGTGCGCAGGGTCAGGGGGATCAATGTTCCCAACAGCGTGGCGATGATCAGGTTAAACAGAATGGCGATACCGAAGATGGCCCCGAATATCCATTTTTGAAACAGAATAACCGCGGCTGCTGAAGCCAGTAGTCCGATAATCACGCCGCTGCCGATGCTCACCAGCAATTCCTTGAACAGGATCTTGCGCGAACGTTTCCAGTCCAGGTTGCCGAGTACGATTTCACGAACCATGATGGCCACGGTCTGGTTGCCCACAACGCCGCCCAGGGCCGCGACCATGGGCATGAGCACCGCCAGGATGACGAATTGGCGGATGGTCCCCTGGAACAGGGAAACCACCAGGGCGGACAGCGAAGTCGTCAACAGGCTGGTGAGCAGCCAGGGAAGGCGTTTTCCCAGCGATTTCGCGACACTCAGGTCAATGCTGTAGTCCTGGGTGACTCCGGCGAGTTTGTAGATGTCTTCAGTAGCCTCTTCCTGGATGATATCGATGATGTCGTCTACGGTGACCACGCCCAGCAGGCAGTTGCGTTCATCCACAACCGGTACGGCCAGCAGGTTGTAATTGGCCACCACGGCGGCGACTTCTTCCTGGTCGGTGTAGGCGTCGACTTTATAGACATCGGTGATCATGATCTCACCCAGGGGGGTTTTGGGATTGACCAGGATAATCTGCTTGAGGGAGACCACGCCTTTCAGATGATGCTCATCATCAATGACGTAGAGGTAAAAGGGAACTTCCACTTCGTCCTGGGCCAGTTGGATGGCGGTGATGGCATCACCCGCGGTGGTTTTTTCCTCCAGCGCGAGAAAGTCGGCGGACATGACCCGGCCGGCGGATTCCTCCGGGTAGGCCAACTGCTCCTGCACATCCACGGCATCTTCTTTTTTCATGCGCTTGAGCAGGGCATCCTGAAGTTCTTCCGCGAAAAGGGAGATCAGCGAAGCGGCATCATCCGAAGACATCTCTTCCAGGATCGGAGCGATCTGCTGTGTCTGCAGTTCAGAAAGGAGTTCCACGGCGATTTCTGGACGGATTTCGCTGAAAATGGCTGCCAGCTGTTCCGCTTCCATTTTACGGTCCATGAAGAGTTTTAGGATTACCCGGCGTTCCTGGAGGCTGAGGTTCTCAATCAGGGAAGCGACGTCGGCTTCGTGAAGCTTGATGAGGGCGTTCCACAAGTGTCCCAGGGTACGCAGACGGATGAACTGCTTGGTGAAGCGCAGAAGTTTTTCCAATGCCGGCTGTTTCATGGAATATCATTATACGCTGCTTGTCCGGCGGGTGCAAATGGTAAGAAAGTTGAAAAG
>JAFGNX010000105.1 GCA_016926835.1 Candidatus Aminicenantota bacterium | reverse complement strand
TGCAACGCCACCTGAACGTCATTGCCGTGGCGCAGTTGAAGCGTATCGCCGCAATCGTAATCACCAACGGCGGTCGTCCGGACGACACTGTCCTGGAACGGGCCCGTGATGAGGGTTTGACTGTCCTGACAACCGATTTGGACACTTTCTCTGCGGCGGGCCGGATTCACCGCATGCTCCACTCTGAACCGTGCTGAAATTGAATGGGCGCCGGACGAAAGTAGCCTGACACTCCAGTTAGCCAAGATTCTGATGGCGGCGTCACTAAGGATTGCGCATACAGCGATCGGATTGCCGTGGAACAGGAGAAGGAGGACATGATGTTTCATACTGAGGCGCACGCCCCGGAAAACAGACATTACGAACAACTCCGGGAATTTATCCGCGAGCAAATCGATAAGCCGGGTCCCCTGATCCAGGTCCTGCACCGGGCGCAGGAGATCTTTGGATATTTGCCCATGGAAGTCCAGGACTTCGTGGCCCGGGAGATGAACATTCCCCATTCTGAAGTTTACAGCGTGGTGACCTTTTACAACTTCTTCCGTACCGAACCGATCGGGGACCACATCATCAACGTCTGCCTGGGTACGGCCTGTCATGTCAAGGGCGCTCAACTGATTCTGGATGCCCTGGCTGATGAGCTGGATATCCATGTGGGTGGGACGACAGAAGATCGTTTCTTTACCCTGTCTACGGCCAGATGTTTCGGCGCCTGCGGCCTGGCTCCAGCCATGATGATCGACGAAGAAGTATACGGGAAACTGACTGTGGACAAGGCCCGGAAAGCCATTCGCGAATTCCGCAAAACAACGGAAAAAAAGTAAATACGCACGAAAGCAAGGAGGCAGCATGAAGCTTGAAGATTTAAAGAAAATACGCGAAAAGCACCAGAAGGACATGATCCTTCGTGACGGCGATGCGCGCGTCCGCGTGGTTGTGGGTATGGGCACTTCCGGCATCGCAGCCGGGGCCCGGGAAACCCTGCGTGCGTTCCTCGAGGAGATCGAGAAACGCAACATCGCCGATGTCATTGTCACCCAGGCCGGTGAGCGGGGACTGAGTTCCCACGAGCCCATTGTTACGGTACTCGAAAAAAGCAAACCCAATATCGTGTACGGCAATGTCACCGCGGATGTGGCACGCAAGATCGTGGCCGAGCATATCGTCAACGGCAGCCCTCTTTCCGACTACGTTCTCGAAGTCAGTGAATGATCCGCTTCCGGCGGATACCTGAGAAGAGGCTGTTATGAAAAAGAGATTGGATGTACTGGTATGCGGAGGCGCAGCCTGTATCGCGTCACACAGCCAAGATTTCAAGAACCGGCTGATCGAGGTGGTAAAAGACCACGACCTGGAAGATGAAATCAACATCATCGAAACCGGGTGCATGGGGCCTTGCGAACTCGGTCCCGTAATGGTGGTCTATCCGGACGGCGCTTTTTACATCCGCCTCAAGCCGGAGTACGCCCAGCGTATTGTGGAAGAGCATTTTCTCAAGGGACGTCCGGTTGAGGAGTTTTTGTGGCAGGCCCCGGAAGCCCGCAAGATCGTCGAGGAAAAACGCCAGATCCCCTTTTTCGAAAAACAGCACAAGGTCGTGCTAGAGAATTGCGGCCGTATCGATCCGGAAAACCTGAATGAATACATCGGCAACGACGGGTATCAGGCCCTGGCGCGCTGCCTCACGGAAATGACGCCGGATGTCGTGATAGATACGGTCACCTCCTCGGGTCTGCGCGGCCGCGGCGGCGCGGGCTTCCCCACTGGACTGAAGTGGAAACTGGCCCGCCGCTCCGCCGGTGACGTTAAGTACGTGGTCTGTAACGCGGATGAAGGGGATCCGGGTGCCTTCATGGATCGCGCCATACTGGAAGGTGATCCCCACAGCGTTATTGAAGGCATGGCGATTTCCGGGTTCGCCGTGGGGGCTTCGCGGGGGTTTGTTTACGTGCGGGCCGAGTATCCCCTGGCTGTGCGGCGGCTGCGCCGGGCTTTGGAACAGGCCCGTGAAGCCGGCTTACTTGGCGAATCCATCCTGGAATCCGACTTTTCTTTTGACCTGGAGATCCGCATCGGTGCCGGCGCGTTTGTGTGCGGTGAAGAAACGGCCCTGATGGCTTCGGTTGAAGGTCACCGCGGCATGCCCAGTCCGAAACCGCCATATCCTTCCGAGCAGGGCCTGTGGGAAAAACCCACGGTGATCAACAACGTCGAGACCCTGGCCAACCTGCGTCACATCATTCTCAAAGGTGCCGAGTGGTTTGCCGCTATGGGAACGGCCAAGAGCAAGGGCACAAAGGTGTTCGCCCTGTCGGGTAACGTGACCAACACCGGCCTGGTTGAAGTGCCCATGGGCATAACTTTGCGGGAAATCGTCTACGATGTGGGCGGCGGAATTCCCGGCAATAAGGCACTCAAGGCCGTTCAGACCGGTGGACCCTCCGGGGGATGCATTCCCGCCGAACACCTGGACACTCCCATCGATTATGAATCCCTGGCCGAGTTGGGATCAATTATGGGATCCGGCGGTTTGATCGTACTGGACGAAGACAACTGCATGGTCAACATGGCCAAGTTCTTTCTGGAGTTCTGCGTGGAAGAATCCTGCGGCCAGTGTTCCCCCTGCCGCATCGGTTTAAAGCAGATGTTGCGGGTACTGGAACGCATTACCCGTGGTGAAGGCCGGTTGGAAGACCTGGACGACCTGGAGCGCATGGCCGGCACCATCAAGGCCACCAGCCTGTGCGGGCTGGGACAATCCGCCCCGAATCCCGTTCTTTCCACTTTGAAATACTTCCGGGATGAATACGAAGCGCATATCCGTGAAAAGCGCTGCCCGGCCCTGGTATGCACCGACCTGATCACGTACACCATCCTGGCGGACAAGTGTACCGGTTGTACAGCTTGCGCGCGCAAGTGTCCCGTGAATGCCATCAGCGGTGAAGTCAAGAAAATCCATGTCATCGACCAGGGGATATGCATTCATTGCGGCGCCTGCTTCGAGGCATGCAAGTTCGACGCCATCGAGCGGCGTTGATTCTAAATTGAAATGAGGTGAATAATGACGAGAGAAGCTGTTTTTCAGAGGTATCCCAAATCGGGTGACAACCTCATCAGCATCCTCCACGATCTGCAGAACCAGAACGAATGGAATTATCTTTCCAAAGAGGACCTGCAGGCGGCGGCGGACTACCTGGAACTGCCTTATAGTTTCGTCCACGGAGTGGTGACTTTTTACACCATGTTCAGTCTGAAACCCCGCGGGCGTCACGTCATCCGGGTATGCCAGTCGCCCCCCTGCCAGCTCATGGGCGCCTCGACGGTAGGCGACGAGTTAAAGAAGCTGCTGGGAGTGGACTTCGGCCAGACGTCCAGTGACCAGATGTTTACCCTGGAAATGACTTCCTGCCTCGGTGTTTGCGGCGTGGCCCCGGCCATGATGGTGGACGGAGACGTATACGGCAACCTGACCCCTCAGCGGGTGGAAGAGATCATTTCTGAAAAGAGGAGGGCGTCATGAACCTGTTCCGCATGCACATTCTGATTCCTGTGGACGATGAAGCCATACTGGCCGGCGTGTTCGATGTCAAGCGCGAACTGGAGAGTGAGATCCGGCGCAGGGGCATGGACAGTGAGATCAAAATCCTCGAAACAGGTACGGTCGGCGCCACGGGTAAAGGCGTGGTGCTCATCGTTTATCCCGACAACATCTATTATTACAATGTCCGCCGCGAGGATGTGGCCCTGATCATCGAAGAGCATGTGGTCAAGGGAAGGCTGGTCAAGTCCATCGCCCACGAGGCGGGAAATGACCTGAAGCATGGCCATAAGGCGTTTCACCAGGTGGGCCTGACCCGCAAGCAGCCCCGGGTAATCCTGGATAAGTGCTGCATGGTGGACACCTACAATATCGAGGAAGTGATCAGCTATGGCGGCTACCAGGCGTTGGAAAAGATTATCAGCGAAAAGATCACGCCTGCGCAGATCATAGACACGGTCAAGCAGTCGGGACTGCGCGGTCGCGGCGGTGCGGGCTTCCCCACGGGGTTGAAATGGTCTTTCACGGCCCAGGCCCCGGGTGAGGTAAAGTACGTCATATGCAACGCCGATGAAGGTGAACCCGGCACGTTCAAAGACCGCCTGATCCTCGAGGGAGATCCGCACAAACTGGTGGAAGCCATGATCATTACCGGCTACGCTGTAGGTGCCCGCAAAGGTTATATCTACATCCGCGGTGAATACGAACTCTCCATTGAACGGACCCAGCGCGCCATTGACGACGCCATGGCCCAGGGTCTGCTGGGAGACAGGATCCTGGGATCGGACATCAGTTTCCACCTGGAGATCAAGAAGGGCGCCGGCGCATACGTTTGCGGCGAAGAAACCGCGCTGATCGAATCTCTGGAAGGCGACCGGGGCAATCCCAGGGTAAAGCCCCCGTATCCGGCTTCAAAGGGACTCTGGCAGAAACCCACTCTGGTCAATAACGTGGAAACCCTGGCCAACGTCCCGCACATCATCTCCAATGGGGCTGAATGGTACCGCAAAATGGGCACGGAGAAGTGCCCGGGCACCAAGGTATTCACCATCCTGGGCCACGTGGAATACCCGGGCCTGATCGAAGTGGAGATGGGCACGCCACTGCGTGAGATCATTTACAATTACGGCGGCGGAGTCAAGGACGGCAAGCGTTTCAAAGCCGCCCTGGTGGGCGGTGCCGCGGGGGTATTCCTGCCCGACCGCCTCCTGGATGTGCGCATGGACTTCGAGAGTCTGAAGGAAGACGCCGCGGTGCTCGGTTCCGGAGCCATACTGGTGATGAACGAGGACGCGTCCATTCCGGAAATGCTGCACTCGGTGTTGGAGTTCTTCGCGCATGAATCCTGCGGGCAATGCTCTCCCTGCCGTATCGGCACAAAGCAGCTGCTCAACATGATCGAAGATTTCCGCGCCGGCGAAGGGGCCGAGTCTCAACTCGACGCCATGATCCGCATGTCGGAAACCATGTATCAGACGTCCCTGTGCCCCCTGGGACAGTCACTGATCATGCCGGTCAAGAGCGCGCTGGAGAACTTCCGCGAGGAATTCCCCGCCAAATACAAGACCAAAGCCGAATCCGCTATTGACAGGAGGAAGAAATGAGCGATATGGTCAAGTTATATATCGACGGCAACGAGGTGGAAGTCCCGGCCGGGACCACTATTCTGGACGCGGCCAAGAAACTGGACATCCACGTGCCGACCCTTTGTTATCACGAAGATCTGCCGCCCACGGCCGCCTGCGGTGTGTGCGTGGTGGAGGTCGAAGGCTCTCCCACTCCCAAACGGGCCTGTTGTACCCCGGTATCCCCGGGCATGAAGGTGACCACCCAGACCAGGGCCCTGCGCGCCATGCGCCGCGACCTGGTGGAGATGATCCTCTCCAACCACGAGGTGGTCTGTCCCACCTGCGTGTCCAACGGCAAGTGCGAACTCCAGGACCTGGCCAACAACCTGGGCGTGGACATGGAGCATTATCCCGCCATTTACAAGGAAGAGGCCCTGGATGAAACCAGCCCGTCCATAGTGCGGGATCCCAAGAAGTGTATCGCCTGCGGCCGCTGCATCACCGTGTGCAACGAGGTTCAGACGGTGTACGCCATCAACTTCGCGGACCGCGGTTTTGATGTCAATGTCAACACCTTTTTCAAGGAAGGCCTGGGCAACAGCGCCTGCGTCAACTGCGGCCAGTGTACCGTGGTTTGCCCCACCGGCGCACTGCGGGAGAAGTCCGAGATCGAAGAGGTCTGGGACGCACTGCTGGATCCCGAAAAAATCGTGGTGGTGCAGGAAGCCCCGGCCATCCGCGTATCCCTGG
This sequence comes from Candidatus Aminicenantota bacterium, assembly GCA_016926835.1. Taxonomy (GTDB): domain Bacteria; phylum Acidobacteriota; class Aminicenantia; order UBA2199; family UBA2199; genus UBA876. Next base: position 12,009 of record JAFGNX010000105.1, on the reverse strand, counting down.
CCGAGGAATTCGGCATGGAACTGGGCCTGGCCACCCCCGGCCGCATGCACATGGCCCTGAAAAAACTGGGCTTCGACCACGTGTTCGACACCAACTTCACCGCGGACCTGACCATTATCGAGGAAGGCTCCGAACTGGTCAAGCGCATCAAGGAAGGCGGCACCCTGCCGCTGATCACCTCCTGTTCCCCCGGCTGGATCAAGTTCATGGAAACCTATTTCTCCGACTTCGCGGAAAACACCTCCACCTGCAAATCTCCCCAGCAGATGTTCGGCGCCCTGGTGAAAACCTACTTCGCCAAAGAATACGACATCGATCCGGCCAAGATCGTCAGCGTCTCCATCATGCCCTGCACGGCCAAGAAGTTCGAGGCGCGGCGCCCGGAGATGTGCGATTCCGGCTACCGGGACGTGGACTACGTGCTCACCACCCGGGAGTTCATCCGCATGATCCACGAAGCGGGTATCGATTTCCCCAACCTGGAAGACCTGGAAGCGGAACCCCTGATGGGACAATACACCGGTGCGGGCACCATTTTCGGTGCTACCGGCGGCGTCATGGAAGCGGCCATCCGCTCCGCCTGGTTCCTGCTCACCGGCGAGAATATCAAAAAGCTTGACGTGGAGGCCGTACGCGGCATGGAAGGCATCAAGGAAGCCGAGCTGGTGATTCCCACCAAGGAGCTGGGCGACCTGCCCGTAAAGGTGGCGGTGGCCCACGGCCTTGGCAACGCCCGCAAGTTGCTGGACAAGGTGCGCGCCCAGATAAAGGAAACCGGCAAGAGCGAGTACGCCTTTATCGAGATCATGGCCTGCCCCGGCGGATGCGTGGGCGGCGGTGGCCAACCGTATGGCTCCACCCTGGCCCGCCGGGCCCGGCGCGGTGAAGGGCTGTACAAGGAAGATGTCAGCCTGCAGTACCGCCAGTCCCACGAAAACCCCGGCGTAATGGGCCCCGACGGCATCTACGCCAAGTTCCTGGATGCGCCCCTGGGCGAAAAATCCCACAAGTTGCTGCACACCTGTTACTGGGAACGCTGCCGCCGCGAAGGCGCAACGCTGCGCCAGACCACGCACAAACACCACGAAGAACACTGACACCATAGAGGTCGAAACGCGGCCGCGGGCGGGCTTTTGCCCGCCCGCGGCGGCGAACAATGTTTCTGAGGGCAGGGCGAGAGCCTGACCCGAGGAGGATGCATGAGCCGGATTACTGATTCTTCCACGACCCCCGCCTGCCGCATCGGAGTCCTGGGCGTATTCGTGCGCGACCCTGATTCCGTACCCCGGGTCAACCGCGTGTTGTGGGAATTCGCCCACCTCATCCGCGCCCGCCTGGGGTTGCCCCAGATTCCGGCGAACCCGCCCCTGAACGTCATCGCCCTGATCTTTACCGGGAATCCGGACCAAATGGGCGCCCTGTCGGGACGTCTGGGCCAGATTCCCGGGGTGGAAGCAAAGTCGGTCCTCTCCAGGGACGGGATTGTTACTGCGGAGGAGGGTTCGCATGCGACGTGAAACGGATTTCCTGGGAAGTGTAGAGCTCCCGGACGATTATGCTTTCGGAATCCACACGCGCCGTGCCGAGGCGAACTTCGCGTTTTCCGCCCGGCGGTTGCGCCCGGACCTGTTCGCCGCCCTGATCCAGGTCAAGCAGGCCGCGGCGGAAGCCAATGCCGATGCCGGCCTGTTGAAAGCGGAATTGGCTGAGGCCATCGTGGATGCGGGAGATGAAGTGCTGGCCGACACCGAAGCCTGGCTGCCGGCGGTTCATCCTCTCCAGGGAGGCGCGGGGACCTCAACCAACATGGCCGCCAACGAGTTGCTGGCCAACCTGGCGTTGCGCAAGCTGGGGCATGGGTTCGGCGCTTACGAAGTGATCTCTCCCCTGCGGCACGTCAACCTTTCCCAATCGACCAATGACGCCTATCCCACCGCCGTGCGCATCGCGGTGATCCGGGGTTTGCGGCGGCTGCACGACGCCGTGGAGGAGTTGCAAAAGCGCCTGCAGGAAAAAGAGCGTGAATTCGCGGGTTTCCTCAAGGTCGGGCGCACGGAACTCCAGGACGCCATGCCCCTTTCGCTCGGCCAGGAGTTTTCCGCCTGGGCGGAAGCCATGACCCGGTTCCGCTGGAGGCTGAACAAGGCCATGGATTGGGTGCGGGAAGTAAACATCTCCGGGACCGCGGTCGGTACCGGGATCAACGCGGATCACCGCTACCGGGCCGCGGTTGTCGAACGCCTGCGCCGCCGCGTGGAAGAGCCCCTGACCCTGTCGCGCAACCTGGTGGACGCCACCCAGAACGCGGACCAGCTGGTGGAGGTCAGCGGCCTGGTCCGCACCGGAGCGGTATCGGTGCGCAAACTGGCATCCGACTTGAGATTGCTCTCCTCGGGTCCCATGTGCGGTCTGGGGGAAATCCGTCTCCCCGAACTCCAGGAGGGTTCCTCGATCATGCCCGGCAAAGTAAACCCAGTGATGGCCGAGGCCGCCGAACAGGTGTGCCTGGCCGTAATGGGTGGTGACGGCGTGATCGCTGCCGCCGCCGCTGCCGCCAACCTGGAATTGTGCCAGTTCCTGCCCCTGATCGCCCATACTCTGCTGGAGAACCTGGAGCTGTTTGGGGGCATGGCTGCGCGGTTGGCCGATACGGTGGCGGGAATACAGGCCCGAACGGAACAGTTGCGACGCAATGTGGAAAACAGTTTCGCCGTTGCCACGCTGCTGGCACCGACAATCGGTCATGAAATCATGTCGGAACTGGTGCGGGAGGCCCGTGAACGCGGCCGCAGTGTGGTCCAGCTCGTGCGGGAGCGCGAGCTCATCACTCCGGCGCAACTGGAGCGCCTGTTGACCCCGGGGATCATGGCCTCGCCGGGATTGCCGCTGCTGGAGGATGACCTGTCATGAAAGCCCGGACCTTGCGTGGTGACCGTTTGCATATCGGTTTCTTCGGCCGCCGCAACGCGGGCAAATCCTCTTTGGTAAACGCCGTGACCGGCCAGGCCGTGGCCATTGTTTCCGATGTTCCCGGCACCACGACCGACCCGGTATACAAGGCCATGGAGATGCTGCCCCTGGGGCCGGTGGTGTTGATCGATACGGCCGGACTGGATGATATCTCGGATATCCTCGGAGAAGAACGCAAACGCCATGCCGGCCGCGTGCTTTCCCGCACCGACCTGGCGCTGCTGGTCGTGGATGCCCGCGGCGATGATTTTGCTTTTGAAGAGGAATTGCTGTCCCGGCTGGAGAAAGAAAAGATCCCCGTTATCATTGTGGTCAACAAGATCGACCTTGAAATGGGGGAAGCGGCGCGGCGCTGGCTGACTGGGCGCGTCTTCGTGCGTGCCAGTGCCGTCACCGGCCGGGGGATCGATGAATTGAAGCGCAGGATAAAGGAACTGGCGCCGCGGGAGTGGGAACCTCCCTTCGTGCGTGACCTCGTGCACCCCGAGGAAGTGGTGGTACTGGTGACGCCCATCGACCTGGGCGCTCCCCGGGGCCGCCTCATCATGCCCCAGGTCAAGGCGCTGCGCGACATCCTGGATGGTGACGCCATTCCCGTGATGTGCAAAGAGCGGGAGTTGCGTTCCACCCTGGCGGCTTTGCGTGAACCGCCGGCGCTGGTGGTGACCGATTCCCAGGTTTTTCCCCAGGTGGCGGCGGACCTGCCGCCCACCGTACACTTGACCAGCTTTTCCATCCTGTCGATCCGGCAGAAGGGGGAATTGGGGCAGATGGTGAAGGGGGTGGCTGCGGTCAGCGGGTTGCGTCCCGGTGACCGGGTGCTCATCGCCGAGGCCTGTACCCACCATCCCCTGGAAGATGATATCGGGCGCATCAAAATCCCGCGCTGGCTGAACCATCATGTGGGCGGGGAGTTGAAAATTGATACCGTTCCGGGATTTGACTATCCCGATGATCTGGAAAAATACAGCCTGGTGGTGCACTGCGGCGGCTGCACCCTGAATCGCCGTGAAATGCTGCGCCGCCAGCGGATCGCCGCGGAGCACGGAGTACCCGTCACCAACTACGGTGTGCTGATCGCCTTTTTGAAGTCGGTTTTCCCCCGGGCCTTGGAACCATTCCCCGAGTTCGCGCGCCTGTTTTCCGCCGGGGGAGAAGAAGTAGACCGCGACATGGCCCGGCGCATGGCCGGTTTCACGGAAATCTAGAACTGGAGGAAATGAAGCATGGATACCGGATTCATTGATCATCAACGCATCAACACTTACCTGGAGAACACGGCGCCGCCGCAACAGGCGGAACTGGACGAAATACTGTCTCACGCCCGGGAACTTCAGGGAATCAGTTTCGAGGAAGCGGAAAGGCTGCTCATGGTGGAAGATCGGGAACACCTGGCCGCCATGATGGAGACCGCGCGGTTTATCAAGGACGAAATCTACGGGCGCCGCCTGGTTCTTTTCGCCCCCCTTTACGTTTCCAACCTGTGCAACAACGACTGTCTCTACTGCGCGTTCCGCCGCAGCAACGCCCACATTCCCAGGCGCACCCTTACCATGGACGAGGTCCGCAAAGAGACCGAGGCCCTGGTGTCGCAGGGGCACAAACGCGTGTTGCTGGTTTCCGGCGAAGGGCTGGGGGAATCCGCACTGGATTACTCCCTGCGCGCCATTGAAACCATTTACTCCGTCAAGCAGGGTAACGGTGAAATCCGCCGCATCAACATCAACATCGCCCCCCTGTCGGTGGAATCGTTCCGGCGTTTGAAATCCAGCGGTATCGGAACCTACCAGCTGTTCCAGGAAACCTACCACGGCGACACGTACCGCGTCATGCATCCCAGCGGTCCCAAGTCCGACTATGTCAACCACCTCACGGCCATGGACCGGGCCATGGAGGCGGGCATAGACGATGTCGGCGTGGGAGTATTGTTCGGCCTTTACGACTACCGTTTTGAGGTCATGGCGTTGCTGCAGCACATCCGTCACCTGGAGGATGTTTTCGGTGTGGGTTGCCATACGATTTCCGTACCCAGGCTCGAACCGGCCACGGGATCGGACGTGGCCGCGAATCCTCCCTATCCGGTCAACGACAGCGACTTTGCCAAGATCATCGCCATTCTTCGCATCACCGTGCCCTATACCGGCATGATCCTGAGTACGCGCGAGAACGCGGAAACCCGCCGCCGGGCCTTTTCGTTGGGGATCTCCCAGATCAGTGCCGGTTCGCGCACCAATCCCGGCGGGTATTCCAGCGGCGAAGCGCTGGAACAATTCTCCCTGGGCGATCACCGCAGCCTGGAGGAGGTCATCGGTGACATGGTGGCCCAGGGATACATTCCCTCGTTCTGTACCGGGTGTTACCGTTTGGGACGCACGGGCCAGGATTTCATGGACCTGGCCAAGCCGGGTCTCATCAAGCATTACTGCCTGCCCAATGCCATCACCTCTTTTAAAGAGTACCTGGTTAACTACGCCGGAAAAGACACCCGCCGCGCGGGTGAGGCCCTGATCGAGTCGATGATCGGTGACATCCCGAAAGCGGATGTCCAGGCAAAGACCCGCGATTCCCTGCAACGGATTGAGAATGGTGAACAGGATCTCTACCTCTGAAAGGGAGGTGATGCGACGGCTTGCCCGACTGGGGATCCGTCCGCAACGCGGAGATATCCTTTATTTTCTCACGACGCGTGAACCCGGAGAAGTCGAGGCATTGTACGCCGAGGCGGACCGGGTGCGGCGGGAATGCGTGGGGGACGAGATCCACCTGCGGGCCATTATCGAGTTTTCCAACCATTGCCGCCGCGATTGCCGCTATTGCGGTATCCGCCGCAATTTTCCCGGGGTGACCCGTTACCGCATGAGTGTAGGGGAGGTTGTGGATGCCGCGGCCGCGGCGGTGGACCTGGGGTACCGTACCCTGGTGTTGCAGTCCGGTGAGGACGGCTGGTTTACCCGGGATCGCATCTGCCGCATGGTGGCGGGCATCAAGGCCCTCGGCGACGTGGCCGTGACCCTGGCCGTGGGTGAGCGCCCGGTTGACGAGTACCGGGCCTTTTTTAACGCCGGGGCGGACCGTTACCTGTTGAAACACGAGACATCGGACGCGGAGTTGTACGCCCGCCTCAACCCGGGAATGAACCTGGAGACGCGGATCAAATGCCTGCGCGCGCTCAAGGATGTGGGTTTCCAGACGGGTTCCGGCATCATGATCGGATTGCCCGGACAGACCCTGGAAAGCCTGGCCGGTGATATTATGCTGTTTCATGAATTGGACATGGACATGATCGGTTGCGGGCCCTATATCCCCGTTGCCGGATGCCCCACCGAATGGAGTGAACGGAAACGCGAGGAGTTGTCGTTCCGGGTATTGGCCCTCAATCGCGTGGTGACCCGAGACACCCATCTGCCATCCACTACGGCCCTCTCCACCCTGAACGAGAACGATGCCCGGGCGCTTGCCCTGCAACGCGGCGCCAACGTGATCATGCCCAACCTGACCCCGGAGCGTTACCGGCGGTTTTATGAGATCTATCCCAGCAAGAAGCGCATCGAAGTCGATACTCGGGCTTTTCGCGCTGAATTGGAATCCCTGTCGTTTCAGCTGGGGAGATCGATTTCCATGGGGCGTGGAGACCGCGCAGGATGGACAAATGCGTAAGACCATGCTGCGTACACCTTTCACCCGGTTAAGATCCCGGCTGGAGAATCGCACCTCTGTTTTTTTTCGCGGGCTTCAGCGGCGGCGCAAGAAGCCGCTGAGAACTTGACAAAGCAGACTATCGATACTATGCTATCGATAATGCTTTTGCGGAGTTGCAGTTGGCAAAACGAAAAGTAGCGAAGGTATCGGTACCGGTCATGCGCCGTTTGCCGGTTTACCACCATTTCCTGACCGGATTGGCCGAGAAAGGGATTGACCGGGTCTCTTCAACCACAGTGGCCCGCCAGTTCGGTTACGACCCCATTAAAGTGCGCAAGGACCTGGCCTTGACCGGCGCAGTGGGCCGTCCACGCATCGGTTTTGTTACCCGTGAACTGTTGGCGCATATCGAGGCATTCCTCGGTTGGCGCCAGACCCAGGAAGCGGTGCTCGTCGGATGCGGTGCACTGGGATCGGCCTTGCTCGGGTACGAGGGGTTCTCCCAATGCGGATGGGAGATCCTGGTGGCTTTTGATAACGATCCCGATCGCGCGGGAACCCGGATCCAGGGCAAACCGGTGATGCCGCTGGAACGCCTTTCCGAGGTTTGCCGGCAGATGAATGTCAAAGTGGGCATCATTACCGCGCCGGCGAAATCAGCCCAGAAAATCGCGGATATGATGGTGGATGCCGGTCTGCGGGGGATATGGAATTTTGCTCCCACATCGGTCCAGGTGCCCGAAGGCGTGATTCTTCAACAGGAAAATTTGTTGGCTTCACTCACCATTCTGGGGTTGAAACTGAAAAACATGAAATCTGAGCGAAAACCGGGCCTGTTAATTGATGAGTAATTCCGGTTCCGGGATAGTGGAATTTTCTTCTTTATGTTATCCTGTCATGAAACTTTGGGAGGATAAAAAATGCTGATACGCAACATTGTGGCCATTATGGTTCACCATCGCGGCGAAACCGCGGTTAAAGTGCAGCAGGTGCTTACCGGCTGGGGTTGCATGATCACCACGCGCCTTGGTCTGCATGAAGGTGTGCTGGATGATTGTACGCAGACCGGTCTCATTATCGTAGAGATGGTGGGTGAAAGTGAAAAGATCGATGAATTCGTGCGCAAGCTGAACCTGATCAAGGGTGTTCAAGCCAAAAGGATCACCCTGGAAATAAAACCCGAATGATTATATCCGGAGAATAAGAGATGTCTTTACTCAACGCCAGGCAACTGGTCCACTATGCTGTTCGACTGGAAGAAAACGGGGAACGTTTTTACCGCCGCTGGGCGAAACGGGTGGAGAACCCCGAGCAGAAGGCGTTCTTCATGCATCTGGCGGAAGAGGAGGTCAAGCACCGCCGGCTGTTTGAATCCCTGGCTGAGCAGGTCCGGGACCGTCCCATGGATACCGACGTCTACGGTGAGTACATGGCTTATATGCAGGGTTTCGTTGATGACACTCTGTTTAACGAGAAAGTGTACGGCGGCGAGATGGAAAAGATCGACAGCCTTGCCGAGGCCGTTGAATTCGCCATGCGTCAGGAACTCGATTCCGTGCTTTTTTACCTGGAACTCAAGACTTTTGTGCCATCCGAACAGGAACAGACAATCGAAACCATTGTCACAGAGGAGCGCCGCCACTACGCCACGCTTTTGAAGTTCAAACGTGACCTGAATACCTGACGCCACAGCCCTTCCGGTGTTGCCCGCAAGAAATTGTTGTTTTTTACCGATTTCTACGCTATATCTCTGTTCGGGGCAAAGGAGGGCAACATGGAACTGGCAATAGCATCGATTCTGAAAGAGAACCGGCGTACCGTGGTTACCATCGGCCCGGAAGCCACGCTCCAGGAAGCGGCGCGCCGCATGAACGAGGAGCGGATCGGTTCACTGGTGGTCGTGGATGACAGGGGTGAAATCCAGGGCATCCTATCTGAACGGGATATCATGCGCCGCTTCGCCGATTCCGAAGATGATTCCCGGGGTATAGAAGTGCGTCACGTCATGACGCCGAAAGAGAAACTGATCGTGGGCCAGGGCCGGGACACGGTGGAGCAGTTGATGGCCGTGATGACCCGGAACCAGGTGCGCCATATTCCCATCCTTTCGGACTCGGAACCCTTTCGGCTGGAGGGCATGATATCCATCGGTGACCTCGTCAAGGCGCGGCTGACGGACACTCACGCGGAGAATCGCCTGCTGCAGGACTATATCAGCGGCCGTTATCCGCGGTAATTCAAACCGGCATTGCGGTTCCCAGCGGATTGGGATATAATCGGTTTTACGGGGAACCCAGTTGATCCGCAAAACCATATTGATTCTTTTTGCCGCCGTTCTGCTTGCCGGTTGCGGCTATCGTCTTTCCGGAACCGGGGCTTTTCTGCCCGACCACGTCAAAACCATTCTGATCCGCAATTTTGAAAACGAGACCAGTCGCTACCAGGCTGAGCAATTCGTGACTTTTGCGGTACGGGATGAGTTTATCCGTCGTGTCCGCCTGCAATTGGCGGACAGCATGGATAGCGCTGATGCCGTTCTGGAAGGCAAGATCACCTCTTTTACAGTGACTCCGGTTTCGTATGCTGAATCCGCCGCGGACAAGTTTCAGGTCAGCATTTTGCTCGATATCCGGCTCATGGACCTCAAGCAGGGGCGGGTTCTGTTCGAGAACCGGCATCTGCGTTTCGTGGATACTTACGAAATCGATTCCGCTGATTTCTTTTCCATGGAGACAGAATCCCTGCAGCGGATATCCAGGGCCTTCGCCGCGTCCGTCGTCACCTCAATTCTGGAAGATTTCTGATGCCCCCGGAGGGATTCTTCTCGTTTCTGCAGAAAATCAATCGCCGTCAATCGCCGCCGCCTTTTACCATCCTGTCCGGGTTTCATGAATTTCTGGGTGAGTGGGTGATTCAGGCCTATGTTCAAACCTTTCTGGAGGATCCCACGGATTTCAATTTTCGTCGCTACTACCTGGAGAGCGATGAAGATACCGGCTGGGACGACGTGGTGGAAGAGGCCCAGACCGCCAGTTTTTTTATCCAGTCACGCAAAGTGATTGTGGCCACGATCCGGGATCCGCGCCGCATATCGCTTGCAAAGGCCGACCAGGAACTGTTGCAGCGATACCTGAAAAAACCCTCCTCTCATTCGCTCATCATTCTCTACATTTCGCTGGCACTGACTCCGGATGATTACAAACAATTGCGCAAAGGCAAATTGGCGACCCTTTTCAAACACCTGGATTCTCCCTCGACCGGGGTGGTGGACCTGGACCGTGTTCGGGACAGCGACGTGTCGGCTTTTATCCGCAACCGCCTGAAAGAGCGGAATGTGCGCATCACCGATGGTGCCCTGGAGCGGCTGCAGGAGATCCTGGGGGAACGCTTCGTGTCGTCCATGCAATGGATCAACCAGTTTGAGACCTGGGCGCGCGATGAAGGCGTGATCGATATCCAGGATGTGGACCACATGATTACCGGCGTGGATCCCCATTCCATCTGGGACTTGACCGACGCCGTGGAGCAGGAAGATGCCGTCGCCTACCTGAAGGTGTTGCGTTATCTTTTTGCCAATGGTGTCAAACCCGCTATGGTGATCGGTACCCTGGTGACCTATTACAACAGGATCTTTACCGCCCGATTCCTGTTGCGCCAGCACCGCTCTGCGGCCGAAATCGGGAAAATTCTGCAGCAGCCGTCGTTTTTCCTCGATCGATTCATCCAAACGGTACGCCGTTTTTCAGACAACCGCCTGGGGCGGATTCTGGATCTAATCTACCGCATGGATTTCGAGTCCAAAACCGGGGGAGAGGAAGCGGCTCGACTGTTGCTGCAACAGTTCATTTTCCAGTTGCGGGCCCGCCGGAACCATGGTTAAGCGGTGTCTTGGGCCGGGTGCGGCTCTATGGCTGGCGATGGTCTTGATCCTTGCGGGTTGTGGACGCCGCTACAAGGCGCCGCAACTGGCTCCTCCCGGCCAGGAGGGGCATGATTCCGTCGTGATGCGGTTTCTGGCCGAAACCGCAAAGGAACGCCAAAAAGGGCGCCTGGTGCTGGATGTGGACGGGTGGCGTGCGCGCATACTGTTTCTCAATCCCCTGAACCGGGTGGTCATGGACCTCTACATGGAAAATGATCGCGCGACTCTGGTGAATCGTGGCCGCAAGCGCTATTGGCGCGGAGATTTTTCCGAACTGATCCGGCGCATGTGGCAATTGCATCTGAGTTTTGCGGATCTGCGCCGACTGCTCTTCAACAAAGCGGTGCCCGAAACACTGGCAAAACAGCCCCGGCTTCGGGTTCAGGTGGAACGGGATGCAGATACCGGTTTACCTGAAGTGTTACGGGTTTCGGATGCTTCCACGCGGTTGAGTTTGACCGTGCTACGCCGCCGGCGCGTCACCGGCACCCTCGATTCGCAACGGAGTCTGGACTCCCTTGAGCCGGCCGACCTGGAGGAAGTGATCAGTCGTGAAGACTAGAGCCCCGGTACGCCTGCAATCCTTTGCCAAGATCAACCTGGGATTGGAAATCCTGGGCCGCCGTTCGCGTGACGGGTATCACCTCCTGCGGACGGTGTTCCAGACCATCGACTTGTGTGACGACCTGTGGGTGACACCGCAAACGCAGCGGGCCTGTTCCCTTGAAGGCGATTGGCCCGGTGTGGATTGGGGGGGTGAAAACACCATCTCCCGGGCGTATCGAGTCCTGGATCTGGAGTACGGCCTGCCTCACGGTTTTCACGTCCGCGTGAAAAAACGCATTCCGCCGGGATCGGGACTGGGGGGAGGCAGCGGTAACGCTGCGGTATGCCTGCTGTTTTTCGCGGCCAGTTGTGGTCTGGATGTGGGGATGCGGGCCTTAACCGAGGCCGCCGCCAGAGTGGGCGCGGATGTGCCTTTTTTCCTGAACGGCGGCACGGTACTGGCCGAGGGAATCGGCGATCAGATGACGCTGCTGGAGGATGTAGCTGCGTCCCCGCTGGTGGTGGTGATTCCCGCTGTGGAAGTGTCAACGGCGCGGGTCTACCGCGGGTTTCGCTTGACAAGCGAGCGGGGAGAAAGTAAAATAGAGGTCTTTTTAAGGACCGGACAACTCGCGGTTCTGGAAAACGACCTGGAAGCGGTAACGTTTGGATATTATCCGGAGGTTCGGGCGGCCAAGGAGGCCATCAGCGCGGCCGGGTGTGGGTTCGCGGCCATGAGCGGCAGCGGCGGCGCTGTGTTCGGCATTCCGGATCCGGGCCCTTCCCTGGCGCGGTATTTGCCGGGGGTCCGCCTGGTTCGGTCCCGCTTCGTAACCCGGAAAGAGTACCAGGAGCGGATTGGGGCGTGGCCAAGCGGTAAGGCACCGGTTTTTGGAGCCGGTATTCGGAGGTTCGAATCCTCCCGCCCCAGC
>JAFGNX010000104.1 GCA_016926835.1 Candidatus Aminicenantota bacterium | reverse complement strand
GGAGATAACGAGACGAGTAACGGCGAGGGTCCGGACCTGCAGATCCTGGATGGCGCCGACGGCGACCTGCAACAGGTTCGCGACGAAGTGAGCGACCAGCACGAGGTCGCCGCAGATACTGAGCTGGGTCTGGAAGAGCGCCTGGAGGCGTATGAAGACATCGTGGACTCCCAGGTGGGAGATACCTCCATGGTGCGGGCACGCAATATCGAACGCCGGGTAGGGTTGCGCCAGGTTTTTCTTAAGTTTGAAGGCGGGAATCCCACGGGAACCCAGAAGGACCGTATCGCGTTCGCCCAGGCAATGGATGCCATGCGGCGCGGCTATGACGCCATCACCGTGGCCACATGCGGGAACTACGGCGTCGCTATGGCTTTCGCCGCGCATCTGGCCGGGTTGAGATGCATCGTCTTTTTGCCGGAGCTCTATCACACAAAACGTCTGCGTGAGATTTCCGAACTGGGAGTGGAGGTTCGTCGCGTTTCCGGAGATTACGAAACCACTGTTGACCAATCCCGGGCATTTGCCGCAGAAGCCGGTTGTTACGATGCCAACCCCGGGGGTGAGAACACACCCATTCAACTCCAGGCGTACGGAGAGATCGCCCGCGAGATTTTTGATGAGTTGCGCGATGCCCCGTTTGTGGTGGCCATCCCTGTATCCAACGGCACCACCCTGGCGGGGGTGTACCGCGGATTCCTCAGCCTGTACCGGCGTGGCAAAACATCGCGCATGCCGCGCATGGTGGCAGGCTCCTCATACCGCAAGAACCCCATAATCCAGGCTTTTCTGCGGAACAAACCCACCTGTGAAGACCTGGAACCGCGGCGTATCCATGAAACGGCAACCAATGAGCCCCTGATCAACTGGCGCGCAATTGATGGTGACCCGGCCCTGGTGGCGATCCGTGCCACAAACGGCTGGGCGGCCAACGCAACCGATCGAACCATGCGCTCTTTTTCCCGTCTGATCGGTGATAGCGAGGGATTAAATGTGTTGCCCGCTTCCACCGCCGGGCTGATCGCCCTGGTGGAGGCCCACCAGAAGGAAGCCCTGCCGGGTGATCGTTACGTCACCATCCTGACCGGGAGAAAATCATGAATATACAGGAACCCATTCCCGCCGTGGTCTATTGCCGCGATTCCTTCAATACTCCCAATGGCAAGACCGCGCACGGCCTGGTGCGGTTTACGCGCCGCTACCAGGTGATGGCGGTAGTGGATCCCGTATGGAGCGGGCGGGACGCGGGTGAGGTTCTGGATGGCAGCGCCTCGGGAATCCCCGTGGTTGATTCAGTGGAAGCCGCTGTCGCAATCTCGGACAAGAACGGGATATCCGCAACCCACCTGGTGGTGGGCCTGGCTCCGGACGGCGGTCGCTTGGGATTGCGCTACCGAGAAGATATCGCCCGGGCCATCGGCATGGGATTGCATGTTCACAGTGGTTTGCACGATTTTCTTTCCGAGGATCAGGAACTTTTTGAACTGGCACAGCGCCATGCCGTGGTGCTCACGGATGTACGCAAACCGCCCCCGGTATCCGGTCTGCACTTTTTTGCCGGTGATATCGAACGGGTGGACAGCCTAAAAGTGGCTGTACTCGGGACAGACAGTGCCGTCGGCAAGCGCACCACCGCCTGGTTGCTGGTCCGGGAATTGGAATCAAGAGGAGTCAGTGTTGAGATGATCGGCACCGGGCAAACGGCCTGGATGCAGGGCGCGCGCTACGGCATTATCATGGACTCCCTGGTCAACGATTTTGTGTCCGGGGAGATCGAGCACGCGGTTTGCCTGGCCTGGAAGGAGCAACACCCACGCGTGATCGTGGTAGAGGGGCAGGGGAGCCTCATGAACCCGGCCTACCCGGGGGGGTTTGAAATCCTTGCCGCAGCCCGTCCTGATGTGGTGGTGATGCAGCATGCGCCGGCAAGGATAGATTATGATGGTTTCCCGGGATACCCGATTCATCCGCTCCCGCGTCAGATCCAGGCAGTCGACGTGATTTCCGGTCGCCCCGTGGTGGCGATTACGGTGAACCACGAAAACCTTTCCATCACTGAAACAACGGCTACATGTAGAGCCATTCGGTCGCAAACCGGACTGCCGGCAATGGACGTGTTGCGGGATGGAGCCGGTGAGCTGGCGGATATCATTCTGGCCCATGCCAAATAACAATGGGGGATTTGTCCGCGCTGATCTGCTTTGATCGCTTAGAGGTCGGTCCACCCCGATTGCGGGCCGACCGCCTGGAAGCGGAGTACCGAGTTTTTGCTTTTAAGGGTGACTCAGAGGCCACTTCCATGATTTTTCGTTTCGAAGAGGCCGTTTTTGATCCGTCCAACCCGGTTGATCAGAACATGGCCGCCGTGATGGCCGCTCAGGTGGCGGTGAATTACGGACTTTTCTGCCGGTCCATGGTTTTTTTTGGCAACTATGATCGCAAAGACGCTCGCTTTCTGCGTCAAATGACGGAAAACACCGCTCGCGAAATCATGGTTAAGAAATTCCTGCAGCCGAACCCGTTCCTGATTCCACCCTGGGATGAGGTGGATGTCGCGCCGCGCAAAACGTACAGCCAGGCGGCGTTGCAATTCCCGGACGCTACGGAAGCGGAAAACAAAAAAGAACGCAAGCCGTGGATCGTAGACAATGAGAGTTACCTGGTGTTGTCCAGCGGCGGCAAGGACAGCCTGTTGAGTTTTGGCCTGTTGCGGGAGCTCGAACAAGAGGTTCACCCCGTGTTTGTAAACGAATCCGGACGCCACTGGTTCACCGCGTTAAATGCGTATCGATACTTTCGTTCATCAATTCCCCAGACGGCGCGGGTCTGGGTAAATTCCGACCGCGTGTTTGCCTGGATGCTGCGCCGCATGCCGGGGATCCGCAAGGACTTCGCCGCGGTGCGGGCGGATGATTATCCCATCCGTTTATGGACCGTTGCCGTTTTTCTCTTCTCCACGCTGCCCCTGGCGCGCAAGCGGGGGATTGGCCGTATTGTGGTGGGCGATGAATACGACACCACCATTCGGGCCGTGCATCAAGGCATCCCACACTATGACGGCCTGTATGATCAAAGCCACTTTTTCGATGCGGCCTTGACGCGTTATTTTCAGGACAAGGGCTGGGGGCTGGAGCAGTTCTCTCTTTTGCGGCCACTGTCAGAGATTTTAATCCAGAAAACCCTGGCCCAGCGTTATCCCGCGCTGCTCGCGCAACAGGTGTCCTGTCACGCGGCCCTGCAAGGAGAAGATGGCCGGGTCAGGCCCTGCGGGCGTTGCGAAAAATGTCGCCGCATTATCGGCATGCTCACCGCATTGGGAATTGATTCCAGCCAACTGGGCTACAGAACGGAACAAGTGGAACGAGCCCTGAAGGAGTTGGTATCCCGG
>JAFGNX010000103.1 GCA_016926835.1 Candidatus Aminicenantota bacterium | reverse complement strand
ATATCGCCCTCCATGCCGGTGTAGCTCAGCTGGTAGAGCATTTGATTCGTAATCAAAAGGTCGACGGTTCGAGTCCGTCCACCGGCTTTTTAACCCCCGTTTCTCACGGGGATCTGCTGCAATGACGGATCCGGGCCCATCGCCTGCGTCATGCTCGGTCATCCTCTTCACCCATAGCGCTGCTATGCCTTCATACGGACTGGGTCAAGTCTTGAATAGCCGCATTTTGGTTGTACCAGGTGAATGGCCTTGGGTTATTTATGGCCCGATCGTAGAGAATTGAATTTCTTGGATCAGTTTACCATATCACTTCCCGGACGAATGAGCAGAAGAGGATATCCTGGACTGATAAGGACCGCGATTCATTTTTAATAAAATTAAGATCAAATGATTGAAGAAACAAAAAAAAAGTATTATTTCAAGACTTGACCCCAGTCTTCAATGACCCCAGTCTTGTTTCCCGGAAATTTGCTTAAAAATTCTTGAAATTGCAAACTCACGACCCTAAAATCAGTTCATGGGGAAATAGGGTTTCCTACCAGTTGGGAGGGATTATGCTAAGCAGAGTGGTTGCGGGGATTGTTCTGCTGTTTTTTTTGTGGGGATGCCAAGGTGGCGGCAACGAAGGGCCTGATCCGAATTCCGGAGGGAATAACGACAACGGGGAGGCCGGCACCCAGGATCGCAGCCGTTACGAGGGCGATCAGATTTTCGGCTGGGTGGACGGCAGCGAAGCGGATATGCCGGTATATGACGCCGCAACCGGTGGTATGAGGCCCCAGGACGGGGACAGTCGCGAGGAAATGGTGCTTGACGAAACATTCACAGTGGCCGCCGGAGGACAACGTGTGTTTGATAACCACATCCTCTGGATTCGACCGCATACCCGTAGGGACATCGAAATATTTGGCCACCTGGTGATACGCGATTGTCTTGTACTTTGGGACCAGACTGAGCACCAGCAATGCCGATTGCGCATCAAGTCGGGAGGGTTCCTGGAGTTGGAGAACACGTATTGTTTTTCAGCCAATACTTTTTGGGTGAACTGGGAATACGAGGACGGCTCCATGGTGACCTATGATAATCATGTTGGGGATCCCTGGTGTTCTATCTGGGGATCCGCATCACTGAACGCGGAAAACTACTCCACGGTGACTTTGACGTTTCAGAACACCACCAGCGGTGCTTCCGTAACCGTCAATCAGGCCCACTGTGTCTGGTTCGAAATCTTTCCTCCGCCGGGGATTTCCGAGGTGACCCTGCCGGAGCGCAGGCAATGGAGCGATTGGGACATGAATGATATGTGGCCCGGCACTACTGTCCAGGTCCGGGATTCCCATATCTACAGCCGCGACATCAGCCTCTCCAACGGCACTCACGTCACCGTGCGGGACGCCGCTGACGGTTTTTGCGCAGGGTGGTCGGTGACCCATAACGGCCCGAATTTCATCACCTGCATACTACAGAATATGGGCGATCCGGACAACGACGAAGGCGTCTATTACGCCGACCGCACCTGGAATATGGTGAATGCAGACTCCTCCCTGCGTCTGGTGAATTCCAAGCTTGAGCGGGTATGGCCCTGTTGCTGGGGAAATGTCCATATGGTGGTGCGGCGTTCGAACCTAGTGGACCCCAGGGTGTGGAGAGGCCCGGCCACCATGGAGATTTACGACTCCACCATTGACCGGACCGCAACATATGAGCAGGGGCGGATTTATCTAGAGAACTGCCGGGTCCGCTACGATATCGAAGTCAAACATAACGGTAGTTATGTCTACGGATACAATGTCACCAGCCGTGATCCGGCCAGCCCCTTTAATGTCTATGAGTTGGATGGCGGTCGCTGGATAGTGCTACAGAATCCGGGCGTTCCCTGGTAGGCAAGTTGGGCAAAGAGAGGAGATGGCTCATGTGAAAAAAAGGGGGCAAGTCTACGTTTGACTTATTTTGAGAATTCCATTTTCAATGTTTTCTGCCTGTTTCTGTGAATCCGGAATGGGGCGTTTTCGACTATTCAGGTTTCTCTTTTGATTTCCTATGGACCTGGTTTTCAGGATCCTGGGAATTTAATAAGGATCGGCCGATTCATGATACATTTCAGAAATATATCAAAGAAAGGTCAATCGTAGACTTGACCCTTCTTTAACAGGTTGGGGCATCCTGATAGAGTTGTACTGTTGTAGTCCGTCCCCAGGCGCTGTAAAGAAACCGTGCCCTGCCATAAGATTTCATGCTGGTGCTTCCGCCTCTTTTCCGGCGTGATTGGGAAGCAGTCACCTTGAAACAGCCAACCCCGCAACCCGATTCCTCACTTATTGTCTTTGTTTTTCAGGCGCTTGATCTCGTCACGCAAATCCTTGACGCGGAATTCGCGTTGAATTGTTGCGTCGTGGTACCTTTCCAGTTCGGCAACCCTTTCCCGCAACTCCCTGGTTTTCTCCGCCACTTTCTGTTCAAGTTCATCATTCAGTTGAAGGATCTCTTTTTCTTTTTGACGCTGCATGGTCACATCCTGAAATACCAGCACGATCCCGACAACGGCGCCGGTTGTTGATCGTATGGGCGCTCCGCTGTTGGTCACCGGGATCTTTTTCCCCGTTTTTGATACCAGCAGTGTGGGCCGGGTCATTTGCAGGATTTTGCCCTCCTGCAGCACCTGGCGCGCCAGATCTTCCCGGTCTTGCAGGGTTGTTTCATCCAGGAGTTGGAAAATCTCGGCAAAAGGCATGCCATGGGCTTGCTCCCGGGTCCACCCGCACAGCTTTTCGGCCGCGGGGTTCAAGGTCACGATCCTGCCCGCATGGTCCGCGGTCACTACCGCGTCACTGATGGCTTCCAGGGTGATGCGCAAATTTTCCTTATCCTCCCGGAGGGCCTTCTCCATCGCCTTGATGCGAAAAAAGGCATCCACGTGAGCCAGGAGATCCCGATTGGATATGGGCCGGGTTAAGTATCCGTCCGCGCCGATCGTAAGTCCATGGACCCGGTCTCTGGTCGAAACTTTTTTTGAGGAGATCAGGATCACGAAAGACTCATCTGTCTGTGGGCTTGATTTGATCATTTCGGCCAGTTCCATCCCATCGGCATCGGGCAGCACAATATCCAGCAACACCAGATCCGGATGTATCTCGTGGATCAGGCGGAGAGCATCCGTTCCGTTTGCGGCCTCGGCCACAGCATAACCCGCCTTGCCAAACAACCTGACGGTTGCCAAACGAATGTTCGGGTCGTCATCGACCACAAGAATCTCCATCTGTTTTTTCATGCTTTCACCCTTCAATTCAACGGCCTCTCTCGATTTCAGGATTGCGTTTGTTCACGATATCATCGGTGATGTTAACGAAATCGGGAATATGTATGATCAACCAGGCGTAAAACGGGCTGATTTCACGGAACGCTTCCGGGGAAACGCTTTGTTTCAATGTTTCCATCCACGCGTTCAGATTGGCCGGCCAGTAAACGGTTTGAAAGTCGTGGGCCCGGTAGGCGCGAAAGACCCAGAGAACCGTGTCCACGAGAACCTCGGCTTGAAAGTGACCCATCAGGGATTCCATGAATAAGGAAAAGTTGCGGTTGTTGTCCTCGCTCATGGCTTGTCCATCCGCTCCCACCAGTTTCTTCAGGTCCGGCCGGGTGGAGAGGATGCGGTTGACTTCGGCGGCCATGGCCTCCCGTTTTTCCGAGAATTCCTTTACCCAACGGTCCGCGGGAGGCAAGAGGCTGGAGGCCTCCACAATCAATTCATTTTTTGTCATTTTGTTGCTCCTCCTTTCTCTGTATTAAACGGGACGCGGAAACCAAATACCGCCCCACCGCCCGGATTATCTTCTGTCCATATCCGGCCACTGTGACTCTCAACGATTTTTTTTGAAATGGCCAGCCCCAGGCCGGTGCTTTTTGAACCCGCGGATTTCACGGATACGCCTCGAACAAAGGGTTTGAAAAGGGTTTCACGTTCTTCGGGAGCGATGCCCGGCCCGGAGTCCCGGACGCTCACGACAACATGTGCTTCATCCGTGGAAAGGCGGACTTCGACGACGGCATCCTCGGGGGAATGCTCGATGGCGTTGGAGACCAGGTTGTTGAGGACCTGTTCGATCTTTAAAGCGTCCATCATTACCAATGGGACACTTTGGTTGCAAATGATCTCGATTGTTACGCCTTTTTTTTGGCCGATCCGCAGGTTCAGGGCCGCCGACCTCTCAATAACCTTCCGCATGTCTGTCAGTGAAAGGCGCAGCTCAAAACGGCCGGATTCAATCATGGATATGTCAAGGAAATCGTCGATAATCCCCTGCATGAAGGCGGTGGAGCCGTGGATGGTTTTGAGAAAACCGAGATGTTCCCTGTCAAGAACGGCTTCGGTTTCATCCAGCAGGAATTCCGTATAACTGAGAATGGCGCCGACAGGTTTTCTCAGGTCGTGTGCCGCCATGCCCAAAAACTGGTTTTTTAATCGATTCAATTCCTCGAGTTGGTGATTTTTCTTTTGAAGTTCCCGTGTCAGCGCGTTCAATCGGTTGTTCAGGTCAGTCATTTCCTTGCGCAGACGCATCGTTTCTTCTGCGTCGATACTGCCGAACACCAGGGTTTCATCGGCCTCGGCAAAAAACTGAACCCGAAATGTTTCAGGAAGCCCGGCATTTGTAGCCATGTGCACCAGGTGTACCCGATCCGGATCTTTTCTGAGTTCGGCCGGATCAGGCCCCTTATCGCTGAACAGGAAAATGGTGCGATAGGTTTTCCGCCTCCAATCATTGCCGATTCGTTTGCGTGTAAAGCGGTTGGCGTCAACAACCATACCCTGGGAGTCCAGGCGCAAAAAAAGCAACGCTGCATACTCATCAACATAGCGCTGAATCAATGCGGCTCGTTGCGAGTCGGTCATCAATACGCCTCTGATCCAAGCGTTTTGATCCATTCAGCCGAATTTGAAATGACATGGGTTCCGGAAAACGGTTTGATCAGTTCCGCGCCGCCCCAGCGAAACGCCTGACCACCCACAATGATATCAAGATCCGAAAAATTCGTGCGGACGGCATCAATCGTTCTGACGAGCGGCGCCATATTGAAGTAGATGCTGATCGAAAGGCCCACAACGTCGGGTTTTTTTTCCTGGATCATCTCCAGCAGATCAGTAACCGGCGTATTCGCGCCCAAAAACCAGACATCCCATCCGCGACTTTCCATAATGTCGGAGACCATGCGGGCGCCCACTTGGTGATATTCATTGACCGAACACGATATGACGGCCCGACGGTTGTTTGGCCGCCGGTCGGCCAGTAGGCGGGGGTAGGTTTGAGACAAAAGCTGCTCAGTAATGGCCGTGGCCAGATGCTCGACAGCAACGGAAACCCGGCTTTGCTCCCACAATTCGCCGATCCGGTAAAGAGACTTCTGAAAAAGATCCGTATAAATGGTTTCCGTTGTAATGTTTCTATCAATCAGTTGGGAGACCGTTCCCGCACATCGACTCCGGTCACCCGACACTAGGGCTTCGAAATATTGCTTATAAACAGCTTCCTCGATCATGATGTTCTCCCTTTCCAATAGAATTCCAACGCTTTGCGCTTTTTTTTTTAATTCGCCAGCCGTAGCCAAATCCCGAAGAGGAAAACCCTGTGTTCCCATTTTTCAGTGCTCGCTGTGCGATTCCCTCATTCGCGGGCGAATTTTCGGTAAATATGGAATCTTGTCAAGTTCTGATTCAAAAATGACACATTTTTTTCCTCGTTTCAGAGCCACTAAGTCTTTCCTTCACCTTTCTTCAGGCGCTCGATCTCATCACGCAGTTCTTTGACGCGGAATTCGCGTTGAATTGTTGCGTCGTGAAAACGTTCAAGCTCTCTGATTCTTGCCCGCAGTTCCCGGGTTTTCTCTGCAATATTCTGTTCAAGCCGTTCGTTCAGAGTCAGAATTTTCTTTTCCATGATTCTGCGGCTGACGATTTCACCGATCAGGTGGACCGAAGCCTGCAGTCTTTCTTTGGCGGTTTCAATAATATAAGCCGGTCGCGACTCGTATGCTTCCGCCTTTTTTGTCAACACATCCAGGGGCACCCTGTATTTCTCGGCCAGTTCCTCCAGTTTCTGTTTATCCCGCGGCGGATCACCGTAGCCGAAGTTGACAGCTCCGATCACTTCATCACCGGCAAAGATCGGCGAGGCGTAGAGATGAATCCCCCCCTGGCATTCGATATCGACGGGGCGGCCGGATTCCATCGCCGGCAGTGACGCTTCTTTCCAACAACAATCGTGACAGAGCCATTTGCCGCAAGCCATTGCCTCTTTGTTGTCGTCGGTTCCGCACAATTCGCGGGAAGCCTGATCCATGAAACGGCACCAGCCGGAGGCAAAGATTCCAAGCGCGTAATCACCGTTTTTTTCATATACGGCTGATGATGATTCAAGCAACCTTAAAAAGTCGCTCGCGATGTTTTTGAGTACGTCTTTCCCCACTGAATCCAGAATCAACCCGCCTGTGTTCAGTTGCGAAAGATCGCCATACGGCTGGACATAATCACTTTCTAATGCCGCCGGTTGTTTGCTCAGCATCCACTCAATTCGTTTTAATGCTTCTTGTGTCCGCTTGCTCTCGGTTAAATCTCTGAATTCGACGGTTCTGACGGTTTTTCCTTTATACGGGATGTTTCTTGCCTCCAACCTTATCGGATATGATTCCCCGTTTTTGCGCAAGCCAACGGCTTCATAAGGCTTCTCGTATCCCGCCAGAAT
Source organism: Candidatus Aminicenantota bacterium (assembly GCA_016926835.1). Classification (GTDB taxonomy): domain Bacteria; phylum Acidobacteriota; class Aminicenantia; order UBA2199; family UBA2199; genus UBA876. Next base: position 6,514 of record JAFGNX010000103.1, on the reverse strand, counting down.
ATTGTTCATAACCAGATCCCTTGTTTCCGGCGCGATAAGCAATAAACCATCCATTCCGATCAGTTCGTCCAGAGAGTATCCCGTTATTTCTGAAAGTCCCTGATTACAATCTAGAATCAACCCTTTATCGTGAATGGCAATGCCGCCAAAAGACGCGTTATGCAACGCTCTGAAACGCTCTTCGCTCTCTTTCAGTTGCTCTTCCGCCTGTTTGCGCTGGGTGATGTCTCTTATGCATGCCACCCTGAAAAATTCATCATTATAAGCTATATCCCTGGCTTCGATTTCGGCATAAAATGTGGAGCCGTCTTTTCGTATGACAAGTATTTGATAGGGCGTTGCAACTTGTTTTTGTAGATTATCCTTCACTGACGCATGAAAATCGGGATGAATCAGTTTGAATAAATTCATTCCGACCATTTCCTTTCTTTCGTAGCCCAGCAGTTTGACCGTGCTTTGATTAACATCAATGACAAGTGCATTCCGGTGAATAACAATGCCTTCAAAAGTAAAAGATGCCAACTTCTTGAATCTGTCCTCACTTTCCCGCAAGGCTTCTTCAGCTTGTTTTCGTTCTGTGATATCCTGAAACGAGCCCTGCACTTTAGTGATCCTGCCGTTTTCATCTTTCACCGCCCTGCCGATGGTTCGCACCCGGACGCGTTTTCCTTTTGAAGTGATGATCTCCATTTCTTCATCATAAGGGATGCCTTTTTCGGCGCAGGCGGTAAAGACCTGTGTGATCTTATCCCGCCATTCGGGCGCGTAGAAATTGATGCCTTCCTCGACAGGCGGCGCGTATCCGTGCGGCACTTCATGAATATCCGCCACCGTATCCGACCAATGGGAAATGTATTTCTCCAGGTCAACGTCCCAGCCGCCGAAGCGAGCGGTCTCACCGGCGATTTGCAGCATGGCATAATTGGATTTCAGTTCTTCTTCTGACTGCTTGCTGTCCGTGATGTCACGTACCCATTCCACGAACATTTCAACATCGCCGTCTTTATCAAGGATTGGAATGACACGGATATCAAGCCATTTGCCGTCCAGCAGCCGGGTCTCTTTATGAAAGGGTTTGCGGGTTTCCAGAACGGATATTGCGAGACAGTCGGGGCATGTGTCATCCAAGTTCCGGTACGTCTTATGACATTTCGTATGCAGAATCCGCCTGTTGTCCGGAACCGCGGCATAGCCCTGCCAATTGCTGTAAAGAATATCCATTTCAGGGCTGTGAATGGAAATCATATCCGGGACAACTCCAAGTACTTTCTGGAATCGTGTATCTCTTTCTTCCAGTGTTTTTCGGGCCGCGTTTTCTCTGGTCTGGTCGCGGAATACCAGTACCACGCCGGTGGTATCGCCGGCTTCATTGCGGATGGGCGCTCCGCTGTCGGCAATCGGGATTTCCTGTCCGTTCCTTTTAATCAGCAGGGTGTGGTTGGCCAGTCCGGTGATTTTACCGCTTTTCAGAACTTTGGCGACCGGGCTTTCCACCGGTTGACGGGTGTGTGCGTTGATGATCCGGAAGACGGTCTCCAAGGGCTGTCCGACCGCCTTCTTCCGGCTCCAGCCGGTCAGTGATTCCGCCACCGGATTCATGACTGCGACAAGACCTTTCATATCGGTCGAAATCACGGCATCGCCGATAGAGAGCAGCGTAGCGCGCAGGGTCTCTTCGGCTTTCCATTGTAAATCCGTGGCGTTCCTGGCGCGCCTGGTTTTCTTTATCACGGGTTATCTCCCTCATTTGTTGATAACGGCAACCGGTTCACGCCGGAATCCGGAATAAAAGCGGCCTCATACTGGTTCACAATCATGGTACCGGCCGATGCACGCATTGTAACGATTCTTGTGCAACCGAAAAAGCAGCCGCGACCGAGGTTCTAAGATTCTGAGCCGGTTCCGGCTTCCTCTTTTTACGACTAATCTGCATTTCTCATAACCATCTGTTGCAATGACGGATATGCCGTTCCAGGTCAAATCGATTCACTCGCTTTTCTCTGCTTTCAACCGATCGATTTCGCTGCGCAGTTCCTTGATGCGGAATTCCCGTTCAATGGTGGCGTCGTGGAATCGTTCCAGTTCGGCAACCCTTTCCCGCAACTCCTTGGTTTTTTCCCTCACCTGGATTTCCAGGCTGTTTTTCACTTTGCGCAACGCGTTTTCCGCCTCTTTGCGCTGGGTGATGTCGCGGGCCAGCCCCAGGATATATTGCGTTCCGGAATAGGCGATTTTGGAAAGCGTGATTTCCGCGGGATAGATGGAACCGTCCTTGCGCTTGTGTCTGCCTTGGATAGTGACGGGCGGATCATCGGGTATCATCGCCAGCCAGAACGTATGCATGTCATCGCGGTCGTGGGCATCGGGATCGATATCCAGAACGTTCATTTGTTCCAGTTCCGCGCGGCTGTATCCGGTTGATTTGATGGCGGTCTGGTTAACTTCCACCAGATTTCCTTCCAGATCATGCAGAAAAAGCATTTCCGAAGCCTGGTCCATCAATGTACGGAACTTGGTTTCGCTGGCCTGCAGCGCTTCGTCTGATTTCTTCCTTTTCACGAAGTTCGTTACCTGCAAGACAAACGATTCGATCAGCTTGGAATTCAACGGCTTGGCATTCTTTTTCGTAACCAATGTAATATTGCCCAGTATCCTCTCGTTCTCCTGAAAAGCGATGCAATACATTTTGCCGATCGACAGCATATTTTTTACTGTTTTCCCAATTTTATCGGAAACCCGATTATTAAAGAGTCCCGGAAAATCAAACTCAATTTCCTCCAATTTACCACTCAAGATTTTTTCATAATATTTGGTGCTGATCTCGCCTTCCATCTTCCTGATATCAAATCCGAAAATTTTACTCAGTTCCACATATTTCTCATCAACACCTTCAATGTGTTTCATTTTCCAGAGGTTTGACCCTGTATCATATTCCACAATGCCAACAATACCCATACCTTGCATCAGTTCACGAAGCTTTCCGGCGGCGTATTCATAGATATTCTGAATCGATGTCAATTCCACCAGCTCGAAGGCGCTTTCCGTCAGGATAGCATATTGCCTTTCACTTTCGCGCAGCCGCTCTTCCGCCCGCTTGCGCTCGGTGATGTCGACAACGGTCGTCAGAAAATAAAGCGGTTCCCCTTCGGCGTCCCGGACGATGGCCACACTGACATCCGCCCAGACAATGGAACCGTTCCTGTGGATGTATCTTTTCTCGAAGCGGGTGGAATCCATTTCGCCTTTCAGCAATGATTCGATCAGTTTCTCAGTTGATTCTACCTCATCCGGAGGGGTGATATCCTGCCATTTCTTGTTCTGCAATTCCGCCGGAGAATATCCCAACATGTCACAGAACGCCTTGTTTACATTGATTTCACCGGTAAGGAGGGTGATCGACTTACCCGCGTTGGAGGATTCAAACACCGATTTGAACTTTTCTTCGCTCCGGCGCAATTGTTCCCGGGCTTGCCTGCGCTCGGTGATGTCTTCGCCTAGAGAAAGAATCATGCGGAAATCTCCGTCATCACTGAGAATCGTGTTGCTCCACTCGATCAGGCGTTTTTCCCCGGATCGGGTGAGAATCTCGTTCTCGAATTGATGGTCGATCAGTTTGTTTTTTACGATCTCATCCCATACCCGGTTGATCGCCATTCTTTGTTCTTCGGGAATAAAAAGCTCTATCCATTCTTTGCCGATGACTTCTTCCGCTTTGTAGCCGGTCAGTTTTTCGGCATATTTGTTAAAGACTTTGATCTCTGATTTTTCACCCAGCCCGACAACGATGTTGGGAGCGTTTTCAATGATACTTTCCGACCAATCCTTCTCTTTCTGCAATGAGATTTCCGCCTGTTTGTACTCGGTGATGTCTTCCGCCACGCCTTCGATCCAGCCTTTGTCCGGGTAAAGCCGGGCCGAATACCGTGCCCAGAAAACAGAGCGGTCCCTGCGGTAGAAGCGCGCCTCAAAGTTGTGGATGTGTCCGTTTTCTCTGATCTGTTCCAACATTTTTTCGCGGGTGCCGGCGTCAACGTAATTGCCGACGGTTCTGTACTCGGACACAAATTTTTCTCTACTGTCGTAGCCGAACATTTCGGCCATTTGTTCGTTGCTTTCCAGTATCTTGCCGTCCTTGATTCTCGTTCTGAACAGGCCGACCTGGGCATTCTGGAACAGGTTGCGGTAGGTTTCTTCGCTTTCCTTGATCTGTTCCAGGAATTCACTTAATTCTTCATTCTGGGATTGCAGCTCTTCGTTCATGGTATCGATTTCTTCGGTTTTCAGCTGCAATTCCTCCGCCTGCTTTTTCTGTTCCGTAATATCCCGGGCGATGGCGTAGGTCTCTCCCCTCTCCGGGATCGGCCGGGAAATCCATTGCAGATGCCTGTAGCCGCCGTCTCTGGCGCGATAGCGGTTGGTGAAATCGATTACGGTTTCACCCTGCTTCAGCTTTTTCTCAATGACGCCGATCGTGGGTTGAACGTCATCAGGATGCACGAAGTCCAGAAACGGCCTTGAAAGCAGTTCCGCTTCACTGTATCCCAGTATGGTCTGGAAAGCGGGATTTACTTTGATAAAAGTCGCATTGTGGTAATCCGCCACGCACAGCAGGTCGTGGGAAACGTTCCATATGGTTTCAATCTGTTCGGTGGATTGCTTTTCTTTTGAAATGTCCGTAAATGTTTCCACGATGCCGGTGATGTTTCCAGCTTCGTCTCGATATGGTTTGGCCTGCACCAGGATATCCATTCTGGTTTTGTCTGGAAGCTCTCTTTGAACTTCATATGAATCCGGTTCTTTCGCGGCGAGAGCCAACTTCAACAGGCAATTGTCGGTTTTGCACCTGGGGCCCTGCCAGATTTCATGACACATTTTGCCGACAATATCATCCTTTCTCACCTGGAAAGTCCGGCAGAAAGCGTTGTTCGCCCGAAGTATTTCGAAATTCCTGCTGATCAGAACAAGCGGAATCGATATTTCGGAAAGCTGCTCCACTTCGCTTGCTTTACGGCGCAGTTCCCGCCGGGCCAGGTGTATTTGCGTGACGTCCTCGATAGTGGCGACCATGCCGTTGAATGCCTTGTCCTGGTCAAACAGCGGGGCGGCGTTGATGGAGAGGAAAGTGGATGAGCCGTCTAGATGTCTGATGGCATGCCGGATATCAAACACCGGACGCAGCGATTTTCGCACCTGTACGAAGGGAAGTTCTTCGTCCGGAAAAGGATGGCCGTCAAAGTCAGTGATTTGCCATTGAGGGTCGTTATATTCACGGTTGCTGATTTCGCTTTTGCTGAGGCGCAGCACCTCTTCCGCTTTCGGATTTGCAAATTGGATCCGGCCTGCTGCATCCACATGGATAATGCACACGGGGCTTGTTTCAATGATGCCGGCCAGGTAGTCCAGTTGCCGGTCGCGCAATTCCTCTTTCCGCATTTCCAGATTAATCTGGTGCACCTGCGATTCATGGAGAAGTTCTTCCGTGTCTATCATTGAGTCTTTCTGTTTCTTTTTCAGTTTTTTTAATCGACCTTCAGCTTTCCGATTCAGGTTCTTGAACTTCTCATCTTTTACCATCGATTTCTCCGGATTCAACCTTCATTTCTCTTTTTCCTGTCGAATACAACCACGATTTTTCCGGGGTACGGCTCGCTTACTTTGTTGTCCGATGAAAACGTCAACCGTGCATCCTGGTGTGCGGTAACCGGCACTGTTGCCGACGGGTCTGTTTGACACAATGTTATTAATACCCTCAGCAGTCCTGTTTGTCCATTAAAAAAAACCACATTGCCCGGGTCTGCCGCTCCGTCTGCTTTTCTCGACCCGGCTGATCTGTTCAGTCGTTATTTTCCATTTCAGGCCGAATACCGAAAAAGGACGCCCGGTTTGTTCATCACGCGTTCCATACTTCTATTTTTTGTTTTTCAGGCGCTCGATCTCATCCCGCAGATCTTTGACGCGGAATTCGCGTTCAATGGTGGCGTCGTGGAACCTTTCCAGTTCGGCCACCCTTTCCCGCAACTCCCTGGTTTTCTCCGTCACCTTGACTTCCAGGCTTTTTTTCGCTTTGAGGATCTCTTCCTGCGCCTGTTTGCGCTCGGTGATGTCACGCGTCACGCCTTGCAGGGAAACCGGTTTGCCCTGGTTGTCGAAGATAATCCGACCGTGAATCTCGACGGCAATAGTGCTGCCGTCGCGCCGAAGCATCTGCGTCTCAAAAATCACTCCCGGATGGTCGGGGCCCTTGGCGGTCTCCCGTTCGATCAGGGCTTTCATCTCAGCGAAATGCAACTCATCGCAATGCTCCCACAACCCGCTTCCGATCCATTCGTCGGGACGGAAGCCGAACATCGTCTCGATTGCCGGATTGACGTAAGTAAAGCGCGCATCCATCGTCATTATCCAGATGACATCGAGCGTGTTCTCGGCCAGCAGCCGGTAACATTCTTCACTAAGGCGCAGCGCCTCTTCAGCCTGCTTGCGCTCGGTGATGTCGCGGCCCACGCCGATGATCTCT
>JAFGNX010000102.1 GCA_016926835.1 Candidatus Aminicenantota bacterium | reverse complement strand
TTGTAGCACAAACTGGCACTGGGGACGGTGCTTGTAAACTTGTAAATACGGATTTTTGGATTATCAAAGTTGAAGAGTTGAAAAGAAAATGACAGGTGACAAGAGGCAGGAAGTCAGGGAGTTGGAGCTGATTTTTTTTAAAGAAATGCAGGCGTTGCGACCGGCCGGTCGCCCACTAACCGGGAAGAAATACAAACCACGGATCATACAGAATACACGGAAATGATAAAAAAAGGGGACGGGAAACAGGAGACTCAATGCTTTTTTCTGCTTTCCACGTTCTACCTTCTACGAGTTCTCCAAGGAAACCCCCTACAGCACTCCCTAGATCTTCTACGGTTCTACTTTTTTTCTGCTTTTTTCAGGACTTCGATGCGTTTCCGCATACGCCGGAGATCGGCAGTCAGATTGCGGCGATCCTCTTCCAATTGCAGCTGCCTGGCTTTCAATGATTCTTGTGTCTGCTGTTCCAGTTCCTTCAGCTCGGCCTGCATGCGCTCCAGGTTAACGGATTTGATTGTTTCCATGCGATTTTCCACTAAATCCGCCTGCCAGGCCAGGCGGCGCAACCTGCGCCGTATCGGCTCAAGGCTGCGGTGATGGACGGAAACCGCCATTTCGCGCACGCGTTCCCGAAAATCCCCGGGCAAAAGCGATGCATCCTTGCCGGCTTGCAACAGGAACCGCCGGAAAACGGGCAGGTTGTCGCTGAAGTCACTAAACACGTCCGCATCAAGATCCACATCGGAACCCGCAATCCCGGCATTATTTTGTGGACCTTCCTCCAGGGTCAGGAGAATGCCCTTGCGCAAATTGTCACGCTCAACATCCAGGCGAAGCGTATCTCCAGGGGCAAGGCCCCGCAGGGTACGCATCACATCACCCACCGTGACCACGTCCCGACCGTTGATGGCCAGGATGCGATCATGAAGCAGCAGACCCGCACGTTCCGCCGGAGACCCGGGTTGGACGCCGGCGATCCGCAAAGCGCGGTCCTTGCCTTCGGTTTTCAGCCTCAGCCCCGCCCATGCCCGCGGCACATGGCCGAACCGCTTCAACTTGTCCGCCAATTCGCTGAGACGGACTACGGGAATCGCATAACTGAGGTCATTGCTGTGGAACTTACGCCCCAGAAAAGTCAGGTCCCCGGATTCACTTTCTATGCGGATATCGGGTGTACTACCATATCCAAACCGGCCGCGCATCACCGCCACCAGCCGGCCATCGGTGTTCAGTACCGCCCCGCCGGCAGAACCGGGAACAGCCGCAACATTGAGGATAACGGCATCACTGGAAACACTGCTGACCACTCCCTGTTGCACTGCCGGGAAACGATCGTAAAATGCGCCGACCAGCGCGATCCAATCACCAACTTCCACAGAATCTGCTCTGGGTATGGGAGTCAATACGGGGGAGTCGAGTTGCAGCAAGGCCAGGGCCGTCCTTGGATCCCGGCCCTTCAAGCGGGCGGGAAAACGGCTTTCGTCCATGCGCACCACAACCAAGCGGGCCGCGGGATTTCGTACCAGCAAAGCGCTTGTCAACACCAAGTCCGGTCCCAACGCGATTCCGGTGCCCACGTAGACTTTCCCTGCTTCGGCGACCACCTTGACAATGGCGTTGGATACGTTGTCCAACATGTGCTTGAGTTTCTCGGAAGATTCCGGACCATTCTCGGGAAACGCGGCCGCCAGTTGCCAGAAACTGAACAAGACCAGCAAGAGGATTAAAATCATCCGCCTCATTGTCTACTCCCGGGCCATGCTCCGGCCCTGATTTCATGGGGGGTTTTCACTTGCATAGATGCGCGAGTACCCCGGTTGGTTTCAATTAAGAAAGTTGGAAAGTTAAAGAGTTGATAAGTTGAAAAGGAAAGAAGTAAAAAAAGTTGAAGAATTGGAAAGTTAAAGAGTTGGAGAGGATAACCAGTTGGGGAGTTGAGAATGTACGGGCGGGTGTAACCCCTCCCGTAGGCCTGTTCCCTCGTTTTCCTTTGCCCTTGGCCTCTCGCCACTGGCCTTTTTTTTCCGTTATCCAAAAATCCGTATTTACACGTTTACAAGCACCGTCCCCAGTCGTATGCGGATTAATAATAATACCATATGGTCCTGTACTCGGACACGGGCTCTCCCAATTCTTCCAGGTTGCGCAGGTAGGCGGCGATGGAGACGTCCCGGTAAATGTAGGAACGCGTGCGGCGGATATTGCGTTCCCAGGGATGAAACGCGTATACGCGGCGGCCTTCGGGCATGATTGAAATCAGTTCATGATCCTGATTGGCCCGCACGTGGTTCTTGCCCAAAAACGGCACATTGAACACCGGTTCGTCCGTGCGATAGATGCCTGGAAGCAGGCGCGCTTCCTCTTTGCGCTCCTGCAGCAGGCGGGCCAGGGGAACGGCATAGTCCTCCATCTCTGATTTGCCTTTCATATTGAACACATAATAGGGATCAATACCGATGATTCGCAAAGCCATGCGCAACGCCGTGGATTCGAAACGGCGGGAGTTGGCGAAGGTAAACACTTGCTGGTTGTACACAGCGATCCCCCGGTCCCGCAGCCTAGTAACGGCATCCAGTGTCTCCCGACAGATCTCGTAAGGATGCTGGATATGGGTGACAAAGTAGACGATGCGGCGGCCCGGCTCGTGGTAGGAAGCCAACAGGTCCGCCAGTGAGTCATCGATTCGTTGCGGCAAGGTAACGGGGAAACGCGAGGCGATACGGATGGTTTTGAGGTGGGGTATGGCCGCCAGACGGTCCAGCAGGGATTTCAACTTGGCATTGGACATGATCAGGGGATCTCCCCCGGTGATCAGCAGGTCCATGATGTGGGAATGGGATTCCACCCACGCCACGGCGCGGTCCAGATCCTGTTGAGAAACCTCGGCGTTTTCCGCGAACGGACTGGTGATTTCCCAATTCCGTTGACAGTAAACGCAGATCTGCGGGCAGGTGTCATAGGGTTTCAGAATGGCCACTTTCACGTAACGACGCGTGATATGGGCTTCGGGAGATGTGTCGTGTTCACGCATAAAATCAAAGGCCAGATCCCGGTCGTTCATATGCGATAAAACAGCCTCCACGTAGTTGGCGGGAGGAAAAACCTGGCGCCGGACCGCTAGATCACGCCTGCCGGGCGTCTGGTCCATGAGGTGAAGATAGTGTGGAGTCACACCAAACGGGATGCCGTTGTCGATGGCCTTACCGATGGCATCCACCTGTTCGGGAGATATTCTAACCACTTTGCGCATGCATTCCAGTCCATCCCGGTCCCGAATCACGTGGCGATAATGCCATTGGGTATTTTGCCAGTCTTCTGCGCTGCCCCCGAACGCGTCCAGAACACGCTCGCGGTTCCTGCGGCGCCGGGCCTCCACTTCAGGCAGGAGTCCATGGGGATAACGAGCCAGGATTTCGTCCATGCGGTCTCCCATGCCATCGAGCAGGTCCGAACGGCGCCGGGCGGCTTCACGGCCGTGGAGGTTGTCGAAATCAACTTCCTCCAGACCGCGGATCAAGTCGCCGGGATAGATTCCCGCTTCTCCCTGAAGGGCGCGAAAAAGATGTGTGAATTCCGTGATAAAGTCATCTTCCACCTCAGCTTCTCCCTCCCGGGCCGCTATCCACAAGTGCTTCAGCGGCGAATTTCCCGTGATGTGTTCATTTCGCGATGAAAACATGGCCCGCAGAACCCTACGGGCATCGCGGCGGACCAGGAAGTCCCAGTCCGGATATTTTTCCCGGGAATCCAGAATGGATTCACGCACCTGGTCCAGATGCGCCATCATGCGATTGCGGGCGGTTTCAAGTTGATCACTGCCGGCGAGAACGGCGTGTATTTGCGGGAAGTTCTGCCATAATTCCTGCCATCTCGGGTTTGGACTGCGTGTTTTTTGGGGCATGATTCTCTCCTGGATCCGATTCATTAATTTCCCTGTCGATGGGGATTCGGCGGCTATTCCGCCATCCAAGTATTATGTTACATTAAACCAGGAGAAAAATCAAAAATTATCCGACATTGCCGTTCATATCGGGACGTTGAAAAACCACAAAACGGCTGCCGGCCAGTTGACCAAAAAAGATGTTTACGCGTTCTGGAGCCTGACTAAGTTCATCGCCGAACTCCGTCTGCATGGCTTCAGCGATCTCCCTGATGCTGCGAGATCCATCCGCCAGTTTCCAGGCCCGTGTGCCGAATCGATCCAGATGAATGCGGAAAAACTGGTTTTTGCCGGCTTTTTGAACCAGCCATTTCATGAAGTGATTGCGGAATTTCTCTTTGAGCAGAAATACACTCCCATCTTCGTTTTCCTTCCAATCCAATGTCCGTTGCGGAATCCAAGCGGCATCGATGCCGGTTGGTCTGCGAGGTGGTTGTGCCTTAATGATCATGGCTTTTTCATGTAAAGATTGAAACCGGCGCCGGGGAGTGTTTCTCCCCGGCGCCGGGTGTTGTCACCGGTCTATTCGCTTTGTATCAATCGCAATCAGGAAACGCTCGGGGCGGCCGGTTCGTCCGGATCACCCGCGTTGTTGAGCGGCAGTTTCACCAACAGGTATCCCAGGGCAACCATGACGATCACGCTCAGGAAGAAGGGGGAATCGCGCCACAATTTGGGCACCTGCCACTCCATGAAGGCGAAGAAGGCGAACAACAGCCCCATTAACGCCTCACCCGCGATCAGTCCCGCAGCCAGCAATACGCCGCGGTTGTCCACCCGCGATTTCTGGTTCTCATTCAACTTGCGCCGGGCGATCAGCATGTCCACCACCCAGCGAAATATTCCGCCCACGAAAATGGCGGCAACGGTGCCGAATGACAGGTACATACCCACGCACACCAGCATCGGACTCTTGACCTTGACCAGGATGAAGCCGATGGCCATGACAATGCCCACGATAATCAGCGGCCAGACCATTTCACCACCCACGATCCCCTTGGACAACTGGGCCATGAGTCCCGCCTGGGGAGCTGCCAGCACGGCTCCGCCGAAACCACCCTTGTACCCTTCCAGGGCCGCGGTTTTCAGGTCACCGGCATTCAGGATAAACAAAGGAATCCACATGACCAGGGCCGAGATGATCACGCCGATAAAGTCGCCGACCTGCATTTTCCACGGTGTACCGCCAAGCAGGTGTCCCACTTTCAGGTCCTGGAGCATTTCGCCCGCCACGGCCGCGGAAACGCAGATGACACCGGCCACGGCTAGTACAACGATGACACCGCTGGTGCCTTTCGCCCCGAGCAGTACCATCAGGATGGCGGCCACCACCAGGGTGGATATGGTCAAACCGGAAATCGGGTTGTTGGAAGAACCGATCAGGCCCACCAGGTACCCGGATACGGCGGCAAAAAAGAAGCCGGCGATCATCATCACCAAAGCGGCAACCAGCGCGGGCACCAGGTTCTCTGAGGTGAAAGACATGAACCACCAGTACACCACGAAAGTAACCACCGAAATGGCCAGCAGGCCCATGAACACGAACTTGATATTGATATCCTTGTCCGTGCGCTTGGTGGTTTCACCGGCTGTAGCCGCTTTGCGCACATCGTCTATGGAGCGGCCGATGCCTGCCGCCAGGCTCTTGCGCATGTTCCACAACGTATAGGCCGCGCTCATGAGCATGCCGCCGATGGCAATGGGTTTCACGATGGAGGGAAAAATGATGTTGTCAGCGATAAAGTCCCAAGTCAGAACGATTTCATTGCCCCCCAGCATGATCTTGCTGCCGATAAAAGGGGCGAATTGCGGCGCCAGCACCAGCAACAGGATGGGTACGAACAACCCCCAGGCCAACAATCCGCCGGCAAAGTTCAGCGCCGCCAGTTTCGGTCCGATAATGTAGCCGACTCCCATGAACGCCGGGCTCAGCGAAGGGGATTTCAAGAGGAAACCACCGCCGGTATTCACGCCCTTGTAGGAGAGACCGTAGTTGTTCAACCCGGTGGAGGGGATCATCTTGGCGGAGAATTCCACAAAGTTCTGCCACAATCCCTTGAGAATGGCGAAGTTTTTGAAAAACTCAATGGCGCCGCCGATACCCATGGCGTAGAACAGGTATTTGGCGCCGGTGGCGCCGCTGCGACCGGCCTTATGAATTTCACTGGCGGCCAGGGACTCGGGGAAGGGAAGTTCCGGATCCTCCACCATGACACGCCGCAACAAAGTGACAAAAAGGATGCCGGCGATGCCGCCCACCAGCATGATCACCGTTGATTTCCAGTATCCGGCAAAACTGCCGAAGAAATCATCAGACCAGACGCCGGCGATCAGAAAAGCGGGCAGGGTAAAGATCGCGCCCGCGGCCACGGATTCACCAATCGAACCAACGGTTCGGGTCAGGTTCTCTTCCAATATGTTGCTGTCGCGAAAAAGACGCAACAAGGCCATACCCAATACGGCCGCGGGATAGGTTGCGGCAATGGTCATGCCGGCCTTCAACCCCAGATAGGCGTTTGCCGCACCCAGGATAACAGCCAGCACGAGGCCGATCAACAACGCCCGCAGCGTAAACTCTTTCAGGTTCTGATCTGCGGAAACATAGGGTTTGAAATCACTGCTCATCGAACTCTCCTCAGCGGAATTTTGGCGTAAACGTAATTATAGGGGGGTCATCCACCAATGTCAATTCAGGCCTCCCCCGGCGCAATCAGTCCATGAAATAGACCTTTTCGTTCAAATGGGCCATGATGTTTTTTTCCACCAGCCGGTCCAGGGAAAATCCGTTGATGTTCATGTAGTACATAGCCGATTCCAGCAGCGCCCGTTCCGGGATCAGGCCGATCATCTCGATCGATAACACCCCTACCCCGAAACGCCTCGCTTCCAGGCGAGCCAGTTCAATCACCTTGTACATCGGGGTTTCGCGGTAATTGGCAATGGACATCGTCAACTGCATTTTCTGATCTTCCCGTGTGCGTCCCGCGTTGGCACGCACGTGGCGCAGGCCGCCATGGGTAAAGGCAACGGAGCGGGCGATGGATTCGGCCACGCCCGGGTCACGGGTATCGAGAAAGATCTTGAAACTGACCAGGGGATAGCGGGCGCCGATAATGGTGGCGCCTGAATCCGGCTTGAATTCGTCGGGCCCGAAATCCGGTTTCCAGGCGGGATCTTTAAGGCGGGCTTCCAGGCCTTCGTACTCGATATCGCGGATGTTTTCCACCAGCCGGCGGTTGGGAATCCGGGCGGCTTCGCCGTAAAGGTAGACGGGGATGCGGAACGTGTCGGCGACCCGCGCGGCGAATTCCTCCGCCATTTCCACTGTATCCTGGATGGAAACATCTTTGAGGGGAACAAAAGGGAACACATCCACGGCTCCGATTCGGGGGTACTCCCCCTCGTGCCGCCGCATATCGATGTGTTTGAGCGACTCCTCGTACAAGAGCATTCCCGCTTCAAACAGGGCGGTTCGCGATCCGGTCAGGGCCAGTACCGTACGATTGCGCGTCTGGTCCATGGACACATCGAGCAGGATGATTCCCTCCACGCCCTTCAGTTTTTCCGTTAACCGGGAAATAAAGGTTTCGTCCCGGCCTTCACACACATTCGGAATGGCGGCTACGATTCGACTCATGTTCTTTCTCCTATCAGAATATTCCCAGGAAAACGCCCGCGGCAATGGCGGAGCCGATCACTCCGGCCACATTCGGCCCCATGGCATGTTGCAACAGGTAGTTGTCGGGATCTTCTTCCCGCCCGAGATTATGCACCACCCGCGCCGAATCGGGCACGGCGGAAACACCGGCGGCGCCGATCAGGGGGTTGATCTTGCGTTTGGATACCAGGTTCATCAATTTGGCAAAAAGCAGGCCGCAGGCAGTGGCCACGCCGAAAGAGATCACCCCCAGTACGAAAATGAGGATGGACTTGTTATTCAAGAACACCTCGGCGCTGGTGGACGCGCCCACGGCCAGGCCCAGCAGGATGGTGGCGATATCGATCAGGGAGTTGGAGGCGGTTTTGGCCAGGCGTGTGGTCACGCCGGATTCCTTGAGCAGATTGCCGAAAAAGAGCATGCCCAGCAGCGGGATGGCGCCGGGAGCCACCAGGGTGGTGACGATCACCCCAACCACGGGAAAAAGGATCTTCTCGATCTTTTTGACTTTGCGTCCGGGTTGCATGCGGATCAGCCGCTCTTTTTTGGAAGTCAGCAACTTCATAATGGGCGGCTGGATAATGGGTACCATGGCCATGTAGGAATAAGCCGCGATGGCAATGGGCCCGATCAGGGAAGGCGCCAGTTTGGAAGACAGGAAAATGGCAGTGGGCCCATCGGCCCCGCCGATAATGCCGATGGCTGCGGCGTTTGCCGGCGAGAAGCCGAGTTTCAGGGCGCTGATGAAAGTAATGAAAATGCCCATCTGCGCCGCCGCGCCCAGCAGCACGGCGCGGGGATTGGACAAAAGGGCGGAAAAATCGGTCATGGCGCCGATTCCCAGGAAAATCAGGGGCGGAAAAAGGCCGGAACGCACCCCGAAATAGATCAAGCCCATCACGCTGTTGGTAGTTGTGTTGAAGACGTATTGGTGGGTCTGGGGGTCGATCATGTACACCGATATGCTGTTGAACAACTGCAGGGGCAGGGGGATATTGCCGATAAGGATGCCGAAACCGATGGGCACCAGCAGCAGGGGCTCGTAATCCTTGGCTACACCCAGGTAGATAAAAAACAGACCGATCAACAACATGACGGCGTTTTTCAGGGTCAGGTGCACGAAACCGGTGCCGCCGATCACCTGTTCGACATAACCCTGGAATTTTCCTGAATCGGCATGGCGGAAGTCCACGTTGGCCGCGGTATTGGTCACCATTGCCACCGCGTAATCTTCTTCCACTCCCACAACCCGGAAAATTCCCGCCAGAGTGTTCCCGACGTAGATCTCTCCTTTCATACCGGCACTGGCACCGCTTTTCTTTCCGCGATTCAGAATGCGGAAATAGAATTGGGATTCCTCTGGCGAAAAACGCACGGGGAGTCCCTCAAGCCGGGCCGTTTCCACTTGGGGCATCACTTCGTTTCGATCCGCTCCCGGGGGAAAATCAACCCTGGCGATGCTTTCCGCGTCATCAACGGCGATCACGTGAAAAGCAGCCACAATCCGGCCATCCCTGTCCAGCAAAGTGCCGTGATTTCCCGTTGCCACGCCGGATTCAGCGCCGCGGTACACCTTGATATAGCCATCACGGTTAAATTCAAGCTGCAGGTCCCCGGCGGCAGACAGGCCCGCGGCCGAAGCCAGGAAGAACACGATAACCAAGAAACGTTTCATTCCGAGCCTCACAGGGTGGTCATGGGCGGGCGGCTGATCTCAATCAGCACATCGCCTTCGGATACACTGTCGCCCTTTTTGACATGGATGCGTTTCACCGTGCCGTCATAGGGAGCCGGGATCTGGTTTTCCATTTTCATGGCTTCCATGAGCAACAGATTCTGTCCCGCTTTAACCGCGTCGTTTTCGTTGACCATGATATCCACAATCAACCCCGGTAGCGGGGCTTTAACCGATTGAGAGTCGCCGTCGCTCCTGGGAGCTGCCGGCGCGGTGGTGCGCTGGGACTTTGATGCCGCGGGCGGCTGAGAAGCGGGCGTTGGGGCTGGCGCCATGCTGATGGGCTTGCGGCCCAATTCCTTCAGCTCCACCGTGTACTCCTGTCCGTCAACCACGACCCGCGCGGTTTCGGTGGTGATTTCAAGGATCTCGGCCTCGAACTCCCTGCCGCTTATGGCCAGTTTGTATTTGCGCATCAGATTTTGCCTCCTCGGTATTCTGCGGGCCGGTCAACGGATTTAACCCGGCTTCGAACCGCTTGCCCGCACATCGACAACGGAATCATTTTCGGAAAGTGAAACGTCCCTCCAGCAGGGGAAGGCTAAGGCGGTACTCCACTTCCAGCAACACGGCGATCACCGCGGCCGTTTCCGCATCCGCGGTCGGGGATATGGCGGTCTTTTCCACCGGGACGGCCTGGGATTGCCTGGGGGTTTTGAACCGCTGGACCATATTGGGAAAAAACGTGAACGAAGAAATCAACAGGCTGGTCAGGATCAGGCCCGAAAAGACAACCCCGACCCCAAGCCCCGTTATCACCAACGCTTCCGTCATACTCACCGGTGTTTTCTCCCCCGCCTACAGCGGAATGTTGCCGTGCTTTTTAACGGGATTGACGTCCCGTTTGCCCGACAGCATCTTCAGTGCCTTGATCAGCTTGCGCCGGGTATTGGCCGGCACAATCACATCGTCGATATACCCCTTACCGGCAGCGTTAAAGGGATTGGCGAAGTGGTCGCGGTAACTTTCCTTCAGTTCGGCGGTTTTTGCGGCCTTGTCTTCAGCCTCCTGGATCTGGCGGTTGTAAATGATCTCCACCGCGCCGTCCGGTCCCATGACCGCGATTTCAGCGGTGGGCCAGGCCAGGTTGACGTCGGCGCGCATGTGCTTGGAATTCATTACACAGTATGCGCCGCCGTAGGCCTTGCGCACCACCACGGTGATCTTGGGGACCGTGGCCTCGGCGAAAGCGTACAGCAATTTGGCGCCGTTCTTGATAATGCCGTTGTACTCCTGGGCGGTGCCGGGCATGAATCCGGGCACATCCTCGAACACCACCAGGGGAATGTTGAAGGCGTCGCAGAAACGCACGAAACGTGCGGCTTTCATGGAGGCGTTGTTGTCCAGAACTCCGGCCAGAAAGGCCGGTTGATTGGCCACAACGCCCACGGTGGCGCCGTTAAGTCGGCCGAAACCGGTGATGATGTTTTTGGCGTAATCCGGCTGCAGTTCAAAAAAATCGCGTTCATCCAGCACCGCCTGGACGATCTCTTTCATATCGTAGGGCTTGTTGGGGTTTTCCGGCACCAGGTAGTTGAGTGACTCGTCCACGCGGTCGATGGGATCGCCGCACTCCACAACCGGCGGCAGTTCGCGGTTGTTCTGGGGCAGGAAAGCAAACAGGCGTTTCAGGTTCTCGAAAGCCGCGTCTTCATCGGGATAAACGCAATGGGCGATGCCGCTGCGGGTCGAATGCACCCCCGCCCCACCCAGTTGGTCTACAGTGACATCTTCCTGGGTTACCTGCTTGACCACCTTGGGACCGGTGAGGAACATGTAAGAGGTCTGGTCCACCATCATGACGAAGTCGGTGATGGCCGGGGAATAGACCGCGCCGCCGGCACAGGGCCCCAGGATCATGGAGATCTGGGGAATCACGCCCGAGTACAGCACGTTGCGCAGAAAGATATCCGCGTATCCGGCCAGGGCGTCCACGCCTTCCTGGATGCGGGCGCCGCCGGAATCGTTCAGTCCGATCACGGGCGCGCCCATGCGCGCGGCCATCTCCATGATCTTGACGATCTTTTCTGCATAGGCCTTGGAAAGCGAGCCGCCGAACACGGTGAAATCCTGTGAAAAGATGTACACCAGGCGTCCCTGAATGGTGCCGTATCCCGTGATTACACCGTCGGTGAGGGGCTTGTTTTTTTCCATGCCGAAATTGTGGCAACGGTGGGTGACAAAGAGGTCGAACTCTTCAAAACTGCCTTCATCGAGGATCTTGTCGATGCGCTCACGGGCGGTATACTTGCCCTTGGCATGCTGCTTCTCGATTTTCGCCTCGCCGCCGCCCAGTTTGGCGGCTTCCTTCTGGTTGGCAAGGTCCAGCAACCTGCGTTCACTGCTCATGCATCCTCCCAGCGAATCAATTCCCCAAATTAGCACACAACGGCCTATGGGTCAATAAAAATCCCTGAATTTTGCAAATAATTGCCTCAAAGTCAAAGATCTTCGCTAGCAAAATGGACAAGCGTCATAATCTCACCATTTGAGCATCAGGGAGAGCCGGGGTAAGCGGCACGCATCAGGTCGGCCAGGTTTTTAAAGGGCCGGGGCGGTTTGAGGTGGTGGGCCAGGTGGGTGTATATCTTGAGGCGGATCTCTTTGGCCATGCGCGTATCCAGGCGGTCGAAGCTGTGTCCGCCCGGGGCGTCCTGGAATACTTTGTAATCGAATTTTTTGCCCGTGGCCTTCAGGGACTTGATCAGATGCTCGACCTCCAGCACGTAGACGTCGTCGTCGTTGGTGTTGGTGTGCACCAGCAGGGGCGTACCCTTGAACTTATGGGCGTTCCAGGCGGGTGAACGGCGGCGGTATTCCTGGATATCCTCGCGTGCGGTTTTTCCGATGTGGTACTCGGCAGAGTAAAGCTCGCGATAGGCGTCGGTGGCGTAGCCCATGCGCGCGATCAGGTCGCTCACCGGCACGCCGGCAAATGCGACCTTGTAATCATCAGGATGATCGAAGATGTTCATCAGGGTGATCAGGCCGCCGTGGCTCCAGCCGAAGATTCCAATCCGGTCCCTGTCGAGGAAGTCGTAGTTTTCCAGCATGTATTCACGGGCTGCGTGGGTGTCTTCGGTTTCCAGGCCGCCGTAGTCGATACTCTCGTACATGCCGCGACCGTAGCCGGTGCTACCGCGGTACTCCGGCGCCACCACCACGTAGCCCTGGGCGATCAGTTCGCGCACGATGTGGGTGTAGTAGGTGCTGAAGTTGCTGTGCACCCCGCCGTGGGGAAACACCATGAGGGGGGATTTCTTTTTGTAATCGACGTTTCGGGGAATAAAAACGTAGGAATAGAATTTGACCGGGTTTTTGGCGCCCATTGCCTTGGGATTCTTCACTTTCCAGCGCGGCGGGCCCACGTGGCGCACCTTGTCCACGAAGGCGATGTCTCCCAGGCGGTGAAACCAGAGCACATCGTCAATGGTTTTTTCCAACACGTCCAGGCGGTGACGCAGGTCGTCGAAACGTTTTTCCAGCTTTTTTGTGTCTTCGTCCGGTCCGCTTATGCCAAAAGTTACGGCGGGTATCAGCAGAACCGCCGCCAGGGCGGCGCACATCAACAATCTCGCGTTTTGTTTCATGGAACCTCTCCTGATCTGTTTGTAGCGCTCTCAGAACGGGTTTTCAAACCGCTGTTTACCACAATACCGCTTATTTCCCTTCTTCGGCGGCAGGCTGCGGGACGCGTTCCAGGCGCACGTGGGGCGGCGTTTCCCGTTCCATGCCCAGCAACAGCCGCAGTTCCGCCTGCGAGGTGACGGCTTGTCCATCCACGGCAAGCACACGGTCACCCTTGCGCAATCCCAGTTGATGCGGCAGGCTTTCCTCCCCTACCTTGTCCACCACGAACACGCCGTCATCCTCGTGGCCGGACACGTCCAATGACGGCAGACCCTCTTCTTCCGCGGGCAGGCCCAGCACGTAGTCAGCGATGCCGGCGCTGAACACACCCACGGGAGGCATGTTTTTGGCCATCATCTTCAGCATGGGGTGTTCCTCCGCTCCCTCATCCCCCGTTTTCACGCGCACCGGCACAATGGTCAGGAGGCGGGCGCGGCGTTTGCCCAGGCGGTAACGGAATGGAATGCCCAGGCCGTATGCCACGTGGGCCGACCCGGCAATAATCACTCCCTTTTTGCCTTTGCCGGGCCTGGAAGCCAGGAAAGCACGCATGGAGGCGGCCATAACCGCATCCCAGCAGGTCTGGGCCGTATAAATCCGCTCGAACCACGGGGGCAGACGCAGCGCGGCGGCACCGAAAACCTGCTGGATGAAATGAC
>JAFGNX010000101.1 GCA_016926835.1 Candidatus Aminicenantota bacterium | reverse complement strand
GCGGGCAGTTCACTGGAGGCGGTAATGCCGGTACAGGATGAGAGATCCATGGGGCATGCGTCAATCGCATTTTCCAACGCTTCCAATGAACTGCCTGTCTGGCTGATGTAGATTCTGTCATTGTGGCGGCAAGAGACGTTGCCGAAATAGGAATCCACCAGTCCCGCGGCTACTGTGCGTTTGCCGGCTTCCGCAACCGCTGCGATGACGGCTCTTTCGTCGGCAAAGGGGCCCTCGATCAGGGGTGATCCCAATGTTGGCGGCGGTGGTAATTGCTCCATGAAGCTCTCGAATTCCCGCTCTTCTTGAAGGGAAACCGCGGTTGCACGTCGACGATCCAAGTAATCCAGGCAGTACAGTACAAAGCATGCATGGATCATGGAACTGAATGCGATGAAGGCCTGTTCCGGGGTGACTGTTCCCGTGGTCACCAATCGGGGGCCCGGGGCGATCACGCCTTTGCGCCGCCTCAGGAACGGCAACAGGGTATCTGCATCCGCGGCCGGGGCCACGGGAATGTCGTGCAGGAAAGTGCGGGTTTCCGTATCCCTGGCCTGCAGGGGATGGGGCTGGGAATGAACCAGGGAATTCAACATGGTGCGGTAAGGTTCGGCGGGGCGCGCGCTCAAAAGGGTTGTGACGGACATACCGGAAAAAATCTTCTCCAGTTCCCGTTCCGGATCGGGGCGGTTCCATGTTACGTCGGCTTCCAGTGCGGCAAAGAAAATGTCTTCACGGCGGGCCAGCCCCCTTTCTTCCAGCTTGCGGCTGTAAGTGTCAAGCAGTGTTTTCATCCATCTTTCCTAGGGGGCGGTTCTCCCGGATGCGGTAGTAGATCGCCCGCGCCGCGAGAAAGGCGGTACGATCCAGAGGCGGGACGATTATGCCATTGCCGGAACTTCCCGGTTCCTTAAAAAAGCGCGCCGGTAAGTCGTCGTCATCGTCGCTGAATCCGTTGGCACGGTTCATTTCTCTTTCCTGATTTACGATGCGTTCTCCGGCGGACTGCAACTCATGCGCGCTGCTTTCCAATCCAGTGACTGCGGTAAGGGCCCGGGAATACTCTTCCAGAGAAACGGCGAAGAACATGAATTTGCAGGCAGTCAGCGAGTCGACCACCGCATTCTGATCTTCGGCGATTTTGACCATACGCGCCTTGCCGGTGAACGAAAACCGATCCGTGGCTACGGGTTTGCGCAGGATCTCATGACTGATGGGGTAGGCCCTCAGATGACAACCTCCCCGGGTTGAAACCGCATAGGCCAGAGCCATTCCGTAGGCGCCGCGGGGATCGTAAGCCGGAAGGGACTGGCCCTTGACCGTCATGGCGGTTTCCGGGCGTCCGGCTGCTGCAGCGAGACGCCGGGCGCCCCCGGCCAGATCGGGTCGTGTGCCGTTTGCCATTGCCTGGAGCAGGTTCAGGATTTCGTCTGGTTCAGGTGAACGTCCGAGGATTTCAAAATGACATGCCAGGGTGGCGCCGGCTTCGATGGTATCCATTCCCGCCTCGCCGCAGATCTGGTTGGCTGCCATGACAGCTTCCAAGTCGTGATTCTCCAACAGGGCCGTGAAATGTGAAAGGGTTTCGAACTCCGGCAGGCTGCGGCCCTGCGAATCCGACTTTTTACAACGGATATGACATCCCGCGCAACCTGAACTTTTTGGCCGGTAGCGTTTGTGCAGGGCTGGAGCATTCAATTGTTCCGCGCCTGGGAAGCGGGTAAGACGAAAATTGGCGGTGGGCATCATGCGTCGCTGGTGCACAAGATCGTATAGGGCCGCGGTTCCAAATATATGAAGTCCCAATTCACCCTGGAGTATCGGCGAAGCGGCGCTGAGTCGCAGAATATCACGACGGGCCGCTTTCAGTTCTCCGAAGTCGTGAACCGGTGTGGCTGTTTCACCCAGCACCCGGATATATTTGAGGTTGCGTGAAGCCATCAAGTACCCCAGGCCGCCTCGCCCGGCAAAGTAATGTTCGTCTACAATGATTCCGGCGAAGCGGACACCGTTTTCCGCGGCCCGCCCGACAGCGGCGATGGATCCGCCGCCTCCCGTGCGGGACCGGATTTGATTTGGCGACAAACCGGCCGCATCCTCGACGGCCTGGATTTGGACCTCGTTGTTGTGGATTTCTATTGCGCACAACCGGGGCGACCGCCCGGTAACCAGAATGCCGTCCCAACCGGCCCGCTTGAGTTGGACGCCGAAACCGCCGCCCACGGAAGCGTCACAAATGGTGCCGGTCAGAGGGGAGCGGGACATGATGGTCATGCGGCCGGGAGTCGGCGACAGCGTATCCACCAAGGGCCCGGTCATAAAGATCAGGGGCAGTTCCGGATCTCGCCAGTGGCGGGTCACCTCTGGAAACAGAAGCGACCCAGCCAGGCCGCGGCCGCCGATCCGTTCCGCATAATCACGCGCAGATGGTGTGATTACTGGGGTTTTCCCCGAGCCGAGGTCTACGGTTAAAATTCTGCCTCGCCAACCTTTCATGGCGATTCATGGTGTCAGAATCAGTATGGCAAGTCAAGCAGAGTCCTTTTGACACAAGCATCGGGCGGTGATATAATTCAACCGGTACAATTGCGGCAGCAATCGCTCGTTATGGGCGTTGACTGCCGGTTATACGAGAAGAGAAATATCCATGTCTTCTGAAGGGTCGACACCCGGTCCGGAGGTCGCTTCACCGCAAGCCCGCATCCAGCAGGATGTGCGTCCACCGCGAATGTATCGGGTGGTGTTGCACAACGACGACTACACTAGCATGGATTTCGTTGTAGATGTGCTGATATCCGTATTTCACAAGCCTGCAGCCGAAGCCACGCGTATCATGCTGGATGTGCATCGCCAGGGACATGGGGTCTGCGGAACCTACATTCCGGATGTGGCCCGTACCAAGGCCGGTGAAGTCCGCCGGCGTGCCCGCAAACAGCAGTTTCCTTTGCGCTGCACTTGCGAGCCGGCGTAGTCGCTGTTAATTTGCCATGGATTATCTATGAAAATCAGTCAATCACTTACCGCCGTCCTCAGCGCCGCTTTCAACGAAGCACGCACCCGGCATCATGAATACATGACTCCGGAACATGTGCTGTACGCCTCCCTTTTTTTTGAGGAAGGCCAGGCAATTATTGAAAACTCCGGCGGGAATGTAGACGGATTGCAGCGGTCACTGCAGGAGTTTTTGGATTCACCCCGCATACCCCGCCTGCAAGAAGGCGACCCCGGTCAATCCGAAGGATTCCAGAATGTGATGGAAAATGCCATCCTGCACGTGGCTTCCGCCCAGAAATCGGAATTGGAGCTGGGGGATGTTTTTGCCGCGTTTTTTATGGAGGAAGATTCCTATACCGTATTCTTTCTTCAGCGCCAGGGGATTACGCGTCTGTCAGTGCTGACATTTCTGGCCGGTGGTGGAAGCGAGTCGGAACCCGAACCCAGAATTGGTGAGGTGGAGGACGAAGTGGGACCGGACAGCCGTCCTGAAACGCGGGGAAAGAAAGAGCGGTTTCTGGAACAGTTCGCCGTGGATTTGACCCAGCGTGCGGTCGACGGCAAACTGGATCCCGTAATCGGGCGTGAAGAGATTATTGAACGGACCCTTCAGGTGCTCAGCCGCAGGCGCAAGAACAATCCCCTGCATGTGGGGGACAGTGGGGTTGGAAAAACAGCGGTGACCGAAGGACTGGCAATGCGGATTGCTGCGGGCAAAGTGCCCGGACCGTTGAAGCATGCACGGATTTTTTCTCTTGATATGGGAGGAATACTGGCGGGGACCCGTTACAGGGGCGATTTTGAGGATCGTTTCAAGAAATGTTTGGCGGAGTTGATGGAGATCGAAGGCGCCCTGCTTTTTATCGATGAAATCCACACCCTGGTGGGCGCGGGGGCTGTTTCCGGAGGGTCTATGGATGCGGCCAACCTGCTCAAGCCCGCCCTGATGACCGGGAAGCTGCGTTGTATCGGATGCACCACCCATGAGGAGTACCGCAAGCATTTCGATAAAGACCGGGCGCTTTCGCGCCGTTTCCAGAAGATCGATGTGCCTGAACCCTCGACGGCGGAAACCATGGATATTCTGACGGGACTGAAAGACCGGTATCAGGACCACCACGGTGTGATCTACACCATGGCTTCTCTGGAAGCGGCAGTGGAATTGTCCCACCAGTATATCAATGATCGCAGGTTGCCGGACAAGGCGATAGACGTCATGGACGAAGCCGGAGCCCGGGTACGAATGGCCAATTTCCAGCGTTCACGCGCGCGCACCCGGATTGTCCGCAAGGACGTGGAGGCTGTGGTGGCCGCCATGGCTCGGATTCCCGAGCGCACCGTGTCCATCACGGAAACCCGTCGTCTTGAGTTTCTGGAAGCAACTTTGCGCCGGTCCGTGTTTGGTCAGGATCAGGCGGTGGCTGCGGTCGTGGAGGCGGTGAAACGGGCACGTGCCGGTTTCCGGGAAGCGGAGAAACCAGTGGCTTCGATGTTGTTCGCGGGACCTACCGGCGTAGGGAAAACCGAACTGGCCCGGCGCCTGGCCGAAGCCCTGGGGGTCCAGTTATTGCGTTTTGATATGAGCGAATACCAGGAAAAGCATACGGTGGCCAGGTTGATCGGCGCGCCCCCGGGTTATGTGGGATATGAAGAGGGCGGTTTGCTGACGGATGCGATTCGCCGGTCACCCCATGCCGTATTGTTGTTGGACGAGATTGAAAAGGCCCATGCCGACATCTACAACACTCTGCTGCAGATCATGGATCACGCCACGCTGACGGACAATGCCGGTAAACCGGCGGATTTTCGCAATATCATTCTGATTATGACCTCCAATGTCGGGGCACGAAATCTGGATCGAACTCAAATCGGTTTTGGTGACCGCGTGGTATCAGGGCAATCGGTGCACAAAGCGGTTTCCGTTCATTTTACTCCCGAGTTTCGCAATCGTCTGGATGCCACTGTTCTTTTTGAGCGTTTGAATCAGGAAGTAGTGGAACGGATTGTACTCAAGAATATCGATGAGTTTCGCAGCCAGCTCCGCCGCCGCCGCATCCATCTTGAAGTCAGTGACGATTGTGTGCGCTGGCTGGCCCGGCATGGATATTCGAAACTGTTCGGAGCCCGGGAAGTGGCGCGCCTGATTGACCAGAAACTGAAACCGTTTTTCGTAAACGAAGCCCTGTTCGGGCGGTTGTCACGGGGCGGCCGCGCACGAGCTGAACTGGATGGCGATGACGTGAAGGTAAGTATCATTGCGTCTCCTTCCGGCAGGGAGTGAAACTGCGGATGCCTGTCTTCAGGCTGAGCCGGGAAATTTCATTCCCCCCTCCCCATCTGGCTTCTCCCGGAGGACTCCTGGCCGTGGGAGGAGATCTTTCGGCTCAGCGCATCCTCACCGCCTACGCTAAGGGGATTTTTCCCTGGTTTTCCCAGGGTGATCCACCGTTATGGTGGTCTCCCAATCCCCGCATGGTGTTGTTTCCCCGGGAATTGCACGTCTCACGGCGCATGAACCGGGTATTGCGCAAAACACCTTTTGATTTAACCATGGATCAAGCGTTTGAACGCGTGATTGCCGGCTGCGCTCAACCACGAGCCGACGGTTTCGGAACCTGGATCACTGCCAGGGTTGAAAACGCATTTTTGCATTTGCACCATGAGGGATATGCTCACTCCATGGAAGTATGGCGGGAAAACAAGCTGGTTGCCGGGATTTACGGGCTTTCCCTGGGGAGCTGCTTTTTCGGAGAGTCGATGTTTTCGGTTCATCCTTACGCTTCCCGTTTCGGATTCATCCATTTGGTGCGCTGGCTGGAAATCATGGGTTTTCGAATGATCGATTGTCAGGTGGAAACCCCGTACCTGCGGAGTTTCGGAGCCCGGACCATTGCCAGGCAGGAATTCCTGCTTCGCCTGGAGAAATGCCTGGATGAGCGCTGTCTGCGGGGGAACTGGGGGCGGCTTTTCAGGCATCATTCGCCGGGAAACGGCGGCAAGGGCGATCTTCACTGATATCAAGCCATTCGTTGCCTTTTTATCCGGAGTTTGGTACCATATAAAAATGAGGACCATACGCATCGGGTTTGCCGTCGCCGTGCTGGTGCTGGCCGCCGGAGCCCTTCTTTGGCTTAACCAGACCGGGAAAACCAAAGCCGTTGATTTGCCCGCTTTTTCTGCTTTTCAATTGACCCGAATTGCGCCTCAGCGGGGAAAAGTTTACCTGGACACAGAGATGTCTCAGCCGGCAGATTTATCCAGACTCGACTGGCCGCAGAATTTCGAGTTGTTCGCCGATCCTCAGACCGCTTTCGAGTTTATCTGTTCCGGCGCGGTTTTCGTGGCCCATCCGGGATCTTCCATCCGGGTCGGTTCCCCCCACAGGCGGTTGTTGTTGCGTACTGGAGAATTCGACTGGATATTGACTTCGCCTGATGAACGGGTTGAAGTCTGGGCCGGCGATGCTCCGATTTCTTTGTTGCTGCCTCAGAGAGGCCGTCTCAAAGTGTCCGAGGATGACGTCGTGCTGTGGACATACTCGGGCGGGGGAAGTTTGAAAACGGATAGTGAAACGATTCCCGTTCCTGAACACGTTCGTTTCAGCCGTTACCGTGGGACTCGTTCCCGCAGGGACGAACTGTTGCCGCCTCCGCAGAATCCCAAACCCAGGCGGGTGGTCATTCCTTTGCGGGAACCCAACGATTCGGTGGTGCGTTTCACCTGGCAACGTGTGGATGGCGCTGACGGATACATGTTCCGCATTTTCCCCTCCATTCTGCGTGAAAGGATCCTCATGGAACGTTTCATTCCCGGCAACCAGTTGAACGTGGAGTTGATGGTCTTCCAGGAATATGCAGATTTGTTCTGGGACGTGTCCGCGCTTTCCCGACGGAATAAAATGGAGGGTGTCCCAACTCCAGTGGGGCATGTTCGATTGGAAGGATCTCTGTTGGGGCAGAAAAGTGTTACCCGTCCTCCCCAGCTGACCATCACTTCGTTAACTGTAGGGGGCAATATCGTGTTGATCAAGGGAGAGGCGGAGAGCAACTCTCAGCTTTTCATTAACTCGGAACCGGTCAAAATCGATATGGACGGTAAATTCATCCATACAATGACTTATCGCAATATCGGAGTGAAAACCATTGAATTTCGCCTGGTTTCGCCCTCGGAAACCGAAACCGTGGTAACCCGGCAAGTGACTATTTTCGAAGAAGGAATATAGTGTCAGAACCGTTGCTTATCGCTACTATTGTGACAAACCTCAGGAGCCATCTAAATGGGAATTTTTGCCAGTTTCTATAATTACTTTGGTTCGGACCTGGCCATAGATCTCGGAACCGCAAATACGCTTGTTTACGTGAAGGGCCGGGGCATTGTGTCCCGGGAACCCTCAATTGTGGCTGTAGACCGCAACACCGGTAAGATCCATGCCGTGGGAAGCCAGGCCAAGGACATGATGGGGAAAACCCCGCAGCATATTGTGGCCATCCGTCCCATGAAGGATGGCGTGATCGCGGATTTTGAAATCGCGGAAAAAATGCTGGAGTACTTTATCAAAAAGATCCGAACAGGCAGTCAGTTTCTGAAACCACGCATCGTGATCGGTATTCCTTCGGAAATTACTCAGGTGGAACGCAGGGCAGTCCGGGACGCGGCACTCAGGGCCCGTGCAAGTGAAGTCTTTTTGATCGAGCAGGCCATGGCTTCGGCCATTGGTGCGGACCTGCCCGTAACGGAACCCGGTGGCAACATGATCGTGGATATCGGTGGCGGCACCACGGATGTGGCGGTCATATCCCTGGCCGGGATCGTGATATCCAAGTCCATCCGCACGGCCAGCAATGAGATGGATGAGGCCATTATCAATTACATAAAAAAGAAATACAATCTGCTGGTGGGTGAGCGCACCGCGGAGCAGATAAAGATCCAGATCGGCTCGGCTTACCCACTGGATGAAAACCTGGAAATGGAGATCAAAGGCCGTGATCTCTCCCATGGTATTCCCAAGACCATCACCGTTAACGACAATGAAATCAGGGAAGCTTTGGAAAACGTGGTCCATACCATCGTGGAAGCTGTGCGCAATACCTTGGAGAAAACCCCGCCGGAATTGTCGGCTGACATTGTGGACCGGGGGATTATCTTGTCCGGCGGCGGCTCTTTGCTCCGCAACCTGGACAAGCGCTTGAAAGAGGAAACGCAGCTTCCGGTATTTATCGCGGATGATCCTCTTTCCGCAGTGGTGATGGGTGCCGGAAAGATCCTGGAGAATATCGGCCTGCTGAGCAAAGTCAGCCAGACGTTCTGACGCGGCGGATTGGCCCTGACCGGGCAAAGGGAATCGGATGCAGCGTGAAGAGGGTGAAAACCGGGCGGTGGTTTTTCTCGTGGCGGTCCTGTTTTTGAACCTGATGCTCATGTCCAGCCGGATTGTCATGAAGAACGACCGCTCATTGTTGATGACCGTTGTGGGTTTTGTGGTGACCCCGGTGGAGGCGGCTTTTTCGGAAGTCTCGTCGTTTGTATCCCGTAACTTGCGTCATTATGTATTTGTAACCAACACCTATCAGCGGTTTGTGAAACTGAAAAAAGCGCATTCCCGGGTGAAGTATGAGAATTACCTGCTGCGACAACGCCTGAATGCGTTGGGATTCCGTGAACAGGTTCGCCGGGAAACACCGCGTTTCCTGGCGGCGCAACTGGTTCTGGTGGACCCGAATTTCCCTTTCAACACCATTCTGGTGGACCGGGGCACGCTGCAAGGGGTTCGTTCCGGTATGATCGTTCTCAACGAAAACGGTGACCTGGTGGGCCGGGTGATCGCCCCGGTACACCTGTTTGCTTCCCGTGTCCGCTTGATTACCAGCGCTCAAGGTGGTGTCGGAGCTTCGATTGAACGGGATCGCATGGAAGGACTGATCACCGGCGACAACAGCCGGATATGTGATTTCCGATACCTGATGGAGAGTCTCCCCGTGCGTGTGGGAGACGAAGTCGTGACTTCCGGAACCGATGGAATTTTTCCTGCAGGTCTGCCCCTGGGAAAAGTCGTTGAAGTGCGGAAATCTCAATTGGTGCAGCAGGTTCGGGTTCAGCCGTATTTCGTGGCCCGGCCACTGAAAAAACTACTGATCATTCCCCATGCAACACAGGATTAAACCCATTCTCGTTGTCTTGCTCTTTCTGGCCCAGATCACTCTGGATCGTTACCGTCATGTCTTACTTGTTACTCCGGACCTGCTTTACCTGATTCTGGTGTATGTTGCCGTATCGGCGGGGCCTGTGCGCACGATAGTAACCGCCACCTTTCTGGGCTGGATTGCGGATTTTTTTTCAGTGGGGATGGTGGGATTATTCGGGTTTTCGCGTGTACTCTCCGCTTTCCTGATCAACCGCGTGTCGCGGTTTCTGGATCTGACCCGCATGCACTTTGTGTTCTTTCTGATTTCAATTTCGTTGTGCATTTCGAACCTGGTGGCCGGTTTGTTTCTACACTGGATATACGCTTTTCCCCTGGAGCCCGGTTTGATCTTTTACCAGCCGTTGCTGACCGCATTGCTGGGGGTGCTGATCTTGAACATTCCCATGGTAAAAAGGGAGTTGAATGTACATTGACCAGCGTCAACTCAGCAGCCGGGACATGGATCGCTCCAGTCGTATTGCCACTGCCGCCCTGGTGATCCTGTTTTCCGGCCTCTTATTTGTTTTCTGGAACATCCAGGTGATTCGACACGACCATTATGGAGAACTTGCGCGCCAGAATATTTATCGCCGTATCCGCACTCCGGCGCCACGTGGCTTGATTCGCGATCGTCACAATCGCCTTTTGGCTGGGAATCGCCTGGATTTCAGTCTGTTTCTGGTTCGCCAGAACAGCCGCAATCTAAAAGCCAGCATCGAGTTCGCCGCCCAGGTGATCGATTTGCCGCCGTCGGCGATTCAAAACCGCATGGAAGCCTATCGTGACTATCCCGCGGCTTTCCCGGTACCCATTCGCCGGAACCTGAACCTTCGTCAAGTGGTGATGGTGCAAAGCCGTTCTGATACCATGCCGGAATTTGAACTGTCCGTGGAGCCCAGCCGGGATTATCCCCTGGGCAACACTGCCGCGCATGTTCTGGGATATGTGTCCGAAATCACGCAAGCGGAATTAAAAGAAAAATCTCAGCAAGGCTATCACGCGGGAGATGTCATCGGCAAGAGCGGATTGGAAAAGCAATACGAGCCCGTACTGAAAGGTACCAAGGGCATGCGCCTGGTCATGCGCGACAATCTGGGAATCATACGCAGACTGGTGGAAGAAGAGGAATTTGTTCCCGGCGACAACATCGCCTTGACACTGGATCTTCCCTTGCAGCAATTCGTGGAAAGCGAGTTCCAACATCTTACCGGAGCCGTGGCAGTAGCGGATTTGCAGACCGGAGGCATCCTGGCCCTGGTGAGCCACCCCGACTTTGACCCTGCCACCTTCACGGGAATCCTGGAACCGGCCAAGTGGGAATCCCTGACAAACGACCCCCTTCGTCCCTTGCAGGACCGTTTTATTCGCGGGCGTTACTCTCCGGGATCCGTATTTAAACTGGTCATGGCTCTGGCCGGTCTCGAGGAAAGGTTGATTACTTCCAAAACCAGTATCAATTGCACCGGAACCGTGCGCATCTACAACCGGGATTTTCACTGTTGGCGTTCATGGGGTCATGGACAGGTTACGCTTAGCGAGGCGTTGCGGGATTCATGCAACATCTATTTCTACTTACTTGGAAAACGCATGGATATCGATGTCATCTCCGAGTATGCCCAAGCCATGGGTCTGGGTGAAAAGACCGGGATCGACCTTCCCGGAGAAGCCAGCGGCATCATGCCCACGCGTTTCTGGAAAAACCATCAACTGGATAGTCCCTGGTATCCCGGAGAAACCATCTCTGTTTCCATCGGCGGAGGATGGGTTACGGTAACCCCGGTACAGGTGTTGCAGATGATCAGCACAATCGCTTTGCGGGGAAACTGTCCCCAGCTGCATTTGCTCGACCGCATCGAGCGTCGCGACGAGGAGTTGTACCGATATGTTCCCCGCTTCCGGAAACTTCCCATCAGGCTGGAACATTTTGAAAAGGTAATTGAGGGAATGTTCCGGGCGGTGAACGATGAAGGCACCGCCAGAGCCGCGCGCGTCCCCGGCATTGAAATCTGCGGCAAAACGGGGACTCAGCAGATAATCAGTAAAGACAATCCACGCTACGATGAACTGGTCAAGCAGAAACGTTTTCGTCCCCATGCCTGGTTTGCTTCTTTCGCGCCCCGGACGGATCCGCGCTATGCCGTTGTCGTACTGGTGGAACACGGGGGCGAAGCCGGAGAAATCGCTGCGCCGCTGGCGGCGCGTGTGTACCGCAGGTTGATGATCCATGAGTGATTTGTTGCGTTTTTTCGACAAAACCAATGCCATTGTGCTGGTGACAATCTGCCTGGTGGGAATTCTGCTGATTGCCAGTGCTTCCAGTACGGTGTCACCCGCGTATCATTTGCGTCAGGCGGCTTTCCTCGTGGTGGCTCTCGTGGCAGGGTTCCTGGTAATGCGTACCAAAACCGACACGGCTTTTCGTCTGGCCCTGCCGGCATACGTGGCGTTAATTGTCTTGCTGCTCATTCAACTCGTGGCTGGGCGATTGGTCGCGGGTACACGAAGTTGGTTGCGCCTGGGTGTCGTATCAATCCAGGTTTCAGAATTCATCAAGATCCCCCTCGCCCTGATGCTGGCCCGGTACCTGGCGCGCATTCGCGAAATCGGGTATCGCGAGTTTCTGCGCATGGGTGCCATGCTGGGTTTGCCTGTTGTACTCATTGTGTTGCAACCGGACATGGGTGTGGCCTTTATACTCTGCTCGCTTCTGCTGGGAGCCCTGATTCTCAAACGCGTGCGTCTGTATGTTATTCTGACATTGGTTCTATCCATTCTGATTGGATCCGTGCTGGTTTGGCACACGGTACTCAAACCCTACCAGAAGAGCCGGGTGATCTCTTTTCTGAATCCGGAGAAATTCAGCCAGTCCAGTGGATATCAGATCATTCAGTCCCGTATTGCCGTCGGTTCGGGTGGGTTGACTGGTGAGGGGTTCATGCGCGGTTCCCAATCCCAGTTTGAGTTCCTGCCTACGCGCCATACGGACTTCATCGTATCCGTTCTGGGAGAAGAATTCGGTTTTCTCGGTATCAGCCTGTTGTTGCTGTTGTACTTTCTTTTGTTTACCCGGCAATTGCGTTTTCGCGGCACGGGAGACGCCCAATTCTATTTCGTCTACCTGTTCACCGGACTGATCCTGTTCCAATTTCTGGTGAACATACTCATGGCCATCGGCTATTTTCCGGTTTTGGGAGTCCCCTTGCCTTTTGTTTCTTATGGAGGGTCCTCACTGCTTTCCTTTATGATTGGAGAGGCGCTGATATTTCGCATGAAGATGAACCCATTCATCCATGAAAACTGACCGTCGGCGGGAATTTCTTGGCCGGGTACGCAATCCCCAGGCGTGGACGGGGCTCGAAATCAATGCGGTTCACAAGTCCCCTGAACCCGGCGATATCAACGTGTGCCTGGTGTTTCCCGACACGTATGAAATCGGCATGAGTCACCAGGGGATAAAAATTCTCTATCACTTGTTGAACGACCACAGCGGTGTGGTTGCGGACCGGTGTTTCCTGCCGGAACCGGAATCCGCTCATCTGTTCAGTGAGATGGATATCCCCCTGTTTTCAATTGAGCAGCAACGTGACCTTATGGATTTCGATGTGGTGGGTTTTTCTCTGTTGACGGAGTTCTCTTTTACCGGTGTCCTGCACGTACTGGACCTGGCCAGAATTCCCACAAGGAGTCGTGAGCGGAACGAGATACATCCCCTGGTAGTGGCCGGCGGGATTTCCGTGGTCAATCCCGAGCCCCTCAGGGATTTCGTGGACCTTTTCGCGGTCGGCGACGGGGAAATCCTGTTCCCGGAGATTACCGCAGCGGTGCGTGATTCCCGGAGCCGGAACGAGGGCAGGAGCGCTTTGTTGGAACGAGTGGCACGGATTCCCGGGGTATACGTGCCGTCCAGAGTTGAAACTGTTTTGCGTGGCCGGTTCGTGATCCCCGATTCCGCTGATGGGGCGGTGACACGGCGCTGCCTGAAAAACCTGGACACAGTGGCGGCGGCAGAAAAGATGATTGTACCTCTGGGCCGCACCGTGTTCGATCGCCTGGAGGTGGAGATCGCCCGGGGGTGTCCCCAGGCCTGTCGTTTCTGCCAGGCACGGTCTTACTACGCGCCTTGGCGTCAGCGCGCGATTCACACGCTTTCCAGGTATCTGTCTTCCGCGCTGCAATGTACGGGCTCTGAGGCATTTTCACTTTCTTCTCTCAGTGTTGGTGATTATCCTGACCTTCAGCATCTTCTGGGCGAAATCACCCATCTTGTACCGGAAGGGGTCTCCATGTCCGTTCCGTCCCTGAGGCCCGCCACCCTTTCGCGGGAGCTGCTCAAAACCATCGCGGCTTATCGTCGAACCGGTATTACGATCGTTCCTGAAGCGGGATCGGAACGTTTGCGAAGGGTGATCAACAAGAACGTTACGGATGGTGAAATCCTGGCCGCGGTGGATTCCGCCATGGACATGGGTTGGCGGAAACTCAAACTGTATTTCATGATCGGCCTGCCTACCGAGACAGCGGCTGATATCGATGCCGCCGCAGACCTTGTGGAATTGATTCTGCGGAATTGTCGCGGTCGACATGTGCGCTTGCACGTATCTTTTTCCGCCTTTGTTCCCAAGCCCCACACCCCCTTGCAATGGGCGAAACGCGAATCCAGGGATACGCTGCTGCAACGCATTCAACGCCTGAAACAACGCCTGGGACGGCATCGCAACCTGGTGATGGACTTTTCCGATCCGCGCCAGGGAGAAGTTGAAACCATTCTGTCTCGGGGGGATGCGCGAGTGGGCGAGTTGCTTTTGAAGGCGTATCAGGATGGTGAGCGTTACTCGGCCTGGGCGGGACATTTCGATGCCGCGGTCTGGGAGCACCATGCACGTGACCTGGGGTTGGACCGGTTCCTGGATGAAATTCCCGTTTCACAGCCACTGCCTTGGGGCCATATCAAAGTGGATTTTCATCCGGAACATCTGCTTGAAGAGTACCGGCGTGCTTCTGCTGAAGAGCCATCGCCCTCCTGCCGGGAACGCGATTGTGCGGAGTGCAAGGGATGTTACCACCCAATGTCCGCCTGTCCGCAGGATCCCGGAA
This sequence comes from Candidatus Aminicenantota bacterium, assembly GCA_016926835.1. Lineage (GTDB taxonomy): Bacteria > Acidobacteriota > Aminicenantia > UBA2199 > UBA2199 > UBA876. Next base: position 1,923 of record JAFGNX010000101.1, on the reverse strand, counting down.
CCCCAGCCGTTTCTGAACCGCGGAGTTTGCCGCCGCCCGTGTTTCGTCCAGTGCGGCTGTTTTACGCCAAACAGGGGGAATACCGTTATTTGTCCCAGTTGACCCTGAACCAGCTGATGGAGCGGTTGATCCGGCGCTCGGGAATGCGTTTCCGCACCACATCCGGGTTTCATCCGCGCATGAAGATGGTTGCCCCGCCACCGCTGCCGGTGTTGGCCACGGGTTTGGAGGAGGTGGTTGAAGTCTTTCTGGATGCCCACTGGGACGCGGAAGTGATCATGGAAAAATTGTGCCGTGGCAGTCGGTTTCCCTGGATACGGGCCCAGGTGCTTCCTGCGGGTGCCATGGGGTTGAGCCGCAGTCTGGAAGCGATGGTGTACCGGATGCCGGTTACCGATCCAGACGCGGCGATGGTTCTGGTTGGGCCGCTGCTTGAGGCGGAAGATCAGGTGACTTCCATTGGAGATCAAATGGAAATTTGCGTCCGTTCGCGAGGCGACGGCGCGGCGCGTTTTGCCCGGATTTACCGCATTCTCGATCCGAAAAAGCAGAATCTGGAAAGCCTTGTGCGGACACGGATAATGCTGGCTGGTTCAACGGGTATGGGGGCGGAACAGTGATTCATGAGATCGCGTCCCGATCCAATCCCCGGGTGAAAAAACTGGCCGCCGATCTGGACGGGTTGTACGTGTATGAAGGCGACAGGCTTGTGCGTGACCTGCTGGCCAGGCGGGAGCCGCTACGCCTGCTGGTGGCGCATCAGCGCCACAGGCAGTTGGCACTGGAAGCAACGGCTGAAGAGGTTTGGCTGACGGACAGGCCGGTATTGGACCGGCTTTCGCGTCTGCGTGACGCTCCGGACCTGATCGCGGTGGTCCCGCCGCCGCAACACAGCCTGGACCTGGAAAAGGCGGATACCGTTGTAGTGCTGGACCGGGTCCAGGATCCAGCCAATGCTGGGACGGCTTTTCGTTGCGCCGCCGCCTTCGGCCTGGACGGCATGGTGCTGACTGGCGATACAGTGCATCCCTGGAACCCCCGCTTTATCCGTGCCGCCCAGACTTCTCTGCTGGACGTACCTTTCCGGATTGATCCGGGGTTGGCGGAACTTTTTTCTTTGCGGCAGGCAAAACGCTTCAACGTGTACCTGGCCGCAGCCGCCGCTGCCGGAAAGGGGGGATTGTTGCCTTCGCAGATGCAGACTCCCTGCCTGGTGGTGGTGGGCCATGAGGGCGGCGGCATCGACAGGCGCTGGTTCACGCAACACCCTGTTGTTCACATCCCCCAATCGGGAATGGTGGATTCCTTGAACGCCGGGGTGAGCGCCTGCATCCTGATGTACGAGTTGCAGCGGTCGGGAAAGACCGGAGGGAGCTGAACGGTGACAGCCCGTCTGCGCCTGTTGCTGCACGTCTGCTGCGGCCCCTGCGCCGCCTGGGTGGCGCGGAAATTGCGAGACCAATACGATGTCACCGGTTTTTTCTGTAATCCCAACATTCATCCTGAAAAGGAACACCTTTTCCGCCTGGAAGAGGCGCGCCGCCTGGCGCAAAATGAGAGTTGGCCGTTGCTGGAGGGGGAATGGGATATGAAAGCCTGGGTGAAACAGATGTTCCCCCTGCGCAACGAACCGGAACGGGGCAAGCGCTGTTCCCTGTGCTTCCGTCAACGGTTGCGCCGCACTTTCGAAGTGGCCGAAGAGAAGGGATTCGATGTCGTAGCCTCCACCCTCTCCATCAGCCCCTACAAAGTGACCCGGCAGATCAACGCCGAGGGCGAGGCCCTTTCCAGGGAATTCGGAATTGAGTTTTTGCCGGAGAACTTCAAAAGCCGGGACGGCTGGAACCACGCCCGCAAACTGGCCCACGACCTGGGCATCCGGCACCAGGATTACTGCGGCTGCGTCTATTCCCAACGCGACCG
>JAFGNX010000014.1 GCA_016926835.1 Candidatus Aminicenantota bacterium | reverse complement strand
TTTGCCGCCCGCCTCGGGGCCGTTCATAAACGCTTGGGACCGAAAATCGCCGCCTTGCGCAAGCAGTATGCGGACAATGACAACGCGTTCTGGAGCGCCGCCTTTGATTTGTGGCGCGAAAACGCCCCCCGACCCCCCGCAATTGATATCCTGGTGGATCATATCGATCATGTGGTCAAACTGGTGGGAATCGAACATGTGGGTCTGGGTTCGGATTTTGATGGTGCCGGCAGTTTTCCTGTCGGCCTGGAAGACGTGTCCGGGTTTCCCCGCATCACTATGGCGTTGTTGAAACGGGGTTACAACGAGAGAGAAATCCGGCTGATCCTGGGGGAAAACTTCATGCGTGTGTTTGCGCAGGTGGAAGAGACCTCCGCAAGGCTGAAGAAAAAAAGTTGATTTGAATGGTTATCCGCGCAGGTCGCGGCGGCGGAAAACAGCTGTGTGGGCGACGCGGTCATGCAGGGCCTGGTGTTCGGGTGAAAGCATCATGAACGCGCCGAAGAATATCACCATGCCGGCGATACCGGCCAATTGGCCCAACACGCCGATCCCCAGGGTAGTTGCCAGCAGGTTGAGCAGAGATGGGCTGTTTTTGACCATATACCGGGTCAGATACAGACCCTGATCGCCCCGGGAGCCGTCCGGCCGCCCGATTTTCAACCGCAGGATTTTTTTCCCCGGAGTGGCGCCGGTGAAGCCTTCGATCAGCATGTAAAGCATACTGATGTGCGCCATGAAAGTAGAGACCCGCCAGACGCTCTGCATGACTTCTTCCGAGGGCGGTCCACCCGCGCCGGTGATGGCGTCAAAGTACTGGCCGCGGCTGAATACGCTCATGTGTTCGGGCATGAATATCGATACCAGCAGGGAAACCAGGAAGGCCAGTATGAAACTGTCAATCAGGAAAGCCCCGAAGCGGGGACCGAATCCAACGCGGTTGTGGGTGTGGGTCACATTCATCTCGACCAGACTCCGATTTTGATTGCCAGGGGCATACCCGCGCGCGGGCGCGGGCTGAACATGACTGCCGGCAAAAGCAGGGGCATGATATCTCCATCTCCCAACAGGCTGACAATCTGCATGAAAACAGTCAGGCAGCCGCTATCCAGCGTCTGCGGAATATGAATCAAACTGGTCTGAAACATGGGCGCAACAATCCTCGGTTATTCACGGCCTGGATGGGAGGGAAAGACGCGCAGATCGCTTATCCCAGTCCCATCAGTGTGCGGGCCGCGGCGGTGGAAGCTTCACGGATGCGTTTGTGCAAACTGTTGCCGGCGGCATCCATGGTCACCACCAGGGGAAAATCCTGTACTCTAATCACCCAGAAGGCTTCAGGAGTGCCGAATTCTTCCAGGTAGTGCACATCCAGTACGTTCACCACCGCGTTGGCGATCAGGGTGCCGGCGCCGCCTACGGCATGAAAGTAAACGGCACCGCAGCGTTGCAATCCTTCGGCGGTATGATCACCCATTCCGCCCTTGCCGATCACGCCGCGAACGTTGTATTCACACACAACATCAGCCTGGTAGGGCTCTTCACGGATGGAGGTGGTGGGACCGGCGCTGACAAAACGCCAGCTGCCGTCCGATTCCTGCTTGACCACGGGTCCGCAGTGGTAGATGACCGATTCCTTCAGCAGGGGGCGCAGGAAATCCGGTTTTTCTTCCACCATGAGTTTATGAGCCTGGTCACGGGCGGTGACAATCGTGCCGGAAAGCAGCACCGAGTCTCCCAACTTGAGTTCGCGGATCTGCTTTTCGGAAATGGGGGTCTCTAATTCAATCATAAGTCACCTCCCCGTTGATGATGGTCATGCTTTTGCGGCGGAAAGCCCAACAGGTATACGTGATGGAAACAAAAAAGGTGGCTGGGTGGCGATGTTGGGCATCGGCGAAGACGTCCAGTACGGTTGTGGCCCCGCCGAATCCCATAGGGCCGATTCCGAGACGGTTCAACTCTTCTTTCAGCTGGATTTCCAACTCGGCAAGTTCAGGCCTGGGACTGCGCTCGCCCACGCGGCGGAAAAACTGTTCTTTGGAAAGGGTATAAGCCGTGTCCCGGCTTCCGCCGATGCCGATGCCGATAAACCCGGGCGCGCAACCCAATCCCTGGGCGTTGAGCACGGCATCGATAACGACCCGGCGGACACCGTCCAGGTCACGGCCGGCTTTCACCGCGGCGTGAGGCAGTTTGTACTGAGCGCCGACGTTTTCACTTCCGCCGCCCTTGAGCATGAGGCGGATGCGGGTTTCCGGTTTTTCCCACTGGTGGAAATGGATATGGGGGGCGTTGACTCCCAGGTTATTGCCGGAGTTGCGCCCGCTCAGTGGATCGACCGCGTTGGGCCGCAGGTATTGACGCTTCGTGGCTTCTTCCGCCGCCGCTTCGATGGCTCTGCGCAGGGGAGGTTCCGTCCCCCCCAGCGGATGGTCGATGTAAAATACGAGCGAACCGGTATCCTGGCAGATGGGGGTGCTGTTTTCTCTTGCCTGCCGCACATTTTCCAGGATGGTTTTCATCACCGCGGCCGCCGGTGATCCGGCGGCCTCGTGGTCATGTGCCGAACGCAACGCCGTTTCCACGTCCGGAGACAGGTCAACGGCGGCCCGGCGGATCAACTCCAGAAATACTTGCTCCAGTACCATGGTCAAACCTCCAATCACCGCGCCAGGGCGGCGGGCTGGTTACTTGCTCAGTTTATCGAGTTTTTCCGGTACGACCAGAATGGAGCGGATTATGTCCACCACCAGGTAGAACAGAACGAACAGGATGTAACTGAGGAAAGGCAGAATGGCATATGTCAAGATCTGCGGAGCGCGCATCTGGACCTTCATCCAGGATGATGCCGTACGCATCTCATTGCCGAAGAGCCCGAAGCCGTCAATCAGCATGTAAATAGTGAAAATCAGTACACCCAGTCCGAACAGGATTGGGACCAGTCGCAGCAAGGCTTTCAGAAAATAGGTGATGATGCCCAGGGCTTCCTGACCGGCGGATGTTTCCTTGACAATTTCAGTGGTGATGGTCTGGGGATGAAATGTGACCATGGCCAGGAATTCCAGAAAGACAAATCCGCCCAATCCGGAGAGGAAAGGCATCAGGCTGCCCGCGCGCACCGCCGTGATAATGGAACTGATCAGTACCACGACACCGAGGATGGCGGCCAGGAAAGCCACGCATTCCAGGAAAGCTTTGGATGCCAGGCGGCTGGTGTTGTTCCCGATCAGGGTCTTTCCCGCTCCCAGGAAACGCTGGGCGGTGAACTGGATCACAAATACCAGCAGGAACCAGCCGATGCCGATGAGAAACGAATCGAACTTGTTGATGCGTATGGCGAAAATCAAAGAAAACAGGAAACCCAGGCCGGCGGCTGCGACCAGTGACCAGTGGCCGATGCGCCCCGCCCATTTTGTGGCGAAATCCAGTACGTTGACGTTTAGGATACCTTCCAGCCATTTGTAGACTTTTTCCAGGATACGAACACCAAAAAGGTGCCCTTCAGCGGATCCGGTCTTGGCTTTTTTGCTCTGATTCACGTTATCCCTCCTTGAATGCGTTACTATGGCAAATTGTAGAAACCACGCAACACAAAGTCAACCCGGACCGGAGCCGGATTTTTGCGGCCTTTTCAAGTCGTGCCGGTCCAGTACCCGCTGCAAACGCCGCCAGTTGCGCAAGTTCAGATCAGCGGCACTGCGGATAACCGAATCCTTGGCGTTCACGGCAATCAAAAAAGCCGCATCCCCGCCCAAGCGGTCCCGCGCGCCCTCGGCCATGGCAATGTCATCTTCGGTGTCCCCCACCACGAGCACACGCCGCACCCGGGGAAACCGGTCAAGCAACTGTTGCATGCGGTCGTACTTATCCCTGCGGCTGAGTACGGAGGCGTTGCGGTCGATCTCCAGGGGGGAATGGGCCACCACGCGTACGCCGTGGGTGGTCCAGTTGCCGCTGATGAGAGCGGAAAGGCGGCGGGACGCGGCGGAAAGGACCGGTTCAAATGCTTTGGACACAATGGCAGCTGCATGTATCCGAGGGGCCAGGTGCTGTATGCATTTGCGGGCGGCCGGGTAGGTCAGGCCGCTGATACGTCTGGCGGCAAGATCCAGGTCTTTGGCGGGAACGGCACGCATGACCCAACGCACAAAAAAGTGGACCAGAATGCTGTCCATCCGCGACATGGAAATCCGCCCGCGGATGTAGCGGTAACGCAGGCGGACCAGCAGGAACATGAGCCGGGTCATGGCCGCGGCGATGCGCATGGCCTGCAGGGGTGAACGCGACAGGCATAACAGAATGCCGAGGTCGGCGGCGGAAAATCCGCGACCCAGGGGTGGAAAGATCCCGCGGTATAGCGTGCCGTCGTAGTCGCAAACCAGCAGCATGGAATCCGAGTGATTGTGCTTGAGGAACGACAGCAGACGGGATTCCCCCGGGTTCTCTATCTTGGCCATGGATTTGTGCCCGGAATTATCGATTTTCCGGTGACATAGAAAGTACCAGATTTAAACCCAAAAAACAAGAAAAGAGAAGTTGTAAAGAAGGTGGCAGGTGACAGGGGACAGGTGACAGGAGGCAGGAAAAAACAGTGGTAGGGGCGGGTTTGAAACCCGCCCGTACACCTGTCGTCTCGTTTTCCTTTTGCCCATTGCCTCTTGCCTCTCGC
>JAFGNX010000100.1 GCA_016926835.1 Candidatus Aminicenantota bacterium | reverse complement strand
TCCAGGGTCAGGCGGGCCTGTTCCAGCTGAATCCTGGCCTGCTGGTGGCTGATGCGGATCTCGGTGTCGTCCAGGCGGGCGAGGATATCGCCTTCGCGTACCCGGGTGCCTTCTTCGCGCACCACATCCTGCACGTACGCGGACAAGCGCGCATAAACATCCACGCTGCGTTCCGGCTCCACGGTCCCGTTCAGTACCAGGTGCGTGCGGATCTCTCCGCGGGCCGCCGTACCCAGGCGGACCAGCGGTTTGTCCGCCCCGCCGGTGCGGCGGGCCATGATCTGGCGGGCCTGTTCTTCAGATATGCGACCCTCTTTCACCGCTTGCTGCAGTCGCGTCGGCATTTCCGGTTTTTTATCGCCGGATTTTTCGGCGGCTTCAGTCCGGGCTTGGGATGGTGACGCTTTCTCGCCCTGGTTTTTGTTGTCGCCGCAGGCGGAAAAGAACAGGGCCATGATGGTCAGCAAAATATACGCACGCTTCATATCGACTCCTCGTGGGGGGAAATCCATTTTACCGGGGTTTCAGCTGGATTATACGAAAATTTACCCCGCGTGGTTATGCTTATCATGTAACATAATTGTAACAACACTGCGGGGTAAAGCCGGCGGCGGCGCGGATTGCGCCGCCGCCGTTGGGGGATTTACTGAATTTCCTTCTCGAACCAGCCGGAGCGATCGGGTTCCTCGGGGTTGGTCACCTGCTTGGCCGGGTTCTTTTTCAGTTCTTTCAACAGGTACTCCACCGCGGCTTCCAGGCTGGGATCTTTTCCACCGGCCACCGCATCCGGGCGGTCGTACACTTCCGTGTCGGGATAGATGCCTACACCTTCCACCACCCATTCACCATCGGTGCCCACGATCCCGGACATGGGTACCGCGAAACTGGGGCCGTCCACCAGGCCCGGGCTCCAGCCGTATCCGATCAGGCCGCCCCAGGTGCGGGTGCCGATCAGGGGACCCAGATTGTGTTTGCGGAACCAGTAGGGGAAATTGTCACCCCCTGAGGAGGAGTAGTGGTTGATGAGCATGACCTTGGGGCCGTCGTGGGCGTACATGGGTTCCGGGCGAAGCCTGAGGTCGCGGCGGTGCCAGTAACTCACCACGTTGCGTGAGAGGGCTTCTATCATTTTGCCCGGGCTCCAGCCGCCGCCGTTATAACGGTCGTCGATGATCAGTGCCTGCTTGTGCCGCAACGCGTACAATCCCTTGAACAATTCGCGGTTGCCATCCACGGCTGTATCCGGTACATGAATGTAACCGATGCGTCCGTCCGAGAGGCGTTCCACCATTTCCCGGCGTTCACGGACCCAATCCAGGTACATGAGCTGGATCTCGGAGGCCACGGGGCGGATCCAGAAGGTGCGGGCGTTTTTGTCTCCGGGCCCGGTGTTTACGGTAATCTCCACGCGTTGGCTCACGGTATTTTCCAGAAAGGCGTAGGGATTGTCGTTCAGGGTTACATCGAATCCGTTCAGGCGGATAATGTAGTCCCCTTCCCGTACGTCGATCCCCTGTTCGGTCAGGGGGGAGCGTGTCTCTTCGTTCCAGTTTTCACCGGGTAGGATGTGCTGGATGCGGTAACGTCCGGCGGCTTTGTCCGCGACGAGCACGGCTCCCAGCAGGCCGGTATCCACCCGCTCCACGCGCTTGAAATCCCCCCAGTTCACATAAGTGTGGCCGGCGTTCAATTCACCTACCATTTCACCGAAAATGTAGTCCAGGTCGGCACGGTGGGCCACGTGTTCCAGCAGGGGCGCGTACTTCTCACGGATGGCCTGCCAGTCCACTCCGTGCATGTTGCGCACGTAGAACCAATCCCGGAAAATGCGCCAGCCCTCGTTAAAGATCTGGGGCCACTCTTTGCGGGGATCGATCTTCATGGAGAGGTGTTCAAGGTTAAGTTTCCCGCTGCCCTTTTTCTGTCCCGGTTTTACGTCTACGATTCCGTAATCTTTGCCGCCGGCCCGGTACAAAAGCTTTTTACCGTCGCGACTGACATCGTATCCCTGAATGTTTTTCAGGATCGTCTTGGCTTCCTTTTTTTCCAGATCAAAACGCATCAACTCATCGCCTTTGGCATAGAGCAGGGCTTCTTCCAGGGCCACCAGGCCCCGGTAGTTGCCGGCATCCAGCGGCAGGACCACCACGCGGTCTGCCATGCGATTGAAGTCGATGCGCGTTTCCGCTTTCTTGCTGTTTTTGTTTTTGCTTTCGGCCGCGTCTTTTTTATCCGGGGATATTTCGCGATCGTTTTGCGGCGGAAACAGGGGAGGTGTATCCGGGGCCAGGGGGACGGCGTAAATGCGTTCCGCGCGGTTGTAGACGAAATCGAATTCGTAGTTGGAAAAGTTCATGCGGAAGTCGCGTTTGGAAACAAAAAAGAGGTAACGACCGCAGGCGGAGAATTCGGGGGCGTAGTTGTCAAAGCCGTCACTGAACAGCAGACGGCTTTTTCGCGTTTCCAGGGAATAGACGTAGAGCGAATCCAGGAAATTGTCCCCGCTCTTGGAATACGCGATCCATTTGCCGTCTGGTGACCAGGAGCAATCCGTGATATCGCCGCGTTCACCCTGGTCCACCACGGTGATTCTGCCGGAAGCCACCTCCAGCAACTGGAGTTTGCGGTTCATGTCCGCGAACAGCAGGTAAGATCCGTCGGGTGACCAGGAAGGTGGGTATTTCCACACTTTGTGGTCACGCGTCAACTGGCGCGGTTCATTTTTTCCGGACGGATCAAGCAGGTAGATTTCGTACTCCCCGGTGCGGTCCGATATGCAGGCGATGGATTGGCCGTCCGGAGACCAGGCAGGGAACATCTCGCGCACACCCTGGGAACGGGTCAGGTTATAGGTAATGCCCTTTTCCGCAGGCACGGTGAAAATATCACCCCGGGCGTCGAACACGGCCCGTTTGCCGGAAGGAGAAATGGCGTAACCGAATCGCGACACGAATTCAGCGACATTGCGGAACCTGGGCAGGGCTTCCGGCCGATCCGAGGGAATCTGGATGGAAACGGCCCGGGTGGATCCGGTTGCCGTCTCGAGGACATGAATCCGCCCCCCCTTTTCAAATGTCAGCAAACCGTCATGGCCGGAGGGCCAGAGTACGTCATTGTCGGTAAAGTTCGTAACTTCGCGGGTGTTGCCGCTTTCCAGGTTATGGGCGTACCAGTTCAGCTTGAGATTGCGGTCGCTGATGAAGTAAATGGTATTGCCGAACCAGAAAGGATGCTGGTCCGTGCCGGTGAATGTAGTCAGGCGGCGGGCGGAATCCGTTTCGAGGTTGTAGATCCAGATGTCCTGGGCCCGACCTCCCTTGGTGCGTTTCCAGGTACGGAATTCGCGTGAGATTGGAGTGTAGACGATTTGTCGCCCATCAGGAGAAAATGAGCCGAAGCCGCCTTCCGGGATGGCGAGCGGGGTTTCCAACCCGCCCTCCAGGTGGACCAGGAAGTATTTGCCCATGCGACGACCATAGGGGGTGCGGTTGGCCCGGATCAGGATTTGGCGGCTGTCCGGGGTCCAGTCCAGTACGATGTGGTCAAAACCGCCGCGAGGGGGCATTACTCCCACGTCGTTGTACCAGGTGAGTTGCCGGGGTGTACCGCCGTCGGCGGGGATAACATACACTTGGCGGGAGCCGGAATACTCACCGGAAAAGGCGATCCATTTGCCGTCCGGAGAAATCCGCGGGAAAATTTCCCTTCCCTCATGGGAAGTGAGGCGTCTGGCGGTGCCGCCGGCGGCTGCAACGGTCCAGATGTCGCCGGCGTATCCGAACACGATGCGGTCCCCGTTGATGTCGGGGGTACGCAACAAGCGTGCTTCTTTGTCCTCAGCCGCCAGGCAGGCGGCCAGGGCGAGCACGAGCATGGCTGTGATCAGTCGTTTCATGCAACCTCCTTGTGGGTAGGTGGAGCCGCTTCGCCGCATGGGGCTGCGCGGTCCAATGATTTCCTATACGCAGGGCGGCCGGGTTGGTTCAGCCAGCGGAACGAAACGGAAAAACCTTGGCTTGCGAAAAAATATTTGTTTTGCCGGATTGTCAGTTGTAGGCGGCCTGGATTTCCGGGTCTTCGCTCATCAGGGGGCCCGCCAGTTCAACCATGTTCATGGCTTTCCAGAAGGGCAGTTTTTCATGGACCTTCATGTACTTTTCCGGGATGGGGTGGGTGCCCACCACCACAGGGAGGTCATAGCGGGCCTCGATAAATTGCTTGAACTGGCGCAGGCGGGGGCAGGGGGGATAGCCCACGACCAGGCCCGTGGCCAGGTGAATGACCTCGGCGCCGTTGCGTTTCATTTCCTCGGGAACGTATTCGATATTGCCGCCCGGGCAACCGCCGCAATAGGAGTATCCTACCAGTTCCAGTGGTTCGTCGGCGGGGTAGGCGGCAAAACCGCCGACCCGTTCCCGCATGGCGCGCAGGCATTTGCCGCCGCCGCAGGTCTGGTACCGTCCACAGATGATGATGCCGATGCGCATG
>JAFGNX010000099.1 GCA_016926835.1 Candidatus Aminicenantota bacterium | reverse complement strand
TGCTGGATCATGTGCGCCGAGCGGGCAAGAGTGAATACGTCAAATCGTCCCGCCTGGAACCGATTCGGGTTCACCTGCCGGAGAATTACGATCCCGGCCGCACCTATACACTGATGATCGGGCTTCACGGCAACGGCGATAATGCCGCCAATTTTGCCCGGATCCACAGTCATTTCGGCCGCCGGGATTTTATTTTTGCCGTACCCCGGGGCAGCTATCAAAAATTCACTTCCACACTGGTTCCAGGTGAGCGTTTGTCCTGGGAATTGGAAACCCTGGAAAAGGAACTGTGGCAACGGGCGGACCCGCTGGTTATCGAAAACATCCTGGAAGTGCAGCGCCACTTGTCTGAAAAATACCGTATCGGGGATACCTATCTTCTGGGTTTCTCCCAGGGAGCCGCTTACGCATGGGCCACGGCCATCCGTCATTCCGAACGTTTCCGCGGTGCCATCTGCTTCGCCGGCATGCTTCCGCCCGCGGACAAACCCTGGTCGCTGTTTTCAACAGATCACATGCTGGCCGCCGCCCCGCGTTTGCGTGCGTTCGTCGCCCATGGCGGCGGAGACGAGGCGATCAACGTGACGCATTCGGAAAAAGCCGTTCAAGAGCTTTCCAAGCTGGGGTTCGTGGTTGAGTTTCAAACGTTCAAGGGCGGACACGAGTTGCCGCCGGCCATATTGAAAAAAGCGGCTCGTTGGATGATGAATCCCCCGCCCGCGAGTTAGGAAGAAGCTTCCCCGTTTGTCAGGAAGCGGTTAAAGGATTTTTCCCGGCCGATGGTGGTTGAGGGTCCGTGACCGGGGAAAACCCGGGTTTGGGTCGGATGAGTCAGTAATCTGTCCTGGATGTTCTTGACTTCCCGCCTGAAATTGGCTTCCCGCTGCGCGGGGTTGTCGCCACAGGCTTTACCGATGGTTCCGGCAAAGAGGGTATCGCCTGAGAACAGGATGTCACCCGACCGGAGGCACACGCTTCCCGGTGAATGCCCGGGGGTGGGGATCACTTGAAACTGCATTTTGCCGGTTGACAGTTGCCCGTTGTCTGGATAGTCGCGAAACACGGTGGCGGATCCCGTGACCCGCGCAGCCGCCTTCTGATCGTCGCGGTGAAGGTAAATGGGAGCTGCGGGAAAGACCGCTGCCAGGTCGACTACTCCACCCACATGGTCGCCATGGCCATGGGTGAGCAGGATGGCCTGGACGATCAGTTGCTCTGATTGGATGAATGCCTTGATCTTCTGAGAAGGTGTCCCGGGGTCGATCACCACGGCATGCCTGGATTCCGCATCCCAGGCCACGTAGCAGTTCATGGTCCAACTGCCGCCGTCAAGGGCCAGGATGAACTTTTCGACTGACGGACCCGCCTGGTCTTCCTGGAAAAAGCCGATTTCGTCCGGTTTCTCCTGTCCGGCCAGGCATGCCGCCAGCAGTACAGTCAGCAACACAATCCTGAGCGCGCGCGCCATACGCGCCTTTTACCATGATAGCCGGCCCCTGTCAAAGCCTGATAGGGGCACGTTTAATGAGTGGCCGCAAGCGAGTGGTGCGGAGCAAGATGAATGATCCAGTCATTGGGGTTGTGGAGGATTGTGATGCGGAAACCTGTAATGCGGTGAGGGTGCGAGAACGTGATGGTTTTCTGATCCCGATTGAAAATCCCTAACGGGATGGGGCATAATTGGAAAGATGATTCCGCATTAGTCCAGGGAGGTGACAATCATGATCGTGGAAAAACCAGGCAAGAAGATTGCGTATTTTCACGCGTCCAAGTTCGGCAACGGGGAAAAGGTGGCGGAAGAGTTCCAGCGTCTGATGGCGGACCGTGGGGTTGAAGTCGAGGTGCGGCACATTGCGCATGCCCGGGCAAAAGATATGCCCTACGCTGATTTGTACCTGTTCTCCGCGCCCGGGCGCATGGGTAAGCCCAGGGGCAAAATGCGTCGATTCCTGAGAAGAGCGAACCTGCCGGCCGGAACACGCTGCGCCGTTCTGACCACGGAGGGCGCGCCCCGCCCCGATCCCAAGACGGGGAAAATGCCCGACCCGGCGGCAGCGGAGAAATGGCAGCGGGTCATTCCCGTAATGCTGAAAATCCTTGAGGCCAAAGGGCTGAAGTGCGTGGCCGAGGGTAAGGTGCTGGTGACGGGCATGAAAGGTCCGCTGGAAGAGGAGTGGGAGCGGAAGGTAGCCGCATATGTAGACAAGCTGGCGCCTCAGGTGTGAATGATGGCGAGAGGCAAATGGCGAGGGGAAACAGGCAGGATAAGCCCCTTTTTAACCACGCTTGAATGGCCGCGGCGCGGGGGATAGAATTGTTGCATGGAGTTTCCGGCATGAGCAGGCAACGATGCGCGTGGGTGCCTCCGGACAATCCCCTGTACGTGACCTACCACGACAGGGAATGGGGGGTTCCCGTTCACGACGACAGGCTGTTGTTTGAATTCCTGGTGCTGGAAGGCGCCCAGGCGGGCCTCAGCTGGTTGACGGTGTTGCGCAAACGCGAGCATTATCGCGAGGCGTTCGACGGCTTTGATCCGGAAAGGGTGGCCGGCTTCGATGACGCACGTATTCAACGACTGCTTCAGAATCCCGGCATTATCCGCAACCGCTTGAAGGTACGTGCCGCGGTGAGCAATGCCCGCGCGTTCCTGAACGTCCAGGAGGAATTCGGAACGTTCAGCCGTTTTATCTGGCAATTCGTCGACGGCCGGCCCATCATCAACGCCTGGAAAACCATCGCGGATGTCCCGGCATCCACGTCCCTCTCGGACGCAATCAGCCGGGAGTTGAAGCGCCGGGGCTTCAAATTCGTCGGTTCCACCATCGTTTACGCCCACATGCAGGCCACGGGGATGGTCAACGACCACACGGTCGATTGCTTCCGTTACCGGGAACTGCAATAGGTGCCCCGCCGGGGCGTTCAGTTTTTGACAAATCGGTTCAGGAAGGCCCGCAGGTTCAGGCGCCGGTCACTGATCATGAGGCTGATTCCCAGGATGATCAGGGATCCCGACCAGAGTTGATGGGACGTTACGCCGGTTCCCAGGAACAGGTAGGAGAAGAGTACCACCAGGAAGGGTTGGCTGTTCTTGATCAGTGAGGCCTGGGTGGACTTGATGTACTTCAGGGCGGTAAACAGAAAGGTCATGCCCAGGATGGGGCCCAAAAAGGAACCGACCACGAGGTAGGCACCTTCCATGGTGCTCGGGAGCCTCAGCCCGCCCCGGGCCAGGTTGAGCGCCAGGTAGGTGGCAAAGAGCGCGAAGATGCGCACCAGGGTGATCAGGATGGGAGGGACGTCCTCCGTCTTTTTCTTGATCAAGACGTTGTTGAAGGCAAAGATCAAAACCATAAGCAAAACCAGCAGCGTATGGCCCACGGTGATGTCGGGGGAAACGTAGGTGATCAGGACGACTCCGAGAATGGAAACGAACCCGCCGAGGATCTCCCGGGAGGAGAGTTGTTCGCGTATATAGAAAAAGGCGATGATGGCCACGAACAGGGGGGTCAGGCTGCCGATAAAGGAAACGATTGCCGGATTGACCTGTTTGATGAGGTAAAAAAACAGAAAGGAAGCCCAGGCCTCGGAAAAAACAAAGTACAGAAAGAAAGCCTTGAAACGCCGCATTTTCCCCAGGTAACAGAGCAGGTCGCGGCGCTTCAGAACCAGGATTATTCCACCCCAGAGGGAAGCAAAGGCGAACCACCAGAACATGAAGAGGGGGGTCTCCATGGTCTGCTGCGCCACCTTGGAGGTGATGAATACCAGGGAAACCGCCACGGCGGACAGGAAGGCCAGCAGGTAACCTAGTGATCGCTTTTCCGGGGCCATCCGACAGTATACCGCTTTTCGCGCTTCTTTTGAATGGCAAGACGGGATTTTCAGTTAATCAGGGGTCCGGCCGTAGTCCGCGATTGCCAGCCGGTACGCATTGACTTTACTGTTCCTGAAACCTAGAATGGCTGCGTGAAATCAGGTATGCGGGCGGCCGGGCGACTCCTGGTTCCGGCGGCCGCTTTAGCGGTTTTGGTGGCACCGTCGACAGTGCGTTCTTTTCAACAGGAGCAGCTCCGGTATCCCCGGGTACGCGCCGCCTATATTGAAAAGACCGACTGGATGATTACGAGGCTGGCGGAAAAGGGCCTGAAAAGGGAAGAAATTCATATCCTGATCCGCGCGTTCAAAAGGGAAAAGGTGCTGGAATTGTGGGTTCGCAAACGCGGCCGCAAAAAGCACATCCACCTGTTGGATTACCCGTTCTGCGCCACCTCGGGGGTGTTGGGACCCAAGCGGCGGCAGGGTGATTTGCAGATTCCCGAAGGTTACTATCACATCGACCGCTTCAACCCCTGGAGCCGTTTTCACCTTTCTCTGGGAATCAACTACCCCAACGCGTTGGACCGCATCCATAAAACCGCTCCAGATCCGGGGGGAGACATCTTTATCCACGGCAGTTGCGTTACCATCGGCTGCATTCCCTTGACGGACGACAAAATCAAGGCGCTCTACCTGTTTGCCGTGGAAGCGCGGTCCAACGGCCAGGAACAAATTCCCGTGCACATTTTTCCGGTCCGCATGTCCGCTGAAAATGTAGCGGCTTTGCAGGCCGAATTCTTTCATCGGCCGGACCTGATCGCGTTTTGGAAAAACCTGCAGACCGGGTATGAATTTTTTGCCGATACCCAGACAATCCCCCCAATCAGTGTATCTCAAAAAGGCGAGTATATTTATCAAAAATAGGTCAGAATCGAGTTCAGGTTTTGGGCAAGGCTTGAACCCGGTTCAGGGTTGTTACAATTCCACGCGTTTGAGAAGTTGCGCATTGATGGCCACAACCACTGTGCTGGCCGACATCAGGATCGCGCCCACTGCCGGGGTAAGCAGAACACCCCAGGTCGCGAGCACTCCCGCGGCCAGGGGTATCGCGATAATGTTGTATCCGGCCGCCCACCACAGGTTCTGGAGCATCTTCCTGTAAGTGGCGCGGGATAGCGCCACGATCCTGGGGATGTCGCGGGGGTCGGAACGTACGAGCACGATGTGTCCGGCTTCCACCGCGACGTCCGTGCCCGCGCCGATCGCAATCCCGATATCGGCGCTGGCCAGGGCGGGGGCATCGTTGACCCCGTCGCCCACCATCGCCACCTTTTTCTCCATGGCTTGCAGTTCCCGTACTTTCGAGGCCTTATC
>JAFGNX010000098.1 GCA_016926835.1 Candidatus Aminicenantota bacterium | reverse complement strand
AGATAAGCCCCGCGGTGCCCCCCGCCGCGGGGTTTTTTTTGCCCCGATACCGGCGGATTGAAAACCCGGAATCCCAAGACTAAAGTATGGCGATGAAGATCAATACCAAGTTGCGTTACGGGCTGCGCATGCTGCTGGCTCTGGCCGAAGAACCGGATAAAGTTCGCAGTACGGCGGAACTCGGAGAAGCCATGAGGGTCTCACCAAAATACCTGCGCAAACTGGCGGGCCCAATGGAAAAAGCGGGTCTGATTGACAGTGTGCAGGGAATCTATGGGGGGTATCGTCTGCAGATGTCTCCCGACCGGATATCGATCCAGATGCTTTTTTCCGCTTTCAGTGAAAAAATCCGCTTGTCTCATTGCGTTAATGGGGACACCTGCCCCCTTTTTGACGCCTGCTATGCCCGGCCGTTATGGGATTACCTGGTGGACCTGATCGAGTGCCGCTTTGCCTCAATCACCCTGACCGATATCATCCAGCGGACCTTTGATCGTTCGCTATCGCCGGAAAACGTTCAGCCCGCGCGGCGGATGTAGTTCAACAGGGTTCGCGGTATCTGGGCTGCGATTTCATTCAAGACAGCAACGATCTCGCGAACTTTTTCAAATAATTCCGGACTTCCCGCCCAGTTGGCCAGCAGCCTGTTCTGAAGATCGGGCGTACTGGAGTTAAACGTCTTGTTCAGCAGCACGGCCGTAACGAGCAGGTCGTCAACCAGGCCGGCGCAGGGGATTAGATCGGGAATAAAATCCAGTGGCATGATCACGTAGGCCATGGCAATCAGCAGACGCCCTTTGGCTGCCGGGGCTACGGCCCTGTCCAGAAGCAATCGGATGGTCAGATGCACCAGGTCGGGGAAAACCAGAAGGTACTGCAAAAACCGATCGGTCCAGGCTCCGGTGCGGCGGGAGAGTTTTTTGGATGTTACCCAGCTTGTGACGCGCTGCCGTACCCGGCGGTAGGCGTCTTCGTATATCCCGGATTGGGCTTCAATGACTTGGTTCATGTTTTTATTCTCCATCCCGCGGATCCAGCGTATGGAATCCGGTTCTACTGATTAATATAGGATTCTCTGCGTGGGATGTCAACGTTCACATTGATAGAGAAAAAAGAGAAATCGGACTGAACAGCCGTTATTGTTGACAATATTTTTTTGCTATGGTAAGCCGAACCCAGGAGTGCGCATGAACAAACGAGAGATTTCGGAACTCATGGCTCACCGGTTGGACATCAAGAAGTTCGAATCCTATCAATTTATCGATTTCATGATTCAAGTGATGGTGGAACAATTGAAAAGCGGACGCAAAGTACTGATTTCGAATTTCGGCACGTTCAAGATCATCCGCCGCGAGAACAAGCGCGTAATCAATCCCAATACCCAGAACCCCATGATTATCCCGTCCAAGAAGATCGTAAAATTTATCCCATCAAAAAATCTGAAACAATCAATAGCGGAAAAATAGATGAAACCAAAGCATTCCTCTCAGATCCGCCGGGTTCTCTGGGCTACTGATTTTTCGAATGAGAGCATGTTCTGCCTCCCCTGGATGGAGTGGGTTCAGCACCGGCTTCAACCCGAAGTCCACGCCCTTTACGTTTTGCCCCGCTTCTCGGACTGGGTTTACGAAGCGGCTTTCTTTTCCCTGGAAGATCTGCGCCTGGAGATTGAGTCCACGCGGGAAAAATCCGCTTCCAAACTGGTTGAAATTGCCAAGCGCAAGGGACTGGACTACATCGCGGCTGTTCGAGAAGGAATCGCCAGCGAAGAGATATCCGGTTATGCCCGGGAGCAGTCCATCGACATGATCTTTGCCGGACGTCGAGGTTTATCCGAAATCGAGCAGATCCTGGTCGGGTCCACGACCGCCCGGCTGGTGCGAAATTCCCATACCCCTGTTTTCGTAGTGCCACGGGAAAAGCGCAAAGTGTCCATCAAGCGCATCCTGGCTCCGGTGGATCTTAACGAGTTGTCCATGCGGGAATTGCGTTATGCCATTTCCTTGGCCCGGCAACTGCGGTCGGAATTACTCGTGACCCATGTGGCTGAATTCTACAATTACAAGGTCCCCGCGTTAAAACACCATCAATTGATTGAACGCATCAACCAGCGCATTGCCAATGTCGCCGCCGATATGGGCTACGAAGTCGAAAACATCATTCACGAAACCGGGGAACCGGCACACAAGATCATGGAAGTGGCCGCCGGTCACGACATTGATGTGATCGTCATGGCAACCAGTCAGCGCAGGGGCCTGGAAAAGTTCCTGATGGGAAGTGTTACTCAGAAAGTGTTGCTGGCCACTTCGATTCCCCTGGTCGTTTTGCCGCCGAACGGTGACTCAACCGCTGCATGATCGCCGGCTGCACACCATCGCGGCCCATCTTTTTTCATGGCACCATCCGGCTGTCCGCCGGCGCATGTTGCGCCGCAATCTGGAGATGCGTGATCTTGCGGGCATGGATCACGCCGGTCTCCTCTCGCTGGGGTTTTCATCCCGCATGCTGGAAGGCTTCCCCGATAAATACCTGACGGCGGCGCAGGAGGAAGCCGAAAAGAGCCGGCAGTTTCGAACGGCATTGATATTGCGCGACGATCCAGATTACCCGCCTTTGCTACGGGAAATCTACGATGCGCCGGAGATTCTTTATGTTCGAGGAGATGTGCGCCACCTCCAGGGCATGCAGCTGGCTGTAGTGGGTTCACGCAAGGCGGACGCATACGGCAGGCGCATGGTCCAGTATCTGCTTCCCCCTGTTTCCGTTGCGGGAATTACGGTGGTTTCCGGGATGGCTTACGGGATTGACACCCTGGCCCACCAGGTCGCTCTGGACAACGGTCACGCCACTGTGGGGGTAAATGCCTGCGGCATGGATCATCTTTACCCGGCGGGTAACCGAAATCTTCACGACCGCATCCTGCAAAATGGATGCATCGCCTGCGAAGCCCCTTTGGGGACTTGGCCGCAACCACATCTTTTTCCTGTACGCAACCGCATCATTTCCGGATTGTGCCGTGCCGTCCTGGTGATCCAGGGAACATTGCGCAGCGGCTCTCTGATTACCGCGCGCATGGCCCTGGATCAGAACCGTGAGTTACTGGCCGTCCCGGGCCCGGCCGACTCACCGCTCAGTTCCGGGCCGCATCAATTGATCCAGCAAGGCGCCAAATTGGTTCAGCAACCGGAAGACATACTGGAGGAGTTCGGGTTGAGTGTGGATACGGGCCCGCGTTCGCTTGCCGGGCTTTCTTCCCGGGAGCGTCGCGTACTTGACTTGATGAGTACAGATGGGGTAAAACGTATAGACGATTTCGTGGAGGCCTTGAACCTTTCCGTTCCGGTAGTGGTTTCCCTGCTGCTCCAATTGACAATGAAGGGGTTTATCCGCGAGGAAGGAGACGGATACCGCAGGCAGTTATGACAAAAAAAACCTTGATAATCGTTGAATCGCCCGCCAAGTCATCCACGATATCCCGCTACCTTGGCAAGGATTACGTGGTCAGCTCATCCATGGGCCATGTCCGCGACTTGAACCCCCATATCCTCAGCATTGATGTGCAGAATAATTTCAAACCGCACTACGAAGAACTGAAAGACAAAAAAAACGTCATCCGGGATCTGAAGGCGCTGGCCAAACACTGCGGGCGAATTTTTCTGGCTCCGGACCCGGATCGTGAAGGCGAAGCCATAGCCTATCATCTGAAAGAGATCCTCAAATCGACCAATGAACGGATATTCCGTATCCTGTTTCACGAAATCACGCGCCAGGCGGTTTCAGAGGCGGTTCAACACCCGATGGATATCGATCAGGACAAGGTGAACTCCCAACAGATGCGGCGCCTGCTGGATCGTTTGGCCGGATACAAGATCAGTCCGGTGCTGCAGCGAAAGATCGGCGGTCCACTGTCCGCGGGCCGGGTGCAATCGATCGCGCTCAAGCTGATTGTGGAGCGTGAAAAGGAAATCCAGGCTTTTACGGCGGAAGAGTACTGGACGGTTTCCGCTGAATTGGAAGGCAGCGCCCCACCGGTATTTAACGCGCGCCTGGAGAAGTACCAAGGCAAGAAACTTCTGATTCCGGATGAAAAAACCGCCCTGCACGTTCTCAGCGAGCTGTCCGGCAATTCCTACGTATTGAAGGCAGTTCGCAAACGGGTTCGTCGCCCCAAGCCCCTGCCGCCCCTGATTACTTCGACTCTTCAGCAGGAAGCTTTTAAAAAGCACCGTTTCCCCGTGAGCAAGACCATGAAAGTGGCCCAATCACTCTACGAAGGGGTGAACCTGGAAGGTGGAGAACAAACCGGGCTGATTACTTATATGCGAACGGATTCATTCCGCATCGCCGTGTCCGCCCAGGAATCCGCCGCCGATTTTATCCGCGCAACCTGGGGACAGGAATACCTTCCCGATAAAGCCAATGTGTTTGGACGCAAGGGCAAGATTCAGGATGCGCATGAAGCCATTCGTCCCACTGTGCCATTGCATTCTCCGGAAGAGATCAAGAGGTTCTTGAGCCCGGACCAATTCAAGATCTATTGCCTGATCTGGGACCGTTTTATGGCTTCCCAGATGAGAGCCGCCCGCATCGACGTGACCAATCTCGATATTGCAAACGGAGATTACCTTTTTTCCGTCAAGGGAGAGGTGATCCGTTTTGACGGTCACCTGAAATGCTGGAACACTGATAGCGGTACGCCATTGCTTCCTCCTTTGCGGGAAGGTGAAATCCTGAAAGCGCTGGCGGTTACGCCCAAACAGAATTTTACCAAACCGCCGTCACGGTATACTGAGGCCAGTCTGGTCAAGATCCTGGAAGAGAAAGGCATCGGACGCCCCTCCACCTATGCCAAAATCATCTCTACCCTGGGAAAGCGGGATTACATTGTTCGCGAAGAAAGACGGTTTGTCCCGACGCAACTGGGGGTCAAAGTAGCCGAATACCTGGATCAGCACTTTTCAGATATGATGCAGTACTCTTTTACCGCGGAATTGGAAAAGCAGCTGGACAAAGTATCCGAAGGTCAGTTGGACTGGGTGCAGGGAATCCGGCGTTTCTATCATCGCCTGGAGGAGAACCTGGAGCAGGTGCGCGATACGGAAAAGGTGGACCTGAAAGTGGGGCGTGCTTGCCCTGAATGCGGCAAAGACCTGGTAAAAAAGTATTCACGCAAAACCAATGGCTGGTTTGTCGGTTGCAGTGGATATCCCCAGTGCACCTATACGGAGCGGCTGGAAAAAGACAGCCCCCGTCCCAAGGATGAACCCCTGGATCGTGCCTGCCCCGAATGCGGCAAGCCCCTGGTTCGTCGCTATTCGCCCAAAACCAAGCAGTATTTTACCGGTTGTACCGGGTATCCGGAGTGCCGCCATATTGAAACACAGGAGCCGGAGTTGGGGGATTGCCCCGTATGTGGAAAACCCTTACGCAAGCGCTTTTCGCGCAAAACCCGGCGCTATTTCGTTGGATGTTCGGGATATCCGGAGTGCACCTATATCCAGAAATCACCTGCACCTGAAAAAGCCGGATCCGGGGAGGATCCCGCTTGATCCCCACGGTTCAGGTGATCGGGGCCGGGCTTGCCGGCAGTGAAGCTGCGTTGCAAATGGCGGACCGGGGAGTCCGGGTGAAACTGTACGAGATGCGACCGGAAACCGGCACCGGGATTCATGAAACGCCCTTTGCCGGAGAAATGGTATGCTCCAATTCCCTGGGGTCAACAGAGCTTCACTCGGCTTCCGGACTGTTGAAAGCGGAATTGAATCTGCTGGGGAGTCGTTTTCTCCAATCCGCCGCCCAATTCCGAGTGCCTGCGGGAAGCAGTTTTTCCGTGGATCGGCATCAGTTGGCCGAAAACATGGAAAAATGCCTGGCGGCTCATCCCGCTATTGAGATGATCCGCGAAGAAACACGCGAGTTGCCCGAAGCCGATGCTCCCGTGATAGTGGCCACCGGGCCGTTGACAAGCCCGGTGTTTGCCCGGCGTCTCACCCGATTTACCCAGCGCAGGCACCTTTTTTTTTACGATGCCACCAGCCCCATTATCCGTTGCGACAGCATCGATTCCTCACGGCTATTCCGAGGGACTCGTTACGATAAGGGGGAGGCCGATTTCCTCAATATTCCCCTTGATGAAAAGGCTTATCATGAGTTTGTTTCCAATCTGGTTCAAGCCGAGACCGTAGCGCTTCCCGATTTTGAGAAAGGGATTTTTTTCGAAGCCTGCCTGCCCGTAGAGGAGATCGCCCGCAGGGGTCCCATGTCATTGGCATTCGGACCGCTGAAGCCCGTGGGTTTAAAAGACCCCCATACCGGGAATATGCCGTTTGCCGCGATTCAGCTGCGCCAGGACGATATCCGTGAATCCTTTTACCAGATGGTGGGGTTCCAGACGCGGTTGAAGTGGGGTGAACAGCAGCGTGTCTTCCGCACACTTCCCGGGCTGCAAAATGCTGAATTTGAACGTTTTGGGCGCATGCACCGCAACACGTATATAAATGCGCCCCTGATCCTGGATGCGACCGGACGCGCCCGCAAAAGGGATTCCTTGTTTTTTGCCGGCCAAATCAGCGGAGTGGAGGGATACGTGGAGTCGATCTGTTCAGGCCTGCTGGCCGGTCGTCAGATGGCGCGTTATGTTACCGGCCGTCCGCTGTTGCCGTTGCCCAGGGAAACCGCTTGCGGCTCCCTGCTGGATTACGTTTCTTCAGCGGACTGGAAAAATTTCCGGCCTACCAAGTTTTCTTTCGGACTTCTGGCACCCCTGGATTCGCCACGGGAAGGCCGGAAACCTTCGAAACGGGAGCGCAAAGAACAACAGGCCCAACGTGCCTTGGAGATCCTGGATCAATGGATTCGTCGGGAAGAATTTTAGACGACTACCTGGAATACCTGCGGGATATCCGCAACGTATCACAACACACTCTGCGCGCTTACGGGCAGGATATCCGCCAGTATCTTTCTTTTCTCAAGGAAAACCGGCTGAAAACCGACCGGCAATCGTCACGGGATTTCATTACCTGGGCTTATCTTCAAAGTGGAAACAAGACCACGGTGGCCCGCAAGATCTACGCGGTCAAATCATTCTGTGATTTCCAGGTTCAGCGGGGTCGTATGGCGGACAATCCGTTTGATGGCATCCAATCGCCCAAGATCGATCGCAAAATCCCTCAGATTCTTACTGAGGCGGAAGTGCTGGGTTTTCTGGACTGTCTGCCCGAAGAGACCTTTATCCAGTTGCGCAACAAGACGATTTTCGAGTTTCTGTACGCGACCGGGCTGCGGGTTTCTGAGTTGACGGGACTGACCCATGACCATATCCGCGTCAATGAAGGTTTGATCCGGGTTATGGGTAAGGGCAGGAAAGAAAGGATCGTTCCCTTCAACGCCCATGCAGGCCAACTGCTGATGCGCTACATGAATGCCTGTCGCGCCCACTTCTCCCCATTGCCTGACAGGGTGTTTCTCAACGCCCGGGGAAGCGGCATCTCGGAACGGTCCATTGAGCGAATTCTTCAGGCTACTTTTCAAAAATTGACGCAAAGCACGCGCAGGGTCTATCCCCACTTGTTCCGCCACAGCTTCGCCACCCATTTGCTGCAAAGGGGTGCCAATCTGAGGATTATCCAGGAACTTCTTGGCCACACGAACCTGGCCACAACCCAGAAGTACACCAGCCTGAACTACGCCGACCTGTTAAAGGTATACAGGAAATACCATCCGCGATCAAAATGAAAAGAAAGTGGTTTTCCTGGTTGTTGCGGCTGACGGTCAGTGTTTTGCTGATCGGCTATTTTGTTTTCAATCTGGCAAACAGATACGGTGGAATTCACGGAGCGTGGCTCCAGTTTGTCCACGTGTTCTCCGCTGCCAGACCGATCTGGTTGTTGGCGGCTCTGGGCTTGATGATGCTGGGCTATTCCCTTCTGACCCTGCGTTGGAAAGTCCTGCTTGCCGCGCAGGATCACTATCCCCCATATAAACGGCTTTTTCGCTTCTATATCATGTCCACCTTTTTCAATAACTTTCTGCCCTCCACCATTGGCGGAGACGCCCTCAGGGTGGCACAAAGTCGGCGGGATTCATCCCGGGGAACCATGTCGTTGATGGTGGTTCTGATTGAACGGTTGAGCGGACTCGCCGCCCTGATGCTGATTGCAGCCGCAGGCGTACTTGTAGACGGGCCTTTGCGTACGTCTCGAAACCGGTTCATATCGATAGTGATTCTGGCGATGACAACGCTTGCCGTGTTGGCGGTTGTGTTGGCCCATCCCCGGCCGGCTTCTCGATGGCTCCCCCGTTTACGCAGCATGCTGCCGATTGGCGTGGGAAGCCGTATCCAGTCTGCGGTTGAAAGCCTCTGGGTGTACTATCGACGCCCAACCAGCCTGGGGGCGTGCCTGGGGATTAGCCTGGTATTCCAGTTGAATATGGTGGTTTATTACTGGGTAATCGCGCGAACCCTGAACCGCATGCCTGATTTCGCTGATTTCGTGCTGAATGTCCCCATTATGGTGTTTTTGTTGATGGTTGTTCCGGCCATTAACGGGTTGGGCGTTCGCACCGCCGGATTTCGAACCCTGATGCGATTTCCAGCCGCTTTTGCCCTTGCGGCTGAGTTTGTGGATCTCGGTTTTCGCATCATGCTGGGTTTGCTTGGCGGCCTGGTATTCGTTTTTTCGCATCGTTCGCGAAGATAAAACCGATGTGTTTGGCCCTCTTTTGAACATGCATTATAATCGCTGGTGGATTGGACTCATGACCAAGAGACGCCCATGGCTGTTTGTGATTTTGACAGGTTGGGTCATGGCCGCGGGAATCCCGGCTGCTGCCGCCACTTCGGATCTGCATAAAGAGCTCGATTCTCTGCGGAAACAGATCGTACGCGTCAACAATCGCCTGAATTCGCTGGACGCCGCCCGTCAACCCATCCTGGCCGAATTGGCACGAATCGACCTGAGAATTGAACGGGAACAGCTGGGCATTCAGCGCATTCACCTGGAACAACGCCAATTGGAGGATGAGATCCGTGCCAACCGGCAACGTCGCGAACAGCTGGAGACTGAGCTGGAACATGAACGTGTCCGGGTGCGAAAGGTGGCAAGATACCTGTACAAGTTGGGGGGGCAATCCTATCTGAAACTGTTTTTGCGGGTGGAATCGCTGGATCAGTTATTTCACAACTATCATCTTTTCATGATCTTGATCCGGCACCATCTGGATCAGATCAATGCTGTGCGCAGCAAAACACAGGAACTCGATGCGGTGAACCGGGACCTGGACAGTCAACAGACACAGTTAATCAAGCGCAAACAGTCGCATCAGGATGCCATCCGGCGGCTGGATGCGCTGCGTGCCGAGCAGAACAAAGCGATTTCTCAGGTCAATCGAGATCGCAACACCTATCTGCGCTTGCTCAATGAACTGCGCGCCCGGGCCGGAGAACTGGAAGACCTGATCCATCGTGCCGGGACCGGAGACACATCAACCCCCATGGGTCACCTGAATACCTTGAAGGGCCGTTTGCCGTGGCCGATGACAGGCACGATCTCTTCGCGTTTCGGACGCCAGCGCAGTACCCGGTTCAACACGTTTATCATGAATGATGGAATCGAGATCAAGCCTACCGGCAACCGCGGCATCAAGGCGGTTTATCCTGGAAAAGTGATTTACGCCGACTATTTTAAGGGGTATGGCAACCTGATTATCCTTCAGCACGCCAAAAACTTCCATTCGCTCTACGGTCATTGCGCGCAATTCATGAAGAGTCAGGGTGAGCGGGTGAAGGCGGGAGAAGTAATCGCTGTGGTTGGAGACAGCGGCTCAACTTCTGGGCCTTCCCTCTACTTTGCCATCCGTACGGATCTGAAGCCCAGTGACCCACTCCAGTGGCTTTCGAAGCCCTGACACGCGGCTTGATGCCTCAGGCGCTTTGGGGTAAAATGTCCCATCAGTCCCATGCGAAGGTCTACGCTGATTTTTCTGATTCTATTGGCCGCTGTGGTCGTTGTGCGCCTGTGGATTTTTCACCCCCCATATGCAAAAAAAGGAGATCCTGTTTCTGCACGCTCCCTGTATGCTGAAGTTTCGCGGTTGATTGAGGAGCATTATGTGGATCCGGTTGACCCGGAGAAGGCATGGCCGGGAGCCTACAGCGCCATGCTGCAAAATCTGGATCCCTTTGGTTCATATCTTCCGCCCGATCTGGTTCCGGCAGCGCGTTCCTGGAGGCAAGGACGGGGCTTCTGGGCCGGTATCTGGGTTTTCCCCTCTGAGCAGGGTTTTCGCGTTTCCCGCGTCCTGCCCGGTTCCCCGGCGGCGCGATCCGCTTTGCAAGTGGGCGATATCGTTAAAAGTATTGACAATGCCGGTCTAGCGGGACGAACCTGGGAAGAAGTTCGTCTGATGCTGTACGCTTACGCGGAAAAGACGTTCCTGTTGGCAGTGAACCGCGCAGGCGTGATCGATCCCCTGCAAATCGCGCTGCCCGCAATTGCCATGCTTCCTGACGTGGATTTTCATCAACTTCCCCACTCCACCACCCACCTGGAGTTGATGCGCCTGACCCCGGCAGCGGTGAGCACGGTGTCGAAACTGTTTCAGTCACTTCCGGGGCGGAACTGGATTGTCGACCTGCGCAACTATCAGGATGGTGAGCTCGGTGCATGCCTTTCGCTTGCAGACCTGCTGTTGCCGCCCGTTTCCAGGCTGACTCTGCACACCCGCAGCGGCGCTCAACGCATTCGTGCGGGTAAACTCGCATCCGCGCATCCGCACATGACCGTGGTTATCGGTCCGGCAACCATCATGTACGCGGAAATACTGGCGCGCTTTATGCAGTCGGCGGGAACAACTCTGGTGGGAGAAAAAAGCGGAGGATTCAGCGCAAGTCTGCGCCGGATTCCGCTCCCGGATGGTGGTGAACTGGTGCTTGTGGATGGTTTTTTCCACTGGGACGGCAAGAATATTCGTTACGAATCCCTGACTCCGGATGTCAGAATTTCCGGCCATGACGCCGCGCTGTCCATGGCTCAATCCATGTTAAAGGAAGGATGATGAGCGCAAGAAAAGTCCGACGCGGAAAAAGCAATACACTGGGTTATTTTCTCTTGTTTGCCGTCCTGGCCCTGGGATTTGTGCTGGTACTGGAGTACCTTGATTACCGTAACGGCAAGCCCACATTTCTTTTATCTCGCGTCCTGGGTCGTTCGGATAGAGAAAAGACGGGGGATGCCGCCAGGCCCGGGGACTCATTTCATCGCAAGTTGATTCGGCTCATGGACTCGCAGGATTCCACCTACAGTCTGGTTCAGGATTCCCGCGGGCGCTACCATGTGAAGTGGAAACTGGAGGACAAGAAGCGCAGGGAAGTGGTGGGCGAACTCCAGAAACTGGCTCAGGCCAATGGCCGACACTGGAAGATCGAGGAGGTTCAGCACCTCAGGGGAGAGCATCTTTACCTGTATTCCATCCACTCCGGATCCGGAGAATCTTCTCACTTGATGCTGATCACCACGGGAACACCGGCTCCCGTGCCAACAACGCTTCCGGTTCCGGAAAAATCCGTCAAGGGCCGCCTGGCTGTCATCATCGACGATATCGGCTTTAATGAATTGGGATCCCTGGAATTGAAAAGATTGGGGATCCCGGTCACGGCGGCCGTGATTCCCCATGCTCCCTACGCTTTTGACGAGGCTCGCCAACTCCATATGTACGGGATTGAACAGATCATCCACCTGCCCATGCAGGCAGCCAATCGCAATTTAAAAACCGATCCCGAACAATTTGTTTTAAAAGGGGCCGATTTAACCGCTATCCGCCGTTTGATTCATCGTTCCCGCACATTGGTGCCCTATGCCCGCGGGATCAACAATCATATGGGTTCATTGACGACCGGCGATCCCCAAACCATGAGCCGGGTATTGTCCGTACTGAAAGAAGAGGGCCTGTTTTTTGTGGACTCCCGGACTTCCGTATCCACGGTGGCCTACAGCATGGCCAGAAAAATGAACGTGGCCGCAACGCAGCGGGATATATTTCTGGAGGATATCAACAATGATCAAGTCACCTATCGTTATGCGCGCAGTCAGGTCATAAAGGGAGCCAAGCTGGCACGCAGCCGCGGCTATGCCGTGGCCATCGGACATCCTTACCCCACTACGCTCAAGGCCATCCGCGATGCGGTCAAAGAGGTTCGTGACATGGGGGTTCATTTTGTCCCGGTTTCGCAATTGCTTGAGAAATAAACCGTTTAACCGGGAGCAGGCAGCGCTTGTCCCTTGAGGAGGAAACATGAGTGACGGCAAAAACAAAAAAGAAACTTATGAATTTCAATCCGAAGTCCAGCAATTACTGAATATTCTGGTCTATTCTTTGTATCAAAACCGGGAGGTATTCCTACGGGAACTTGTGTCCAATGCCGTGGATGCGCTGAACAAAGTGCAGTTTCAACTTCT
>JAFGNX010000097.1 GCA_016926835.1 Candidatus Aminicenantota bacterium | reverse complement strand
TCCGCGCTTTACGTAGACCTGTTTCACCGCGGACCAGGCCACGCGGTGGGCGGTTTCCTCGCGGGAGGCTTGATCCCGGCGATCCTCCGGATCCTTGTAGTTCTCCCAGGCGTTGTTGAAGGCTGCCAGGTAGATCTCCAGGGCGTGTCGGGGCAGGGTGTTGCGCACACTATCAGGTAAATCGTTCAACTCTTTGTAAGGCATTCCCCCCTCCTCGACGGATTCAGAGACCGTCCACTGGTAACATCATAGCTGCAGCCAGGTGAAATTTCAAACCGGGATTTTATGATTTCAGTTGTGTTTCTGGTACAATGGGCACCAATAACAGGCAGAGAGGTTTGAATGTCAAAACGCCTATTCCGCAAAGTCCTGGCCGCGGCGGCGACAATCACCTTGATGGTCCCTGCCTGCCTGCCTGCCCAGGATTCCTCCGAAAAGAAACTACACCAACTTGAAGAGCGCCTGGAAAAGGAACCGGAAGCGGTACTTGAATCCCTTTCACGCCTGGAAGCGGACTTGAAAGGAGAGATCAAACTGCTGCAACGCAGCCGTTTCCTGCGGGGGCAAGCCCTGCTCGAACTGGACCGGAACGCTGAGGCTGAAGTTGTGCTCAAAAGCCTTTTGGGCGAACTCACCGCGGATGCTGAATCCGACCCGTTGCTGATCAGTCGCACAGCGCTGGGTTTGGGGAAAACGTTGAACCATCAGTCCCGACCTTCCGAAGGCGAGGCGGCGCTCACCCTGGCCCTGCGGCAGCTTCCGGAAAACGCCCCGCCTGAGATCCGCGCCCGGATCCTGCTGGAGATGACCCGGGTCATGATCTACCTGGGTGAACCGATAAACGCGGCGGATCAGGCAACCGAAGCCCTGGAATGGGCCAAAGCCCACAATTTAAATCAAATCGCCCTGCAGGCCCGATACCTGCTCGGATACGCCTACCGCAACCAGGATGATATCACAGCGGCGCGGCCCCATTTTCAAAACGCCCGTGAAGAAGCCCGGCGCCTGGGTGATTTGCGTTACGAAATCCTGAGCATGAATGAATTGGGCAACCTCCTGGTCATGGAGAAAAAACCGGACGCGGCCATGAAGATCAAGCAGGAGGCACTGGATCGGGCACGTAAGATTAATGACGACTACCTGGTATCGATATGCCTGCACGACATCGGTTACGCGCTTATTCTGGGCAAAAAGTACAGCCGGGCCCTGGAGATTTACCGCAGCATCATCCAGCGTGAAACCGCCCTGGAAAATCCGCGCGCCATCAACATGGCCAAATTGAACATAACCTACATCTATTCCGAGATGGGCCGTTGGCGGGAGGCCCTGGAACTGGCCGAACAAACCCTCGATTCCGTCCGTCGCAACCAACTGGGAGAACTCGAGCCCAAGTTGCTGGAACAGGTTATCGATTTGCTGGAGCGCCAGGGCCGCAACGCGGAGGCATTGAAACGGCAAAAGGAACTCACCGAACTGAATGATCGGAAGTTCCGCCGTGAGTTGGAACGAAAGCTCACGGAGATCCGGGACCGCTATCGCTTGATGGAGCAGGAATCGGAAATCCGCATCCTGCGCCAGGACAAAGAGATCCGCAGCCTGCAACTGGGCCGGCAGCGCATCCTGATCCTTTCCATGATCGGACTGGCTTTTTTTCTCCTTCTCATGGCTGTGTTGGCTTTTTTCGGCTACCGCACCAAGCGCCGGGCCAACTGCAACCTGGAAATCCTCAACCGCCGCCTGGACGAGCTCTCGCGCCATGATGCCCTAACGAAATTGTCCAACCGCCGTGACATGATGGAAAAGCTGCAGATCCTGAAAGCCCGGGCGGACCGTGATGGCTCGCCCCTCTCCATGTTGATGATCGACATGGACCTTTTTAAATCCATCAACGATACCTGGGGACATGAACAGGGAGACCGGGTGCTGCAGGCGGTGGCCCGGACCCTGCGGGAACGGATCCGCGGTCAGGACCTGCTGGCCCGCTGGGGAGGCGAAGAGTTCCTTGTCGCCCTGGCCGGCACAGCCCGGAAAGGCGCGCTTCAGGCGGCAGAGCAATTGCGCCGGGCAGTGGAAATCACCGCCCTGCAGGTCGATGGCGCCACCATATCGGTTACCATCACCGTGGGCGTGGCCCAATACAAACCGAAAGAAGATCTTCAAACCGTGATCACCCGGGCTGACAATCAACTTTACGAAGGCAAAAGGGCCGGCCGCAACCGGGTCTCAGGTTAGCCCGACAAATCTGGATTCCGCAAAATACATCCCAAGAAACGATTCAAGGCGGAAGCGAGGGTAAAGAGGCCTACGCTTTAATGTCGACCCCGCCCATAATGGCTGTTCCGCGGATAATCAGGGTGCCGCTGTGCTTTTCCGGAGCTGTTTTCGGACCCTTGTACTCCATGCCGCCGAGCAGGGGCGTTCCCTGCATGCTCACTTCCCATTCTGCGGGAACCCGGATATCCATTCCGCCCATGAGCACAAAAATGTCCAGGGTTATGGAATCCCCCTGCATGACACAGCCCCGCAGGTCCAGGTCGTAGCCCCCCATGATGACCGAGATCTTTCCGCCCTTCAGGCTCTTGGAGCTATATGCGTATTCCCCACCCCCCATAAAGGCGGACAGGTTGATCGTATCTCTATCCAAAGGATCCACATGGTGTCCGCCACGTATGGCGTTCAAGAGAATCACCAAACCGACCGCCAGGAACAGAAATGGCCAGATATCGCTCCAGTCGAGATCAAAACCGGGCATGAAGTTGCGCAACAGGAAGAACCCTCCCAGCAACAACAGAATGATGCCTGAGGCCGGCTGGCGGGTCTCTTTTGGTTGCAGGAGTTGGAACAGTCCGGGGATCACCAGGAGTAAGGGCCAAAGGTCCCAGGGTTCAAATCCCAGGTTCCCGCCGAAGCGGTGCAATAACATCAACACGCCCACCAGGATCAGGCAGATGGCCAGAATCATGCGGGAGTCGATCAAAAAACGACGGGGTGTACTCATGAATTCACCTCCCACAACGCGATAGGCGTCGCGTTGCTGACATCCAATCAATTCTGAATACGAAATAAATCATGAATTGGATCCCGGGTGCGGCAAATATTTCAGGCACCCAGTCCGAACCACTGGTAGAAACGCATCGCCATCCAGCCGGCGATGGGGGGGAACACCAGCACAGCCGCCAGGCGTAACACGGTGAACCGCCATCCCAGGATGGCGAATTCCATGGGCAGTCGGGCCACGGCCCACAGCGACCAGGAAGTCAGGAACGCCACCATGGTTCCCGGTGAAGCCCCGGCTTTCAGCAGGCCTGCCACAACCGGAAGGCTGACATAGGGCCCTCCTGGAGTGATCGCACCCGCCAGGGTACCGATTGTGATGCCCCGCAGGCCGGATTCCATTCCCACCCAGCGGGAAACCAGGTCCGGAGGCAGCAACACCTGGATCATGCCCGCGATCACGAATGCAAACAAGACGAGCGGGAGAACCTCCAGCGTCATATTGCCGGCAAAACGCAATCCCTTCAGGTGGGAACCATCCCCGCGCCCCATGGCCACCCCGGTCAGCACAAGGGCGATCAAGGCCATGATCAGTGTTGCGATCAGCATTTCACGACCCCTCTTTCGTCCCCCGGCAGCCACGCGCTTTTACTCCCCACCACTGTGACTCTCATTCACGGAACGCCCGATAAACAATAGTACGCCTTCCATTGCAGCGACAAGAACAATTCCGATCAACACAGTGGCGGCGTTTTCAAAAACCTCGAGCCAGAACAACAGCAGCAACAACAGTAAAGAAATCCCCAATCTCACAAATGCCCGGCTCACCTGGTCCCGGGTCACGCCGCATCCTTTTATGGCCGGCTTGTTGCGAAGTAAATCACGCTCAAGCATGGACTCCAACTGCTTGAGTCCGTCATCCCCGTTATCGCGTCGCACATTGTTCATCAGTGCATTCTCCTCCACATTGAAGCGGTAACTGTATTATAACGGGAAGCCCGCGTCAGAACAAACCAGAAAAGGGGCGGCGGCCGCAGGCCGCCGCCGGGAGGTTGCGAGACGGAAACGAACACGTTCAATACCAGGATGACACGGTTGTATGAAAAATTGATTGAAGTCAGGTTAATAACGAGTGAAATACCCTGCCATCGGGAACCCGGGCCATTCACTTTGCGTATAGATGGTTGTAAAGGAGACATTCCATGAACGAAAAGAACAATAAGGGCAAAACCCGGCATGAAGAGTTCAAAGTCACCGGCGGTGAAATCATCGACCGCATCAAGGAGTTGATTCACCAGGGAAATATCCGCCGCATCATCATTAAAAACGAAAACGGCGCCACCCTGATCGAAATCCCCCTTACCCTGGGATTGGTTGGGGCCGCCCTGCTGCCGGTGCTGGCGGCCGTCGGCGCCATCGGCGCCCTGGTGGCGCGCATGACCATCGTGATCGAGAAGATCGTCGAGTGAATCACGCTCATCCCGTTGGCGCCCATGTGTCCGCCTCCGGTGGTGTCAGCAATGCCCCGGTAAACGCGGCGTCCATCAATGCCGAGGCCTTCGCCCTGTTCACGCGCAATCAGCGGCGCTGGCACTCACCGCCCCTGGCGGAAGAGGAAATCGCCGCGTTCCGCGAGTCCTGCCGCGAGCACGGCTTTCCGGCGGAAAGCATCCTCCCCCATGACAGCTATTTGATCAACCTGGCCGATCCCGACCCGGAGGGCTGGGAAAAATCCCTGGGCGCCTTCACGACGGAGATGCAACGCTGCCGGGACCTGGGGCTCACCATGCTGAACTTCCACCCGGGCAGCCCCAAGGGCGGGAGCAGCGACGAGGAGGGCCTGGAACGCGTGGCAACCGCACTGAGGCGGGCGCTGGCCGCCGTGCCCGGCGTGACGGCAGTGATCGAAAACACGGCGGGCCAGGGCCACTCCTTGGGGCATCGCTTCGAACACCTGGCGGCCATTATCGCATTGGTTGGCGACAACAGCCGGGTCGGCGTCTGCCTGGACACCTGCCACCTGTTTGCCGCGGGCTACGACCTGCGCACCGCGGAGGCCTACGAAAAAACCATGACGGCTTTCCACGATGGAGTGGGCTTCCACTTCCTGCGGGGCATGCACCTCAATGACGCCCGCAGCCCCCTGGGCAGCCGGGTGGACCGCCACGCCTCATTGGGAGACGGCCACCTGGGCTGGGAACCGTTCCGCATGATCATGGAAGACCCCCGCACTGCCGATGTCCCCCTGATCCTGGAGACACCGGAACCCGACCGCTGGCCCGCAGAACTCGCAACCCTGAAATCCTTCCGTTCCCGCACATGAAGCCGGGCGGACCGGGAAAGCGATCACTCTCCGCCTATTCGGTCCGCAGGGTGTTTGCCGGGTTGCGCCGCGCCGCACGCACCCCTTGGAAAGCCACGGCCCCGAAAGCCAGGAGCAACGCCCCCGCGGCGGACAGCATGAAAACCCCGGCATCCAGGGGGGCCCGGTAGGCGAAACCGGCCAGCCATTTGTGCAACGCCAGGTAGGCCAGGGGAAAAGCCACCAGGATGGATACCGCCACCATGGCCAGGAAGCGGGAAGACAACACCTTGACGATCCCGCTGACGGACGACCCCAGCACGCGGCGGATGCCGATTTCCTTCTGCCGTTTCCAGCTGATAAAAGCGGCCAGTCCGGAGAGCCCCAGCCCGGCGATCAGGATGCCCAGCAGGGCGATGACGCGCAGCAGTTTCCCCATCTGTTCCTCGTAGCGGTACACGCAGCCTTCAGATAATTCCTGAACATGGATTGTCTCCTTTGACCATATCCTTATTCATACCGCAGGCTGTCCGCCGGGTTGGCCCGGGCGGCCTTTACGGTTTGCCCGCCCGCGGCAAGCAATACCGCCAGGATGACAAAAACGAATGACGGGATGAAGACCCCGGGGCTCAGGGAAATGTGGTAGGCGAAACTCCCCAACCAGTTGTGCATGACCAGGAAAGCCAGGGGCCAGGCTAACACCGTGGCCAGGAGGATCCACCTGCCGAATTGACCCAGCAGCAGCCGCACGATGCCGGAGGTGGTGGCGCCCAGCACCTTGCGGATACCGATCTCTTTTGTACGCTGTTCCGCCATGAAAGACGACAGCCCCAGCAAACCCAGGCCGGCGATAAACAGGGCAAAGATGGAAAAAGCGGCAAAAATACCGCTGGTGCGCAGTTCCGTGCGGTACAGGCTGTCGTAGTAATCGTCAAAGAATTCATATTCGAATGCCTGGTTGTCGACAAAGCGCTTCCAGGTGGTTTCCATAAAGGCCAGGGACTCCCGGATATTGTCCGTTTTCAGGCGCACGGAGATCTCCCGGCCACCGAACGCCCCCCGTCCCAGCACATTGATGACCAGGGGATCGATGGCGTGATGGATGGAACGGAAATGGAAATCCCGGGCAACGCCGACCACCGGCAGGGGTTCTCCCCGCCGGTCACGCACCAGTCGCTTGCCCACGGGTTCCGTTAAACCCAGGATTTTGACTGCCGACTCGTTCAACACCAATGCCCGCTGGTCCGGAACGAAATCCGCGGGGAAAAACTTACCGGACACCATTTTCAGCCCGTATACGCGGGCGTAATCCGCATCCGTGAACAGGTGGTGAATGACCCTGGTTTCGCTGTCCGGCTGTTCCGGCTGCTGGTAGTAACCGTCCCCGACCAACCCGCCCAGGATAATGTCGGAATTGGTGACCGCCGTCACATTGGGGTGGGCCAGAAGGGCCTGCTTGAAGGCACGCATGTCCCGGCCCAGGTCATCGGCCTTGTGGATGTTGACGATGCGCTCCCGCTGCATGGCCAGTTTCTGGTCACGGATGAAATCGACCTGGCGGCGGACCACGGACGTACCCACCAGCAGGCTGATGGCGACAACCAATTGAAAAACCACCAGGGCACCGCGCAACCAGGCCCGTTTCCCGCCAAGATCACTCCGGAGCACACTGGCCGGACGGAAAGAAGAAAGGAAAAACGCGGGATAAGCACCTGCGCACAGCCCGACCAGAACGCCAAAAGCCAGCAACGGGAAAAGGATTGCCGGGTCCCCGAGAGGCAGCACCAGGTTCTTGCCGGTGAATATGCGGAAAGAAGGCAGTACGATTTTCACCGCCCCCAGGGCCAGCAGCATGGCCAGAACCGCATAGCCCACGGACTCGGACAGGAATTGGCGCACCAGCCCGGGCCGGGTGGATCCCAGCACCTTGCGGATGCCCACTTCCCGCGCCCGGCCCATGGAGCGGGCCGTGGACAGGTTGATAAAGTTGGCCAACGCCAGGATGAGAATCGCCAGCGCCGCAAACACAAAGATGATCACGTACAGGCGATCCCCATTGGGTTCGATCTCGTGTTCCAGGTGGGAGTTCAGGTGAATCCCGGTCATGGGTTGGAGAAAATGGTAGTACTCGTTGCCTTCTCCCCGCGCCTGTTCCCAACTCATGCCGAACATCTCAGCGATCTGGGGCTTGGTGTACTGCAGCTCCTCCCGCTGGAGCTTGGCTTCGAATTGCTTCCAGTCCACGCCGTCCCGCAATATGAAGTAGGTGTAGTAGTTGTTGCTGAGCCAGGTGGTCTCCTCACCCATGCCGCGATAAGAGTTCATGGAGGTGATGAAGTCGAAATGAAGATGGGAATTTTCGGGCAGATCCGCCACCACTCCGGTCACCGTCCAGTCCCGGCGCCCGTCTGAATTCAGGGTCTTCCCCATGGGGTTCTCATCCCCGAAATAGCGGTGGGCCGTGGAGCGTGTGATGACCAAAGAACCGGGTTTCTCCAACGCCGTGGCGGGATTCCCCGCCAGAAAGGGAAGTCGAAAAACGGCGAAGAAATTCGCGTCCCCGGTAAACCAGCGTTCTTCGCTGAAGACCTTGTCGCCGTAACGGATCACGGGATTTCCCAGCTTCCGGAAGCGGGTCGCCGCCTTTACTTCGGGAAAATCGCGGTTGAGCACCGGTGCCAGGGTGGGACAGGCCTGGACGCCGTGCACGGTGTTGCCCCGCACCACCCCGTAGTACCCGACGCGGAAAATGCGGTCCGAATCGGGCAGGAAACGATCATAACTCAACTCGTGGCGCACCCATAGCAGGATGAGAATGCAACAGGCGATGCTGACGCTGAGTCCGACGATCTTGATCAATGAATAACCGATATGCTTGCGGAAGTTGCGCAACGCAACCTTCATATAATTAGACCACATGGTCCCTCCCAGGATTGTGATTTATTCATAACGCAGACTGTCAGCCGGATTCGCCCGGGCGGCCTTGAAGGCCTGGAAGCCGACCGTCAACAGTGCAACCGCCAGAACCAGCAGGCCGGACCCGACAAAGGCCCAGGCGTTCACAGCGACATGGTAGGCGTACCCATCCAGCCAGCGGCGGATGCCGACAAACGCCAGGGGCCAGGCCACCAGGTTGGCGAGCAGCACCCAGCGGGAGAACTGACCCGTCAACAGCATCATGATGCCCCGGCTGGTCGCCCCCAGGATTTTGCGGATGCCGATCTCCTTGGTGCGCTGTTCCGCCGCGAACGCCGCCAGGCCCAGCAAACCCAGGCAGGCAATGAAAACCGCCAGAAAACTGAAATATTGGAACAGGGTCAGCAGGCTGCGCTCCTCCTGGAAACGCCGGTCGAACACGGAATCATAGAAAAAATACTCAAAAGGGTAGCCGGGATTGAACTGCGCCCAGGCGGCGCGGATCACATCCAGGGTATGGGGGATGTTCCCGGGCCGGATTTTTATGGAGATATAGCGGGACGCCGCATCGGGATGGAGAAACAGATTGAGCGGGACAACGGGATTGCGCAACGAGTCGAAATGGAAATCCCGCATGACCCCGATCACGGTGTAGTGGATCCGCTGCTCACCGAAGGTTTGAATCATTTTCTTGCCGATGGGATCCTCCCAGCCGAAGCGTTTGGCGGCGATCTCATTGATGATCACCGCCCCGGCATCGTCGGGACGCCGGCTGCCCGCTTGAATGTCCGAGGAAATTTCCCGCGAGAAATCCCGCCCCTTGACCAGGGGGATCTCGAAGGTTTTCAGAAAATCAAAATCCACGGTATTGTGAATGATGGTCACCGACTCGTCACCCGCGGCGCCTTCCCAGGTCACGGTGTTGTAGCGGCCGATGCTGTGGGGCAGCATGACGGAGCCGGTGGCATCCACGATTTCCGGATATTCCCGCAGGCTTTCCTTGAAGGGCTGGACGCTTTTGCGGGCTGGATTGCGCATGACCAGGATCTGGTTTTTCCGGAAGCCCAGGGACTTGCCCGCCATGTAGTGGATCTGGTTGATGATGGTGAAGGTGGAGACGATCAGGATCACGGAAATGGTGAACTGGAAAACCACCAGGATCCGGCGGAATCCCGCGCCCTTGCGACCGGACGCAACGGAATCCCGGAAAATGCCCGCAGGACGGAATGCGGAGAGGTAGACGGCGGGATAACTGCCGGAAATGAACCCCACCAGGAGCCAGACGCCCATCAACAGGGCGGGCGTTGTCCCCCGGAAAATCCCCGACCAGGCCAGGGGTTGACCGGTGATGTTCCGCAATACCGGCAACAGGGCGGCGCTGAGCAGCAGGGACAGCAGCAGGGCGATAGAGACATAGACGAAACTCTCGCCCAGGAACTGGGCCATGATCTGCCCGCGTCCCGCTCCCACCACTTTGCGCAGGCCCACTTCCCGCGCCCGTTTCGCCGAGCGGGCGGTGGCCAGGTTCATGAAATTGATGCAGGCCATCAACAGGATCAGGACGCCCACGCCCAGGAAGATCCGGACCGTGGCGATGCGCCGGTCACCGAAAATGGAAAAGAGATGCATCCGGCCCAGGTTTTCCAATTTGAATGTCCGCTGGTCGTTCTCCC
>JAFGNX010000096.1 GCA_016926835.1 Candidatus Aminicenantota bacterium | reverse complement strand
TGGCTTGATCGTTATCTCGGGAAAGAGGCCCGGGGAAGTTTTGAGTACCGGGTGACCGCCGTGGATGATCTGGGGAACGAGAGCGCTCCGCAAATGTGGCCGTTTTCCTCTTCTCTTGACGACATCCGGATCAAAACCCGCCCGCCTCAAATGCGGGGGCATTGAGATTTGGGGCGATTCCGATGTATAGTATTAATGTCGGGGATTGCGAGGTTGAATCCTGTCCGACGGAATCAAGAACAGGAGGTTTGTCTATGAAAAAAGCATTGATATTTACTGTGATTGTTTTCATGTCCATGGGGTTGGCGGCCCAGATCCCGAGACTGGACCCCGGTAAGGTTCCCGCGAACGCCATTGCGTTGATCAGTCCCGGAAACGAAGGTTACTTTAATGCCATTCCGGTGGAAATCGTTTTTCGCTGGCAGAAAACCCCCGGAGTGCTGAACTACACTTTTGTACTGCAGGTTAAGGACAACGGGGCATGGAAAACCACCCTGACCCGGCCCAATCTTACGTCAGATCATGTCACCGTCACCTACAATAGACCTTCCGACTTGC
Source organism: Candidatus Aminicenantota bacterium (assembly GCA_016926835.1). Classification (GTDB taxonomy): domain Bacteria; phylum Acidobacteriota; class Aminicenantia; order UBA2199; family UBA2199; genus UBA876. The sequence continues at coordinate 9,476 of JAFGNX010000096.1, read as the reverse complement.
GCTGGCAGGTAGTGGGTATCGGTCCCCGGGGCGTTCGCTATGAATCTCCCTGGTGGGTCCTGCATTATGGCGGCGCGGTTTCTTCAACCCAGGGAGGTACGACAGCCGGTGGCGACATGGCTTCCACGCATGTCGTAAAAAAGCCCACACCAAAGTTTCATCCGGTGCCGATCAGCCCCACGGCGGGCGTTGTGTTGCGCAATTACCCCCGGACCATGACATTCACCTGGTTGCACAGCACCAACCCCCAGTTTCGCCATTACCAGATCCAGGTGGATATTTACCACCCCAATCCGGCAAAGTGGCAATCGGAAATGAGGAACAACAAGCTCCTGGTGGATACCATGGTCAATGGTAATGAGTATTCCTACAAGTTCCCTGCCGATCGTGATGGGCGTTGGCGGGTCCGGGGTGTCAACAACAATGACCGGGTGACTCCCTGGAGCGCCTGGCATAAATTCAGTTTCCGCGCCAGGCACTGAAGCGCAAGCATGTGACGGGGGCGCGGTGAACCGTGCCCCCGTCATGGGAGTTGCGCGCGGTTGACCGGTCAGTCCAAATCGCGGGCCACACGCATGGCGTTGGCCATCAGGGTGAAGGTCAGGTTTTTTGCCGGGAGTTGTGGAAACACCGAGCCGTCGATCAGTCGTACTCGGGGATTGCGATTGAGGCGGCATTCACGATCCGTGTGATAGCGCAGGTCTGTACGCCCCATGGGGACGGTTCCCGCATAATGGATGCTGTTTCCCGGTTTGGGATACTGAACCAATCCGGGCAATGTTGCAAATCCCAGGGGAAAGAAGGCTCGGATCAACAGCGATTCCACAGCGCCCAAACTGCGGCCTTGCGCATAGTGGATAAAGAGTTTTTTCTTGTTTGCCAGTTTCATGTAGTTCTCAGCGCGCGGAGAATCCGGATAAAAGAGTTGCAGTACGGTCATGGCGGGGATGATATTTTTAGTCAGGGCAAGGTTGCCGCGTAATGACAGGGGGAAATTAAAGAACAAGTCGGATCGAAGCGGTGAAATAATGCTGTAAAGCGAGCCCTGGATCCGTTCGGGAAACCGCGGGCCATCACAGATGACGATAAGTTGTCCTCCTTCGTAGCCGGACATGTCCGTGGCCGCACCAATGTCAACCAGGTTGACAAAAGGAATAAACGAAACCGGATTGTCCAGAACAGGCAGACGGGTGTTCTGGTCGTTAAATGACTGCAGAACGATGCGTCCCGTGTTGATGGCTCCCGCGCCCAGCAGAAGGTGATGCGCGCGGAAGTGTCGCCGGGTTCCATCTTCCAGGCAGCGGGCTTCCACATCCACGCCGCCCTGGCGGGGATTGAAGCGATCAACCATCCAGCCGGGCAGGTAGCGGATGTTGGGCCGCTGCAAAAGGCGTTCCAGGGTGATGCGGGGCGTGTAAATGGAGGGTTCGCGCGTGGTAAAGAACGAAGTATTGTTGTTGGTATACGCGGGGCGCCCATCCAGCTCATCGGTCAATACCGTCAACTGGGTGCGGCCCACGTAGATTCCCCGCTTCATCATTTTTTTGCTTTTTTTCTGCCAGCAGCGGTAGAAACGCCCGCAGTTGCGGTTAAACGGCAGGGGTGGTTGAAGTCCGGTTATGCGGCCGAAAAAAGGTACCAGGTCGTCGTTGGTTCCACTGATGCCGATGTGAGCGGTCAATTCGTCGTAGAACGGCCACAAGTCATCCGCTGCAATGGGAAATTCAGCCAGGTCACAATCATTGTACCGGTATGCGCCGGCTCCCCACGCATTGGCCAGTCCGCCGCAGGCATAACTGATGAACGGAACAAAATTTTCTGTTTCCAATGGTGCCAAATGGGGCAGATCGCGGATCACAAAGTCGATCAAGGGCGCCTTGAGTTTTACGCTGACCAGATCAGAACTCTGTATGTTGACCAGGCTCTGGAATTCGGATCCCAGGATGTATTCCGCCTGGTTCGGGTCTGTACGCCGGAGTTCGAAGATGTTTCCCTGAATTTCCGGCTGGTCCGCAGGAGTTAAGCCGGTATCCAGGATCAGAACATCGCGGTCGCGCAGTTCCCAGGCCGCGGCCATGGCTGATGCCCCGGATCCAACGATAATAACACTAGGCAAGGGGGTATCTCCGACGCAGCCAAACTCCCTTTACCAGCAATCCCACGGAACGAAGCAAGTGGAATGCCAGGCATGGCCAGGCAGAGAGACGCCGGGAGCGTTGAGGGACAAACGTGTCAAAATGACGGGGGTTCGCTTCAGTGAGATAGAGCATGATATGCATGCGTCGCGTCAGGGAATTTCCCGGGTCCGCCAGGCGCCACGCAAATTCGAGGGCTTCAACCGCAGGTCTGGATCGGGGTGGAAGGTCAAGACTGTGTTGTTCCCGCTTGGGTAACAGCCGTCTGCAGGCCCGGGCGTAGGCGGCGGTGATGCCTGCCGGTGCGGATTCCTTGAAAAGGACTCGGTACAAATGTTGGCCTTCCCTGAAAAGATCATCTGGTTGGTTTTGGCGATGTGTCGACATGGTTGATCAGCTTGACGGGTTGTTTCCAACTCCATAGCGCTGGTAAACGGCGCTCATGGTGGCAAACTCGACATCCTGCCGGTTGAAGAAATCCAAAGCACGGTGCAGCAGGGTGATGCCTTTGCCGTGGTTGCGGGAGTAGATGAATCGCCAGAAAAGCGGCAATCGACGGAGTTGTTGATGGGTAAGAAAGAAATCGTGAAGGTGGGTGCCGAACACCAGTTCTCGAGGGAGCCGGGAGATCCGTAACAGGTTATGGTAAACGGGCCATCCCAACAGCTTGATCCATGAAATGGAAAGGGTAATCCGGAAAGGGGAAACAGCGGTAAACGGGATCTCCAGCAGGCGGCTGCCTTTGATGCGATGCGGGTTGCGGTTGCGCAAGAGGTAGCGAAAAGGGTTGGGATAATAAGAGGGAAACACCGAGGAGTCAAATAAAAAGCCCTGTTTTTCCAGGTTGTGGATGCCTTCGCGGGATATCCTCCCCTGGGGGGCCCGGTATCCCAATGGCGAAATGCCGAAAGTTCGCTCAAACGCGTCGCGGCATGAAGCGATCTCATCGGCGCTGTCGGGCGCCTTGGGGTTGTGGGTATGGCTGTGACAGTGAAACTCACATTTCCGCCGGCGGAAACAGTCGATGATCAGGGGAAAGCGTTCCAGAATTTCTCCCACAACGAAAACCGTGAGGGGAACGCCTTTCTCTTCCAGAACATCGAGAAACGCCTCAATGGGTGCGGGGTTTTTCAGGATCGAATAGTCGGTTTCCAGGATGCCGGAAACCGTGGCTTCCAAATCCATGGTCAGGCAGAAGAGTCTCTTCATTTCGGTTTGTTTTCGGTTTCCAATTGCCGGATGCGGTGTTTCATCAGGCCGACCTCCTGGATCAGGCGTTTGTTGTCTTCGGTCAACTTGGAGATGACAATGGAAAAATGAATCCCCAGCAACAGACCCATGAGCAGGATAACGGGAATAATGAGGGCGGGAGCATACACCACTCCGAACAGGGCGGCCAACTTGTCCAGCAGGCCACGGAAAACCGAAAAAACCAGCAGGACCAAGCCGGCCAGGAACCACACCAGGGAGTAAGATTCCCGGATGCGTTTCTTGCGGGTCAACTCAAAGATAAAAAAGAGAAACAGGGCGCTGCTTGCGATCAACGTGATCTGGATATTATCCATCGGGCAACCTCACGGATTCGATCAGGATAGAGAGGGTAACCTTGATCATGTAGTAAATGGACTTCCATCCGGAAATGGACGACTCCCCCGCGTGACGGTTGCGCATCAGAACCGGGACTTCAGCAAGGCGAAAGCGGCGTTTTTTCAGCAGGACCAGGGCTTCGGGTTCAGGGTAATCCACCGGGTAATTGTGTTGTAGAACCCTCAGGGCGGCGGCATTATAGGCACGAAATCCCGATGTGCTGTCGGTGATCTTCTGGCGGATCAGCAAGCGGTTGAGATGCTGGAACAGCCGGATTCCAAGGCGGCGCATGAACAGTGACTGGAAACCTTCCCGACGGATAAAACGGGAACCCACGACCACGTCGGCTCTGTCTTCCAGGATGGGTGCGATCAGGTTGGGAATAAAAGCGGGGTCATGTTGACCGTCTCCATCCACCTGGACGGCTATATCAAAATGGTTGTCTACCGCAAAGCGGAACCCGGTCTGGACCGCACCTCCGATGCCGAGGTTAATCGGCAGGCGAACCACATCGACCCCGGCCGCGTAAGCCAGGGCGGCGGTCTGATCCGTGGAACAGTCGTCGATGACCACGATCTCCAGATCCAGGTCCACGGCGCGGATATGGGTGATGGTGGCCTCGATGGAGCCGGCCTCGTTGTATGCGGGAACGATGGTCAGGATCTTCATGGCTTGCGGGCTTCTCCGGAAACGGAAATTCTCTTCCAGACTATAGTATATCCCCCGGAAAGTGTCAATTCGATACTGTCTGGAAGAGCTTGTCCAGCCTGGGGGCGCGATTGTCTGCGGAAAACCTAAGATCCAGCGAGGTGTTTGCGGGAATGGGGCCTGCCATAACCGGTCGGCTTACGTATTTGCGGCTGTTCCAGACCACGAGATTTCTGCGCAGAGCGGTTCCCTGTTCGCGCAGAACAACGTGTATGCGGAATTTCCCCCTGGCGCGCAGTGCCAGGCTTCCATTCAATTTTCCGGTCAGATCCGGCGACAGAGATACCTGGAATTCTTTTCGCGGAGGCAACTCAAGAGCCATTTTCCCTGATGCCAGGGGGTCAAACACAACATGAGCGGGCCGCAGGGTGTGGGCCTCCATTTCCAGTATGGTTTCTTTTTCGGTGCGGGGATAGAGTTCCCACAACTGGACCCGGGCTGAATAGATGGGAAAACAGGCGGCCAGGCGCGCCTGCTCCAATTGTTTGGAAAAGAGCCGCATATATTCCCGGTACTCGTCTGCGAAAGGGCCGCGGGTCAGCAGCAGGTATTGGACGCCTTGATTTTCCAGGAAATCAGGTCGCCAGTTGATGCCCATTTCCCCCGACAGCAGGTGGGTGCGATGGGGGCCGCCTATGGATAGCAGGGAGGCCCAGTTTCCCGCGATTGTCGTGGGAGGAAGCGCCTTGGAAAGGACCTCGGCTGTACGCACGATGCGATATTCCCGCTGAGAAGCCCATTGAGCGAAATGAACGAGATTGACGTATGCCGCAATCGCCAACAGGGCGACAGCGGCCAGCCGTCGAATCGGCTTGCGGCAAAATGCCGCTCCCAGCAGGCAAGCCGCTATGAGGAACACAATCAGCACGACGGGTAACCGGGTTCGTATCAGGCGCAGGAGTATGTGGCTGAAACGGAAAAATCCCACCACTGCAAGGGCTGACGCCGTTGCCGCAAATGCGCCCATCCATTCCCGGGTTTTTGCATGAACCCGGCTCCGGTCGACCAGGGATTGCAGCAGCCATGCGCCCAGAATCGCAGCGGCGAATATGGGTAGAAGGTAGAAACGCGTGGGCCGGTAGCTCCAGATGGCATGGAAGCCGGCAGACAACAGCAACCAGAATACCCCGGCTTCAATCAGCAAAGGAACACGGCGGCGGCGCAGCCACAGGGCTGCCGTCAGACCGACACCCAGGGCCGCTAGAAGCAATAGCAAAGCATCATTGCGGAATTGGGACGCGAAAGGGTTTTGTAAAACGTTGAGCAACAGTCGCGGCAGGCTGTGAATGCGGCGCACGAGTTGGTTATGAGCCACGAAATGGGAAAAGAAATCCCTGTTGGGCATGAAAATCAACAGGTACCAGGTTGTCAATCCCGACAGCGTGACGCCCCAGAACACAGCCAGGGCTTTCCAATTGAGGTTGCGGCGCATCCACCAGAAGCCACCCAGGACGGCAAAAAAACCCGCCATGTAAAGAATATGGTTCTGTGAGGCGTATGCGCAAAGAAAGCAAATGGCCGACCACAAAAAATGCCGTAATTTTTTGCTCTCGGTTCCCAGAATAAAGAAATGTACCGCCAGGATGAAAAAAAAGATCATGGGCATGTAGCGATTGGCTGTCCGTGAGTACATGAGCAGGGGATAACTTAGGGCGGCGAATAACGTGGCCGCGGAAACCGCCGGGGATGGCAGGCGTTGATGGACAAGCAGAAAGAAGGCCAACAGGGAGAGAATCGAGAAGGTGATGGGAATGATTTTGTGAGATGCGAAATCAACGCCGAGAATGCGATATGTGGCCAGGTTCAGGGCGGTTGAAATCAGGGGTGAGCCCAGGTGCGGTTGCCAGTCATCAAAAGACCACTGTCCAAACACGACGCGGTTTCGGGCTCCATAACTGTGCTGACCAGGATCGCCGACAGGAGCGCCGCTGATGGTCAGGTCTCTGGGGGGGTCGGCCAGGGGAAAAAGAACGCGCAACAAAATGCCGACTGCCAGAATAATCCAGATCATACGGGGAATCGATCCGCTTTTGAAGTGGGCCGGGAGCGGTTTCATGGGCCGGCTCCGCATTCTTTTGTCCGGACCAGGCGGAGAATCATTTCCTCCAGAGGCGGCCCCGCGATACCCAGGTCGGTCAGGTGGGACGGGCGCCGCAGATTCCGGTTTTCCCGCATGGCTGCGATGCTGTCCGCGGCCAGGGGCAGGCGCAGGCCGACGGATTCAGTGAATCGCAAAAAGCAGAGAGGAAGGATAGCGGGGATGGGAATGAAATGACACCGGCTTTTTGTCAAGCGCTTCATGCACAGCAACACCTCCCTCATGGAAACGGGATCGGGCTGATGCAGATTCCAGCAGCCCGGCGGCAGGGCGCGCTCAAGGATATGAACCACCGCCTCCGACACACTTTCAGGTGCGACCAGGGGAACCGGGGCGCGTCCGCCGTCCGGCAGCGGCAGTACGGGGAATTCTTGCACAAGTCTCAGCAGGGTGCCGAACAGGCCGGATGCGCCTGCGACCAGCCCCGGTCGCACCACCCACTGGTTGTGCTTGCGGAAAAAAGATTCCAGTTCAAATTTGACCGCACCGTAGGTAGAGCGGCTGTCGGGTTTTGCGGAGTAACTCGTGAAAAACATGTGGTTGGGTACGCCGGCAGAAAAAGCCGCCTGGAATAAGGCTTTGATCCCATCCACATTGCGGCTTGCCGCGTCATGGGAATGATCGTGAAGCAGGTACACAACGGCATCGATGTCTTGAAACCAATCGGGATCAGCCGGGTCTCCCAGCTGCATGTTGTGATACGACCCCAGGCGTCCAGTCAGTTCGGCGGCGGGCTCGGGTGCGCGGGATGTGCCGGATACCTGGTGTCCCCGGCGGATCAGCGTATTTGCCAGGTGACGGCCGATGGGGCTGTGCAACCCCAGTATGAAAATCCTCATGGGGTCACTACGGCTTGCGGGCTTTAAAGATAAAGTTGGAAGCGCTTTCAAAGCGTCCGGAACCCGGATGATACTTTTCAACCACGTAACCCCGGGATTCCAGAAAATGCCGGATGGTCTCGGGAAGATAGTAGTGACGGATGGGAACGAAATACCAGTCCAGAATCAATTCCGAAAGGGATTCTCCACCCCGGGCTTTTTTGCGGAACAGTTCGCGAATCTTGACCACCGGCCAAAGCAGGAAAGCCAGGATCCGGGCCAACGGGACCCACCAGGATTTGGGTGTTCGGATCAGGGTTTTGCGGATCACTTCATGGATCCAGGTCAGCCGCGTTTTTTTGTACAGGGCCAGCAGCAGGCTTCCACCGGGGCGAAGCACCCGTTCAATCTCATTCAAAGCCCGGTCCGGGTCCTCGGTATGGTGGGCGCTGCCCCAGGCCCATACGATATCAAACGAAGCGTCCGCCCAGGGCAACTCAAGCATATCTCCTTCAACGAACTCCACATTGGTCAGTCCCAGATCAGACTGGATCTTGCGCCCCGTGCCCAGGCTTCCGGGAGAGATGTCCAGACCCGTTACTTTTCGGGCACCCATGGAGGCGAAAATGTTGGTAAAGATACCAGTGCCGCAACCGCAGTCCAGGATTTCCTTGTCGCGGATCTCGTCAGAAGCAAAGAAGAGCTCAAGATGACGCTTGCTTTCACTGAATTCCGGAATGTATTCCGTCCAGACCACATCATAGAAATCCCGCACGTTTTCTTTTTTCATTCCCGCCTCCGAAAGTTAAAAAAGCCAGTATAAGGAAAAGCCGTTCTCATGTCAATTTGTCTTTTCGTGCCGGAACAGGCGTGGAATATTGTGGTATAATGGCTTCTCATGTTCTCCGAAATCAATTACTACAATCGTCTTTTCCGTATCTGGCGCAATTTCCGTCGTCGTCGCATTCACGCCACCGCCATGCCATTCCGACTCTGGGTGGAACTGCATGGCGGATGCAATCTGCGTTGCAGTTTCTGTCCCAACAAAGATCTGGACGAATCTTTGAAAGGTCCCATGGAATGGGATGTATTCCGCAAAGTGATCGACGAGGCCCGGGGGTTTGTGTTTGACCTGACGTTGAATCACCGGGGTGAATCGCTGCTTCATCCCGATGCCGTGGAAATGATTCGCTACGCGGCGGAGCGGATTCGATTCACCAAACTGCACACCAATGGTGTCCTGCTGAACGAAGCGGTGTCGACGGAGTTGGTGAAATCCGGACTCAAACGACTCTCATTCTCCTTCGATGGTTTTGTCAAGGAAGACTATGAAAAGAATCGCGTCGGGGCCGACTTTGACCAGGTGGTCGGTAATATCCGCAATCTGTTACAGATTCGCCGTGACCGGGGAAGCCGCACACCCCGGGTGGCCATTGAAGTGATTGAATTCAATGAATCGCAGATGGCGCGGGAAAAACAGGAACGTTTCATCCGCGAATTCAAGGCCCTGGGGCTGGATGAACTGGTGGTCAAAAAGCCGCACAACTGGGCGGGGTACCTGAAGACGGGTTACCGCCGCCGCCGTTATGCGCCTTGCACTTTTCTGTGGAGTTCCATGTTGATTTTGTGGAACGGAGACGTTTCGCCCTGTTCCCAGGATTTCTTTGCCCGCTACCTGGTAGGAAACGTGCGCGACAAGAGCATGCGGGAGATCTGGAACGACGAACCCATGCGGCGTCTGCGCAAGGGGCTGCGGGAAGAGCGATATCGTGAATTTCCCGCCTGTGCCGAGTGTGACCGCCTTTGGCGGGATACCTTTCTGGGGATCCCGCGGGAATACCTGAAGCAGATCCTGACCCACCGGATGCCGTAAATAAAGTTGAAAAGTTGAAAAGTTGAAGAGTTGAAAAGGGAAGAAGTTAAAAAATTACGGGCGGTTCGCTGTGGCCGCCCTCAGGATAACCGCAGAAAATTCTTGGGCAACCACAGGGGGTTGCCCCTACACTTGCTTACTGATACCTGACTTTTCCCTTTTACTTTCGACTTTTCACTCTTGTGCCCTCTGGGTATCAGACTTTCGACTTGGGCTCCTGCCCTTCGCCATCAGCCACTCGCGTCACGCCATTTGCC
>JAFGNX010000095.1 GCA_016926835.1 Candidatus Aminicenantota bacterium | reverse complement strand
AAGGAATCCCTCATCCGCTCAACCACATCTTCATTTCTGGGCGAGGCGCAGATTCATCGTGACGGGTACCGCTTGAGCCGCGAAGCGGAATTGACCATCAACGACCCGGACGCATTGCTGGATCAGTTGAACCGCGACAAAGCCGTGGCCCGCTTCGCTCCGCGCGCCCAGGCATTCGGTATGCTCACTTCGCCGGCCAACGTGAATTCCGTTATGCTGGTGGGAGTCGATCCCGAACGGGAACGCCACCTGTCACAATTTGATGACGCCCTGCAACAGGGCGAATGGCTGCGTGGGGAAGGCCGCGACCTGGTGATCGGCAGCAAACTGGCCGAAACCCTGGAAGTCGGCCTGGGGGACCGGGTGGTCATGACGGTCGCCCAGGTGAAAGGCGGCGATCTTTGCCAGGAGATGTTCCGGGTGTCCGGCATCTACCACTTCGGAATCCGGGAACTGGATACCGGAATGGCCCTGGTCCCCCTGCCCAAGGCGCAGCGGATGCTGGGAATTCCGGGCGAAATTCATGAAATCGCCGTCCGGTTTCACCACCTGCACGCTGCGGAAAATCCGGACCTGCCCTTCTATGATCACTATTCCCGGTATGGCAACGAAGCGGCGGGATGGCCGGAATTGGTGCCGGAAATGAAGAACGTCCTGGAACTGACCGATTTCAGCATGTACATCCTGGCCCTGATCCTCGCCGGAGTCGTGGTGTTCGGCATTATCAATACCTTGTTCATGTCCCTGTACGAGCGCATGTTCGAATTCGGCGTCCTGCGGGCCGTGGGCACCCGTGCGGGGGGCATCCGCAAATTGATCGTCCTGGAGGCCCTGGCCCTGGCATTGATCAGCGTTGTGATCGGCATGCTGTTGGGTCTGGGCGCGACCGCGTTAATGGCCCATTTGGGCATCGATTTCCGCGGTATCGAGATGACGGGAGTGCACATCCAGGAACTGATCTACCCGGGCTTACGCGTCATGCAATTCATCAAATACCCGGCCTGGGTGATTGCCTTCTGTACCCTGGTGGGTTTCTATCCCGCGCTGGTCGCCGGACGCATGCAGATCGCCGCGGCGATGCGCAAAAGCCTCTGACAAGGAAAGATGGAGCAGAACATGAACCAGAAAGATTTCATTGTCGCGACCCGGAACGTAACCAGGACCTACCATGACAACGGTGTGGATGTCCACGCCGTGCGGGGCATCGACCTCGGTATCGAAAAAGGTGAATTCACCGCCATTGTGGGACCGTCCGGTTCCGGCAAAACCACATTTCTGAATATCATTTCGGGATTGGACACCCCCACGGATGGAACGGTGATCCTGGACGGCCAGGACCTCGTTTCCATGAGCGATCGCGAATTGTCCGATTTCCGCCGCGACCATATCGGGTTCATTTTTCAGGCCTACAACCTTGTGCCGGTATTGCGCGTGGAAGAAAACGTAGAGTACATCATGATGCTTCAGGGAGTTTCCAGGCCGGAGCGGCACCGCCGCGTAATGGAAATCCTGGAATCGGTCGGCCTGGCGGGCATGGCCGACCGGCTGCCCACCAGACTTTCCGGTGGCCAGCAGCAACGCGTGGCCATCGCCCGCGCAATGGTATCGAATCCACGGTTGATCCTGGCGGATGAACCCACGGCCAACCTGGATTCCAAGACCGGGGCCGACCTGTTGGACATGATGCGTGAACTAAACGAAAAAACCGGCATGACCTTTCTCTTTTCCACCCATGATCGCATGATCATGAAACGCGCCAGGCGGGTGATCACCCTGCAGGATGGAAAAATCGCCGACGACGAACGCCGCGACTAAGAGAAACGCAAAATGCGAAAACTGGCGGCGGCGGCACTGGTGCTGGCTACCTTTTCCCTTCAGATGGATGCGGCACGCATCCGGGGATATGTCAAATCTTTTGCCCTGACCTACACTCTTCCGGACGCCCTGGCTGCGGATGAGAACAACCCCCCGCTGGGACTGGTCGCCAACCGCCTGCGCCTCACCTTTGCCACCCGCTTTTCTCAGAAAGTGAGCGTGGAGGCTGCCTGGGACTTCTCCCCCACATATTCAGAAGCATTCAGCAGCGGAATATATTTAACGAGCACGGGCAGGGAATCAGGATTGGACTACCGCATCACCGATTTTAACCGGCGCCTGATTCCACAACCCGGAAACCCCGGCGGGGGTTTCATTCTGAATCACAACCTGGACCGGCTGCTGGTCACCGTCAAATTCAAGGGCGCAGACCTGTTTATCGGACGTCAGGCCGTGGCCTGGGGAAGCGCCCGTTTCATCAATCCCACCGACATCATCGCCCCCTTCGCTTTCAATGAACTGGATACCGAAGACCGGCGCGGAGTGGACGCCCTGCGTTTGCGAGTTCCCCTGGGGATGATGGATGAGTTGGACATGGGATGGGTCATGGGCAATGATTTCAAAACTGAAAACAGCGCTTTTTTCCTGCGCGGCAAGTTTTACCTGCTGAGTACAGATATATCGCTGATAGTGAGCGCGTTTCGCAATCATTTTATGGGCGGCGTCAGCCTGGCTCGTGCCATCGGCGGGGCCGGGACCTGGCTGGAAGCCGCCTGGGTTAAGCCCTGGGCTTTCCGCGTACAAAATCCCGCAGATGACACCGCATATTTCCGCCTGTCAATCGGCCTGGATTACAGCCTCAGTGGCAATGTATACCTCTTTTCCGAATACCATTTCAATTCAGCCGGAGGCGATAACCCGGCCACTTACCCCGAAACTGTCGATTCGCCCGCATTCCGCGACGGCTGTGTCTACCTTCTGGGAAGGCACTACATCGCGTCGGGAACAACCATCCAGGTTACTCCCCTACTGCCGTTGAGCATCATGGCGATCTGGAACCTCTCGGACGGTTCGCTCACATTGGCGCCTTCAATCGAATACAATATCGCCGAGAATGTGTACCTGGTTGCGGGCGCCCATATCGGGATCGGGGCGGACCCGCTGAAGGGTTCCATGGCACCGGTCATGCGCAGCGAATTCGGAGCCTGGCCACACCTGTTTTACACCGCCTTCCGCTATTACTTTTGACACCTGTGAGGCCGGCGCGTATTAATGTACAGACTTGCAGTGATTACGATCTTTCGGCGCCACATGGCAGAACCGGTTATTCGGGGGTGAGGTTGCCTTATCTATGCGTTTGTACGCACCGGCCCTACCCAGCCCAGGGCTCAAGCATGGAAACTTCATGTTCAATGCCGATGGGGGCGGTTAGAAGAACCGCCCCCATGGCACTGCGCAGAACCTTTTTCGGCTGTTACCTAACCGGTTTCTTGATCGGACGTGCGTGAATTGGTCTAACCCACAACATCCTGGGATGGAACCGGTACACACACTCTTGATCTACCTCTAACTGAGCCGTTTGGCCGAACTCATCCGGAGCGCAAACCGGGCTCCATGCCAGAAAGTAGAGTACCGGATAATTCCCACTTGGCACGGTGAATTTTGTTGAAAAGGTCACTTCTTTGGTGGCTCCGGCCGCCATCGGCGCCACGCCTTGTTTGGCCTGCCAAAGTTGGTTACTCACCGTAAACGGTTTGGCTTTAAAAGCGTAAACCACCGCCTCCATACCGCTGCAGCCATAGGTGGCTGACGTATCGTTGCGCAGGGTGATTTTGACCGTTACTAAGTCCCCGGCTTTAAAGGTTGTCGGCGACAAGGTGATATCCGTAACCTTCAAGGACGATGTACCCTGCGCGACAACTGAAGTCACCAACAAAAACAGGCACGCCACAGCGACAAACAACACCGAAACACCGAAATTTGTTTTTTTCATGAACCCCCCTCGGTTCTGCATTAGATATATGCAGATTCCAGGATGGCCATCTCAAAAAAAATCCACGGTCTCAGTACGTTTCAATCCAAAAAAATTTCAGCGCTTTTTTTATGGACGCAAAGCGTCGTCTCAATATAGCAGCGGCGGCACTGAATCGGTAAGGCTGCCTATTTTACGTTTAAACGCACCGGCCCCACCCAGGGATCAGCGATTGACCTGGAAGGATCGGTCTCCTTTCTCAAAAAAGGCGATGATCTGCCGGATGGCCGCCAGGCCGGCATTGATATTGGCTTCCGTGGTTTGCGCGCCCATCTTCTTGGGCGTAAAAAAGAACCGTCCCGCAAATTCAGCGGCGATCTCGTCTTTGCAGTCCGGAGCCACGTCGGAAATATACTTGAAATCCGGGCGGTCCCGAAAGATCTCCAGCAATGACGCTTCGCATATCACTTCCTTGCGCGCGGTGTTGACCAGTACGGCACCCTCAGGCATACGGGCAAGCAGGTCCCGGTTGATGGAACCCCGGGTTTTTTCGTTGGCGGGAATATGCAAGGATACGTATTGGCATTGAGAATAGAGTTCTTCTACGGATCCCAGCGGAGTGACTCCTTCCGCACGGATGGCCTCGTCCTCGACGAATGGATCAAAAGCGAACACGTCCATGCCGAATCCCCCGGCAATACGCGCCACATCGCGACCCACATTACCGAATGCGTGGATACCCAGGGTTTTTCCCCGCAGCTCGGTGCCGGACTTGCCGTTGTATCCGTTGCGTGCCAAGTAAACCATCATGCCCAGGGCCAATTCAGCTACCGCGTTGGCGTTCTGTCCCGGCGTATTCATGACCACAATCCCTTTGGCTGTGGCGGCATCGAGGTCAACATTGTCGTACCCCGCTCCAGCACGGACAACGATCTTTAATCGGTCTGCAGCAGCGAGCACTTCGGGAGTGACCTTGTCACTGCGGATGATCAACGCGTCCGCATCCACTACGGCAGCCTCAATTTCGGCCTGATCTGCATAAGATTCCAATAACACCAACTCATATCCGGCTTCGGCGCAAATATCACGAATGCCCGAAACCGCGTCGGAATGGAAAGGCTTTACGGTTGCAACCAAAACTTTTTGCTTCATTATCGTCACCCCTCTGTGAATTTGGTCTATCCGGATTGTAAAGCCGCGCCAACAGCATGTCAATGTAGAGGAAAGTTGGAAAGTTGGGGAGTTGGAAAGAAGGTGACGGGATGGAGGAAATCAAAGTCGAAAGTCTAAAGTCGAAAGTAAAAAGGCAAAGCACTGTGACTGCACTAAGGAGTGTTAGTGATGAGGAATCCGGCCGAAAAGCTTTTTAACTTCCGGCCGTGCTGTGATGAGACGTCCTTCAGGCTCTGAATAAGGAATAAAAAGGCTCGTTCTGTAGGATGATCTTGAAAGATCTGTAGGATGCACTCGGAAGGAAATGCAGTAGGTCTTAAGTGAAAACCAACGTCATTTTGTTTTTCCTTTTGACTTTAGACTTTCAACTTGTTTTCCCTCTGCAACTCTCCAACTCTAGTTTCCCGTCAAAAGCATGAAAGGTTTATTGTTGAAACTCTTGTACAGGGGGCGCAGTCTTTCGGTGTTGTAATACTCTGCCACATCAACCAGCTTGCGGCGTGAGGTCACTTCCTCGATGGGCTTGTCGCCGTAACGCCCGTTGCAGAGAACCACCAGGCGGCCGGAAATACCACGGAGGATCAAGTCGAGAGCCAGGTTCCCGAATGTGAGTGGCACAATGGAGTCCAGGGAGTCGGGTTCCCCTGCCCGCACCAGGTACCCCAGCTTCTGGGAAATGCAGTTGACCGCCCGGTTCTCTCCGTAGCGGGGAGAAAGGCGTTTCAGTTGCCGGGCCACCAGTTCACCAATGCCGCCGAGCTTGGCATGACCGAACATATCACGTTCCGTGTCTTCAAATACCGTGTCCTGACCATGAAAGGTGGCACCCTCAGACACCAGGACAACAGCGTATCGGCTGGGATTGCGCAGTCGATCTTCCACCAGTAACCGGCACAAATCATCCATTTGAAACGTATGCTCCGGAATCACACAGCGATCCGCAGCGCCAGCCAGGGTTGGCAGCAACGCCGTAAAACCGGCATACCGGCCGAAAACCTCCATTACCAGAAAGCGCTCATGGGATCCGGCGGTGGTACGCAAGTTATCGGCCAGAGAGATTACCCGCGTTACGCAGGTTGAAAACCCGATACAATAGTCGGTGCCCGGGACATCGTTGTCCATTGTTTTGGGGATCCCGATTATCGGCACTCCCTGTTTGTGAAGACGGACGGCATATCCCAGTGTATCATCACCGCCAATGGCTATCAGGGTGTTGATGCCGAGAAATTCCAGGTTTTTCAACACTTCCGGCGTCAGGTCGTTGCAAGCTTCACCATACGTATCCGACAGGTGATCGGGCACAAGCGGGGCGGGAATCCGACTGGGCAGTGTACGCGACGTATGCAGAAACGTGCCGCCTGTGCGCCCCACCCGGCGAACCGTCTCCGCTGTCAGCTCCTGGACGTGACGGGAGTTATCCGCCCCGTGTTCACGACGGATGTTCGTCAGGCCCGACCAGCCCCTTCGGATACCCAGTACACGATAGCCCTCTCCGATGGCACGGATTGTAACGGCGCGGATGGCGGGGTTCAGCCCGGGGACATCGCCGCCTCCGGTTAAAATCGCGATGGTTCCTTTGTGATGAACCGATGAAATGGGGTTTTGAAACTGGGTATCCATCTAGACCTTCCGAATCCCCGGCGTCGCGAAAAGCCTGAAATTCAGCTTCTGCTCTACTCCAGTTCCACGGAGGTGGACCACAGGCCATGGATGTTGCAATACGAGCTGGCCATGATTGTGCCCGGTTTTTCGCTGCGAAAACGAAAGGCAAAGTGGGGCTCAGTGTATACCGTGCTGGTATCCGCACCTTGAGCGGACGCGCCGTGGCTTTCAAAAGAGTGGCGTCCCAACATATACGGGAATTTTTCGTCTCGGGGCAGGAAATACACTTCAATCCAGGCGATGTGATGAGCCGTGGTGTTCGGATGCGCGATCTCTTCACCCACATTCACGGTTACGGTCATGGTTTCACCCGCTTTGAACCGCGGGGCATTGATTACCGGGGCGTGTTTCTCTTTTTTCCAATCGGCTGTCTGGAACATATCGCTGATCATCTTCATGATACCCTCCTCAGATTGCTTCCGGAATGATGGGCGTTGGGAAAAGAACATCCGCACTTTCCGGAAAGAGTTCTCTATGTTTAGTGTAGCATTGCATCCCCTGGAATGCAACGCGTGCGATGACATTGCCGCGAGAATAACCTGATGTCGTCGATTTGCAGGCAGGGATAAGGGAGCCGGTTTTTCAACCCGATGCTTTTCTGCTATAATATTTCATAACATGAACTGCGTGAGAGAAAGTAGGTTCTTCTAGCATCCCAGGCGCCCTTCCGGATACCCGGAACGCCGACCCTGCCAGACAATCTTCACGCACAGTTTCCGGAAGGAACATGCCTCATGTCGGCGAAACCGGGGGAATAACGTCACAGGAGGTGAACCATGAGTCAGCGGACCCTGTTCGTATTCAACATACCCGAGGACCTTCCGGAGAAGGAGTTGCATGAGCAATTCTCCTATTTCGGCAGGGTCCGGCATATCCGGCTGATGAGAGAAAAAGGCTATGGTTTCGTGGAGATGGGACGTTCCGACGAGGCCGCTACGGCGATAAAAGGCGTAAACGGGATTGTTCTGCGAGGGAATGCCATCAAAGTCGAACACGCCCGCTCACGCCGCAAACGCCGGCGCCCCAATCCCCCCGACCATGACAGCGCCCCCTCAAACGCGTAACCGGATCCTGGCTGTGGGGGAAGTCTTGTTTGACCGCTTCCCCGGTGAAAAGCGCCTGGGGGGAGCTCCATGCAATTTCGCCATCCACGCGCGGGGCCTGGGTGTTGATGCGCAGCTTTTGACCCGGGTCGGCCCTGATGCCAGCGGGAAAGAGATTCAGGACAGACTGCTCGCATTCGGTTTTAACCATCGTTTTGTGCAGGTCGATCCCGATACCCCCACCGGCGCCGTGGATATCACCTTTGACGAATCCGGCAACCCCGCGTATGCGATTCTTCCCGCGGCCTGGGATCATATCCGGATCTACGAGGATCTCAAGACCCGTCTGGAAGAATTTTCTCCGCAAATGCTGTATTTCGGCACATTGGTGCAACGGACTCCGAATGGAGCACGGCTGATCGAGGAGTTGGCAACCCGTTTCAGCCGCTGTTCCACTCTGATGTGTGACCTCAACCTGCGCCGGGGCCACATTGTGCGGGAACGGGTGCGGCGTTCACTGGAAATCTGTCATATTTTGAAACTGAATGAGGAAGAACTCGATTTCCTGGCTGAGGACACAGGGATATCGGGAACCCCGCAGCTACGCCTGGAACGCATTTCTTCCCGATTTACCATATCCATGATTGCGTTGACGCGGGGAGACTCCGGCAGCATCCTTTTTTCTGAAAACGGCTTTTTTGAATCACCGGGTACAAACGTTTCGGACCCGATTAACACCGTTGGCGCCGGAGACGCCTTTGCCGCAGCCCTGGCCACGGGCGTCATGCAGAATGCAGAACCGGAGCAGATCTTGGAACAGGCCGGCCGCTTGGCTGCAGCGGTATGCCGGCTCTCCGGAGCGGTTCCCGAACAGGATGATTTCTACAGCGCCTTTGTTTCGAAAAGCAGCACTAAGGAGTAAATCATGGCTACTGAGACTTTCACCATCCAGATGTTCAGTATTCACGGCCTGATCCGGGGCAGGAATCTGGAGCTGGGACGGGACGCGGATACTGGAGGTCAAACCCTGTATGTGGTGGAACTGGCCAAAAGCCTGAGCCGCTGTCCGGAAATCCGGCGCGTGGATCTGTTTACGCGCCTGATCTCCGATCCCCGCGTTTCAGAAGATTACGCCCGTGAAGTGGAAGAACTAAACGAAAAATGCCGCATTATTCGAATCCGCTGTGGTGGATTGAAGTACATGCGCAAAGAACGGCTCTGGCCCCATCTGGATGAGTTCATCAACCGCACCATTACTTTTATCAAGCGCCAAGGTGAAGTTCCCGATTTTTTTCACGGCCATTACGCCGATGCGGGTTACGTTTCCCGACGCTTATCGCGCTTTTT
>JAFGNX010000094.1 GCA_016926835.1 Candidatus Aminicenantota bacterium | reverse complement strand
GGAAGGCAGGCACTCAGGAGCCCCTTGCCTCTTGCCAATGGCCCCTTGCCCCTCGCCCATTGCCACTCGCCATGTCAAAGTTGGAGAGTTGGAACGTTGAAGAGGAAAGAAGTTGAAATAGTTTTGAGAGTTTTCACTCTTGTGCCCTATGGGTATTAGACTTTCGACTTTCGACTTTTCACTATTTTTGATCTCCACCGATCTGGTGATACAATCCACTATAGTGAAAGAGTCTCAGGAGGAGCCATGTCCGGAGCCACGGTAGCTGTTGTGCGCACATCTCCAGAAAACGTCGTAAACGATGTCGAACGGGTCTGTCGGCTGGCCGGCATCAAAGAAGCCCTGGATCCGGGAGCCACCACCATACTCAAGGACAATATCACCTGGCATCACATCTTTCCCGGAGTCAACACCACACCCTGGCAACTGGAGGGCACCATCCGGTGCCTGAAATCCGAGGGCTTCGCGGACCTGGCCGCGGTTCACAACCACACTGTGGTCACCCTGCCGGAAAAAGGCGAAAAGGACCTGAAATTCTCACCTCAATACAAGGCTTTCGACATTCCGGTACTGTTCAACTTCAAACCCGAAGACATGCGATGGATCCCGTTTTCTCCGAAATTCAAAACCCTGGCCCTGCATCGGGTCTTTCCGGAAGGCATCCGCATCCCCGAGTACTTTGTGGGCAAAAACATCGTCCACCTTCCCACAGTGAAAACCCACTCGTACACCACCTACACCGGGGCCCTGAAAAACGCTTTCGGCGGACTACTGAATGTCAAACGACACTACACGCACACCTGGATTCACGAAACCCTGGTCGACCTGCTGGCCATCGGTCGGGAGATCCATTCCGGCATGTTCGCAATCATGGATGGCACGACCGCGGGTTCCGGACCCGGTCCCAGGACCGTGATCCCGCATGACAAGAACATCCTGCTGGCATCGGCGGACCAGGTGGCAATTGATGCGGTTGCCGCCACCATGATGGGATTCAATTGGCGCGATCTGCCATGTATCGCCCTGGCCCACGAACATGGGCTGGGCGTCGGAAACCCTGAGCAGATCCGCATTGTGGGTGATGAGGAGATCGCGAAAGAAAACTGGCGGTTTGACGTGGGCGTGAACCTTGCCACCGGTGTGGGACGGCTGTTATGGCATGATACGCCCCTGCGCCACCTGCAGAAACTCTTTTTTCACACCCCCCTGGTCAATGTGTTTATTTTCGCGTCTGAACTCTATCACGACCGCATCTGGTACCGTTTCAAGGGCCGCAAAGTGGTGCAACAGTGGTTGGAACAATCGCCTTGGGGGCGCCTGTTCGATTCTTACCCGGGCTGAACCGCTTTGCCGGAACATTGACTTTTCGCGCCTTCACGGCTACAATGCATTTTCTGTATCGAACCCGTGAATCATGATTTTTACATCTCAAGTTTTTCTCATGTTCTTTGCCGTGGTCTTCACGGTTCATTTCCTGCTGCCCCACCGATTTCGCTGGATATTCCTGCTGGCTGCCAGCTTTTATTTTTATGCCTTCCGCAATCCCTGGAACCTGGCGCTGCTGCTTCTACCCACCCTGGCGGTCTATCTGATCGCCCGAATTTTTGAAAACCCGCTCTCCCAGCGCCGCAGGCACTTGCTGCTGGCGTTGGGCCTCGCCTCCGGCCTCTCCGTTCTACTTGTGTTTAAATACACCAACTTCGCGGGCAAAAGCATTTTCGCCCTGATTTCGCTGGTAGCCGGCCCAATCTCATTTACTCCCCTGAAAATCGCCTACATAGTGGGGATTTCCTTCTACTCATTCAAACTGGTCAGTTACCTGCTGGAAGTTTATCACCGGCGCATGAAGCCGGAACGTCACATCGGGTATTTCACTTTGTACGTAGCGTTCTTTCCCCAGTTGCTGGCCGGCCCGATCGATCGGGCCGAAGCATTCATCCGCGAACTGAAATCCCGATCTCCTTTTGATCTGGAACGGATCAGCGCCGGATTCCAGCAGGTGCTCTGGGGCCTGTTCAAGAAAGTGGTTATTGCCGATCGATTGGCGCTTTTCGTCAACGAAGTATTCAAGCAACCGGACGGCCAGGGACTCAACCTGGTTTTCGGCCTCTATTTTTATGCCTTCCAGATCTACTGCGATTTCTCCGGCTACTCAGACATGGCGGTGGGCATCTCGCGCATGCTGGGCTATCGCTCCATGTTGAATTTCAACGCGCCTTATTTCAGCCGCAACCTGTCTGAGTTCTGGAACCGCTGGCACATATCGCTGTCCACCTGGCTGCGTGATTACCTTTTTCTTCCCATTGCTTACGCCACCATGCGCCGGATCCGCAAAGACCGGTTCCTGGGCATTAAAGTAGAAGCCTGGGGGTATTGTGTCGGTATTTTTCTCACCATGTTTCTGGGAGGATTATGGCATGGGGCCGCCTGGACTTTTGTGGCCTGGGGCACCCTGCACGGAATCTATCTGGTAGTGGGGTATGCGACGCGAAAACCCCGGCGCCGCCTGCGCAGAACCATCGGTTTGAATCACCTGCAACCCCTGCGAAACGGCTTGCAGATCATGGTCACGTTCCACCTGGTTACCTTCGCCTGGCTTTTCTTTCGCGCGGAATCCTTCAGTGCGGCCTTCCACTACCTGGCAGCCATTTCGCTGAAACCCGGAGACAGCGGCACCGGGCACATTGTGTTCAACCTGATATTGCTGGTTCTGTTCATCTTAATGGAGGTCCTGATCCACAACCGCAAGCGCTTCAGATGGGTCGTCACCATGCCCGCTTTCCTGCGCGCCGTTCTTATCGCCGCCTGGATCTGCCTGATCCTGATCCTGGCCGTTGACAAAAGCAATGAATTTATCTACTTCCAATTCTAAATTCTTTAGGCGCCTTGCGATCTTGCTGATTTTCATTCTGGCGCTGTTTGTTTTCGACCGCGGCGCCTATTTCCTCATTACCCGGCTGGAATCCGCTTTTTACGGCGCGGAAAATTTCCAGTCAAAATTTGATGAGTTCGCTGAAGGCAAAACGTTCAGCACACTGATACTGGGTACATCTCGAACCTATGAAGCCATTCATCCCCTCTACTTTCGTACCATCCTGAATGAGAATGCCTACAAGGAAGCCCAATTCGGCAAAAACCCCAAATACAATTACCATTTCTACCGGTTTTTCAAAACACACGCGGGTGTTCCCGAGTTCGTCATCTACGGCATGGACTATTTTATCTTTAACAGCCGTTCCAACAAACGCTGGCTGGCCCGTCTGGGCAAATTACACGAGACCTTCACCCCATTTTCTTCTTTGTCATTACTTCTGGAAAACAAGCAGGAAATCGAAGAATTCATTGAAGCCGTCATTCAAAAATGGAACAAGCGTTTCACCCCCGGGCATCATCATGAAGTAATGGATTTTATGACCTTGCAGAAATACATCGGCTCTGTTCACAAACCCGGCGTGGTGGTCACCAAAAAACCCAGGCATTATTGGCGCCAGAAATACCCGCGATTTCCGGGAAAGGAGGGAAACTACCTGCGCCTGCTGCTGAGCGAACTGGACCGCGACGGCGTGACGACCTTCCTGGTACTCATTCCCAACCATCTGGGCACATTTCGTACCAATTACAACCGTCCCGACATGTTGCGGGACCTGCGTCGCCTGCAACGCAATTTCAAGCACGTACACATCCTGGTGCTTGACACCCCCAATGTGTTTCCCTTACAGAAAGAAGAATTCTTTATCAACGGTGGCTGGGGGCGGACCAATTGCCATATGTCCCGTACCGGTGCCCGGGAATTCAATCGCCTCTTACTCGAAACCCTTCGGCCCTTCTATGAAAAGCGCGCCCGTGACTTGATTGCCCGAAGCGGCGATACCGATAAAGGTCGGCCATGAACCGAACGCGCAGGCTGATTCAGGTCGTTTTATTCGCGGCACTCCTGGCTACGATTGTGCTGGTGGTGCGGAGTATGCGCAGTCACAGCCCCGAACCGTTCCCCGCTGATTTTTCAGCCGACGGCGTAGGCATGGAGCAAACCATTTTTAACAGTGACAACCAGCCCATCATCGAGTTGAAAAGCGCGAGTTCCCGGCGTGGCGAAAAAGACCGTATTTACATGACGCAACTGAACGTGCGGATACTGAAGAAACAAGACATCACCGATGATATCCAGGTGAAGGGTGACGAGGGGTACGTGGGCAACAATTACCACGATCTCCTGGTACGAAAAAACGCGCAGATATCTTCAGAACGGTTCATTCTGAAAGCGGAAACGTTTTTTCTCAAAGACCGTGCCATCCTGAAAGCCACTGTGCCGGTAACTTTTTCTCTGCGCAACCTCGAAGGAACAGCGGCCAAAGGCATGACTTACTATCTTGATCACAACATGATCAAACTCTTCAGTACCAGGGGGGTTCATAGTCGGCAGGGGAATAGCTATGATTTCCAGGCCGACACTCTGTGGTTTTCCAAAAAGGACCGCAAACTGATCCTGGAGAAAAACGCCCGCATCCAGGGTCCCGGTTCGCTGTTAACCGGAGACTGGATTTCGCTTACTTTCAACGACGATATGGAACTCGTTCAGCAGACCCGTTGCCAGGGCAAGGCCAACTTCCACTCCGAAACCGATGGGGATAACGGAAACATGCGCAACATCCGTTGTGAAATTCTTACAGGCGAACACGATGAAAACGGAGACATGCGTAGCTTGAGCCTGGTACGCGATGTAACCATTCATTTGCGGCGCCTGGAGCGCCACATACGTATCCGCTCCGAACTGATAGAAGTCCGGCTCACCCCAGGCGGGGATTTCCTTGAGCATGCCCAGATTCCCATTCCCGCCGAGGTCACCCACACCGGAGGCACGGAATTTTCCGCCTCAGCAAGCCGGATGGAATTTTCATTTCAAAATGGAGAACTGGCGCAATGGCGTGGTGTGGGGAGTGGAAACCTGCGCGGTACGGATTTTTCCTGCCGCAGCGATACCATTGAATTCGACGCACCCCACAACCTGATTCGCATGAAAGGAGAAGAGAGCCGTGTCATTCGCGAAAACAACGTGTTTTTCGCACCCGTATTCTCTATCCACACGGAGAAAAAGTGGTTACGGGGGGAGGGGGGGATACGCGCTACGTTTCATCCGCAACGCCCGCAACCCCCTTTTTCAGACCAGCCGTTTTTCATCCGTTCAAAAGACCTGCTGATCCTGGATGACGACGGCGTGACACGTTTTTCCGGCGCCGTGCAACTTTTCCAGGACAAGACGCGCCTGAGCGCCGAATCCCTGACCCTGAATGCCAAAAAACACCTGACGGCAGAGAAAAGCGTACGCATGGTTTTCCAATCGCAAGCAGACGACCTCGAGGCCTGGGGCGAAAAACTGCTTTTTGATCCGGACAGGCAGACGCTGATGATTAAAGGCAAAGGCGGTATGCAGTCGGCCGCAACCCGGCTGAGTGCGGAATCCCTGATCCTTTCTTTTGCTGATAAAGACGGGCTTCAGACCATTTCGGCCGACGGATCGATCCAGTTTCAGAAAGATGACATCACGGGGGGCGCGGACCGGGTCCGCTGGGATTTTCCCAAGCGCAACATGCGCTTCTCCGGAAACGCCACCCTGGAAAAGAAAGGCGGCGGCAAAGCGGAGGGAGAAACGTTGGAAATGGACCTGGAATCCAACAATGTCCGCATCCGTTCCGACCGTCAGGAACGAACATCCACGGTATTGGATCAATAAAAAATCAGCGGGACCGTTTCAAGCCATGTCCCGTAGCCACCACGACGGTGTCATCCCCGGTTTTGATTTGATCGAATCCGGCCAGCGCCACGGCCGTGGTCGGTTCCACACTCAATCCCAAGGCGGCCCAGTGCTTCCAGGCCGCGTGGATCGCCTCTTCGGATACGTCTCTTATCTCCCCTCCGACCCGCCTGATCTCACTCAGGATGCGATCACCCAATACTGGCCTGGAGACGGCGATGCCGTCGGCAATGGTGGTTTCCGCTACAAACAAATCGGTGTCCTGCTGTGAAAAAGCCCGAACCAGGGGATTGCACGCCCGTGATTGGAAAGCCACGATCCGCGGCATTTTCCCCACCATTCCGGCAGAAACAAGTTCGTCAAATCCCCGGATGATCCCCAACACCAGCGTACCGTTGCCCAGAGGCGCGACCATGGTTTGCGGCGAACGCCAGCCCAGTTGCTCAGCCACTTCGTATGCCACGGTTTTTGTGCCCTGGATAAAAAACGGATCCACACAATGACCGGCATAATAAACGGTTGCGGCGGCTTTTCTCACGGCAACAGCGGCGGCTTCCCTGGGTCCATCGACGCTCACCACCCGGGCACCGCTGGCTCTGATCTGGGAAATCTTTGCGACTGGGGCGGAGGCAGGTACATAAATGGTACACGCCAATCCGCCCCGGGCGCAATATGCCGCTACCGCGGCACCGGCATTTCCGGAAGAGTCTTCCACTACGGCCGGAATATTCAGGCTGCGCAGACGGCTGATCATCACCGCCGCGCCCCGATCTTTAAATGAACCGGTGGGTTGGATGTGATCCATCTTGACCCGGACATGCTTTCCGGCCGGAGATATCCATTCTTCCATCGGGGTCATTCCCTCCCCCAGGGTAACCGGGACGGTGTCCGGATCCAGGGGCAGGGCGGCAAAATAGCGCCACAGGGATTGCGGGCCGGCTGGGAAACCGCTCTTGGGAATGGCAGGGACAAAGTCAATGTCGAGCAGTCCGCCACAGTCACAACACCAGCGGGGCGCGGTGAGGGGAAACCCCTCACCGCACCGCCGGCAGAACAGGCGGCCCGTCATCTGTTGTGAACTACTTTTTCAGCCAGCGGTCCATCCATCCCAGCACCGTGTCGTGCCAGAGGATGCTGTTGTGGGGCTGAAGCACCCAGTGGTTCTCATCGGGGAAATAGAGCAACTGGCTGGGTATGCCTTTGCGTTGCAGGGCGGTGAAAGTTGAGAATCCCTGGGTTTCAACCACGCGGAAATCGAGGGCCCCGTGAATCACCAGCATCGGGGTTTTCCAGTTCTTGACAAAGTTGACTGGATTGTGCTTTTCATAGCCTTCGGGATTTTCCCAGGGCACACCTCCGTGCTCCCATTCCGGGAACCACAGTTCTTCGGTGTCGTAATAGGCCAGGCGTTCGTCCAGGTTGCCGTCATGATTCACCAGGCAACGGAAACGATCCGGCCAGTTGCCGGCGATCCAGTTGATCATGTAGCCGCCGTAGGAAGCACCCAGGGCGCCCACGCGTTCACCGTCCAGCCACGGATATGCCTGCAGGGCATACGCCAGGCCCTTTTGCAAATCTTCAAGCGGCTTGCCCCCCCAGTCACCGCTGATGGAATCGGTAAACGCCTGACCGTATCCCACGGAACCGTGAAAATCCACCATCACGGCGCCGTATCCGGCCCCGGCGTATACCTGTGGATTCCATCGATAATGGAAATCGTTACCGAAAGAGCCCTGGGGACCGCCGTGAATTAAAAAGGCCACCGGGTATTTTTTGCCGGGATCAAAATCCGCGGGTTTGACCACGTATGCGTAGACCGTTTCGTCGTTCCAGCCGGGAAAACTGAACTGCTCGTACTCCCCCATGCGGGCGGCCGCCACCTGCGCCGCGTTGATGCGGGT
Source organism: Candidatus Aminicenantota bacterium (assembly GCA_016926835.1). Taxonomy (GTDB): domain Bacteria; phylum Acidobacteriota; class Aminicenantia; order UBA2199; family UBA2199; genus UBA876. The sequence goes on along the minus strand of JAFGNX010000094.1, from coordinate 4,780 downwards.
CAGGGGCATGGGCGTACCGCCGTTGCGGTACACCGCGTACAACTCAACCGGCGAATCCAGGCGGTCCATGCCGAAAATCACACGCCGGTCGGCAAAACCGAAAGAGCGCACGCTGCCGTCTTTAACCACGGTTTTGACATTACCGGAACGAATATCCACGACAAACAGCGAGTTCTGGCCAAAGTTGGCCGCCGTGGCCCACAACTTGCTACCATCGGGATCCCAGGCAATGTTACCCGGGGAGCGGTCCCAATCTTCGGTAAGGGCACGGGATTCCCCCTGGGGCCAGGGCCGCAGCATGACGCGGAAACGGTCGGCCTCAAATCCCGGCCGCTTCATGGCCAGCCAGGCCAGGGTTTTTCCATTGGGAGAGAACACCGGCATGGTGTCCCAGGCCTGGTTGGAGGCCGTCAGGTTACGCGGCGGCAAAGAGGCATCCACCGGCGCTGCAAAGATATCAAAGTTGGTGGACCAGGCTTCTTTTCGCCCGGCTGACGAAGCGGTGAACAGTACTTGCTTGCCGCAAGGTGAAAACGTGATCTCTTCCGCTCCGCCGAAAGGCTGAGTGGGGGTGTCGACATCCATTGCCTTCATCACGTCCACCGCGGTACCGCCGCCAGCCGGCATGACAAACAGATGGGAACGCCGTCCGTCCATCCAGGTATCCCAATGGCGAATGAAAAGACGCGTGAACAGGCGACCGCTGGTCTTGCTCTCTTTTTCCACTTCCAGGCGTTTTGCCGTCGCCGCCACCGTAGTGCCAGGAAACACGCTCATGGTGAAAGCGACCTTTTCGCCGTCACGGGAAAGCACCAAATTGCCCACATCCAGGGGTTGGCGGGTTATCTGAACGGCTTCACCCCCATCACGGCTGATCCGCCACACCTGGCTGGAACCGGAACGGGTGGAAAGGAACCAGATTGAGCGGCTGTCGGGCGCCCACAGGGGAGAATAATCCGCTGCAGGATGGGTTGTCAATCGCTTCAAGTCCCGCCCATCACTGCGCATCATCCACAAATCGGTACGCCCACGATTGGCGTCCAGGTCGGTGCGGCGCAACACAAAGACCACCCAACCACCGTCCGGAGAAACCTGATTGCCGGAAATGCGGTCCATGGCCAGCAAATCATGCACCGAAAACGGGTGGCTATCTGCGGCGACGGCGGGAAGCGCCATCATCATACAAATCAACAGAGTCATCACTGCTCGGGTTTTCATGCTTCCTCCTCGGTCATGCAGGGCAATGTGTGTACTACCCTCATATTGAAAAATTGTACTCCAGAGCCCGGGAAACTGTCAAATACTCTATCCGGGTTGATTTCCCTTTTCGGCTGCGCTATAGTAACGTCACATCAGCATGAAAAGCACATTGGATCCGGATGTCATTTACGCGGTTTTTGACCGCAACGGCCTGCCCGTGCACCGTATTGACAATTTTGATCGCGGTGATTTCGCGGAAATCCGAGCGGAATTGAACTATCCGGGTTTCCTGACCGTGCCCCAACTCCAGGAAATCACCCTTAAACTGAATCTTATCGAACAAAACGAAAACCTGCGCATCGAGATCGTGCATATCGATATGATTCATCACAGCATCCGTGTCAACATCCACATTCGCAAATAGCATTAACGGTAACACGGCTGCAGTTATCCCGCCTGGGATAATTTCTTTTCAATGAGCAATCCGATCGGTGAACTGGCCGCTTTGCTGACCGCCGTTTGCTGGACCTACAACTCCATCGCGTTCAGCCGGGCGGGTCGCCGTGTGGGATCCGTAACGGTCAACCACGTGCGCTTGTGGGTCGCCTTGGCAGCGCTGCTTCCCATCCACTGGCTTGCCCACGGAACCCTGCTGGCCTCAGGGTTGGGGTGGAGGGCAACCGCCTGGCTGGCATTGTCCGGAATTGTGGGTTACGTTGTGGGAGACGCTTTCCTTTTTGAGGCCTTCGTGCTGATCGGCGCCCGCCTTTCCATGCTGCTGATGCTGCTGGCCCCCATCTTCGGCTCCATTCTGGCCTGGATGTTTCTGGGTGAGCACCTGCGTCCGCTTGAAATCACCGCCATCCTCATCGCGGTCAGCGGTATCGCCATGGTAATCGCTTCCACGCGCTCCAGCGACATGTCACCGCGCCGCCACTTCCGCCTGGGCATACTCCTGGGCGTGGGCGGGGCGTTTGGCCAGGCGGGGGGGCTGCTGCTCTCGAAACTGGGCATGGTGGCCGGGGCGTCGCCGATCGCGGCCAACCAGGTGCGAGTCGTTGCCGCCGTGGCGGTGTTGACGCCTTTTTTTCTCTTGCGTGGACGCCTGGGAACGGATATAGCGAAAATGCGGGATCGCCGCGCCCTGGCCGACATCACCACCGGCGCCATGGTGGGCCCGGTGCTCGGCGTAATCCTCTCGCTGGTGGCCATCCGCCACTCCCATATCGGAGTGGCCTCCACGCTGATGTCGCTTTCGCCGGTACTGTTACTTCCCATTTCGCGCTACCTTTTTCGGGAACAGGTCACCTGGCCCGCCGTGGCCGGTACGGTGGTCGCCCTGTCCGGAGCCGCAATACTGTTCTTTTGATTAAAGTTGAAGAGTTGAAAAGTTGAAGAGGCAAGAAGTAGAAAAAGTAAAAATAGCTTTTACTTTTTCACTTTTCACTCGTTTTGTTCTCCTTCCACCTGTCACCTTCTTTAGACTTTCGACTCATACCCATCACCTGTTCTGCCCTATACTTTCTGCATTCCGCCCGGGGACACTCCCCCATAGCCTCTTGCCAATCGCCTCTAGCCACTTGCCATTTCAAAGTTGCAGAGTTGGAAAGCAGGCGGCAGTAGACAGGAGACAGTCCAGCACCGTCCCCGATTCCGATTCTGTCCGATTGCGCCGCCGGCCGCCTTCTGGTACACTGAACCCTTTCCCGCACAAAATCGCCCGTCAACTTGAGTGACAGCGGGGCGGCGGAGATTATCATGCGCCGCTGCGGCGGCTGGAGAGGCGCAAATGAGAGACAAAGCGACCCTGGAAGACATCGGCTTTTTACACCCGACAACCAAGGCTTATCGATTCACAGTTCTGCTGTTTATCAGCCTGATCGCTTTCGGCAGTTATTTTGCTTACGACAGTATCGGCGCCATCGCGCCTTCCCTGGTGGAATCACTGGGCCGGGGACGCGATATCATCGGCAGTTTTTACACTGCCTACGCCATCGCCGCGATCCTGTCGGTATTCTGGGGCGGTGTCCTGGTGGACCGCCTGGGAGTGCGCAAATCCAGCCTGCTCTTTTCATCCATCGTGGTGACCGGTGTCGCCCTGGTGGCTTTTTCCCGCGACGTCAACCTGATCTGGACCGGCCGTTTTATCCTTGGAATCGGGGCCGAACCGCTCTATGTGGCCATGAACGTGATGATCGCGCGCTGGTTCAAGGGCAAAGAGCTGGCATTCGCCTTTGCCTTGTCACTGGTTTTCATGCGTTTGGGAACCATTTTTTCCTTTAATTCCGGTGAAGCCATCGCCAACTTCTTTGACAACTACCAGGCCACGCTGATCGCCGCCCTGATCCTGTGCGGTTTCTCGCTGCTCATCAACCTGATCTTCAACCTGCTCGACCGCCGCGGGGAACGCATCCTCAAGTTAAAGTCGGGAAACGCCGAAGAGGGTTTCTCTTTTAAACACCTCAAAGAGTTCAAGGCCAGCTTCTGGTATGTTTCCCTTTTATGCGTCACTTTCTACTCGGCGGTCTTTCCGTTCACCGCCCTGTCCACCGATTTCTTTGTGGACAAGTGGGGCATTGCCCGGGTCGCCGAGAGCAGCGGCAGCTTTTTCGCCCAGGTATTCAGCAACTTCCTGCACCCGTTCTCCACGGCCGGGGGCATCACCGCCATCCCCATTATCACAGCCATGCTCTTTTCTCCCTTCGTGGGATTGCTGGTGGACAAATTCGGCCGCCGCACCACCCTTATGATTCTGGGATCGATCATTATCGTTCCCGCCCACCTGGTAATGGGATTGACCCGTATCTATCCGGTCATTCCCATGATGGCCCTGGGAACCGCCTTTGTGTTGATTCCCGCGGCCATGTGGCCTTCCATCCCCCTGCTGGTCAAGAAGGAGCGAACCGGCACGGCTTTCGGTCTGATGACCATGGTGCAGTTGGTGGGACTGGCCCTCTTCCCCTGGCTGAACGGTATCCTGCGTGACCTGACCCAATCCTACACGGTCAGTATGATCATGTTTGCTTCCCTGGGTTTTGCCGGACTGGTTTTCGCTCTGCTGTTGCGCCGTGCCGACCAACGAGCCGGTCTGGTATTGGAACGTCCGGACAGGCAGAACCGCGATTAAGGCTTTTTTAAAAACCGTCCGCTCCCTGCGGGTTATTGGTGATACGGGTTCAATCCCGTGCCATGACGCACGATCTCGCCGGTGACCAGGTAGATGACATCTTCCGCCATGTTGGTGGCGTGGTCGCCGATGCGCTCCAGGCGTTTGGACACGTGCATGAACTGCACCAGGGTGTGTGCCTGTTTGGGATTTTCTTTCATGGCATCCAGAACCTGTTCGCAGAAAATGCGGTTCAGTTCATCTACGCGGTCATCCTCGTTCAAGACCTTGTCGGCAATTGACGCATCCATGCGGATCAGGGAGTCCAGGCTGTTTTTCAGCATTTCGCGCACGCGCAGAAACAACTCTGAAAAATCAAATGAATGAGACACCACGTCACCCTTGAAGATCTTGATGGCATGCTTGGCGATATCCACGCTGAGATCGCCGATGCGCTCCAGGTCGTTGTTGATC
>JAFGNX010000093.1 GCA_016926835.1 Candidatus Aminicenantota bacterium | reverse complement strand
GACCTCTGCACAACGTGCTCAAGATCAAGCCGCCCATGTGTTTCAGCGAGACGGACGCCGTCCGCCTGGTGGAAACCCTGGACGACATCCTGGGCGAGACATTCCTGCAACGCCCAATGTAGTGGCGGTTCGCGAACCGCCCTGTAGAACGTAAAAGGTTCATGGGTGAGTGGCGAAGGGCCAGAGGCTATAGGCGAGGGGCCAAGGGCAAGTGGGAAAGTGGCTAAAAGATCCCGGGGATTTCGTGGCCGCAGTTGCCGCAGCGGTTGCCCTTCAGCCCGGTAACCCGGGCGGAGAAGCCCTCGCGATGGATCAACTCGTTGCCGCAATTCGGACAACGGGTGTGGCGGGAGTCGGACATCAGGTTGCCCACATACACGAATTTCAGGCCGGCGTCTTGAGCGGTTTTCCGGGCCCGTTCCAGGGTGGCCGGGGGCGTGGGCGGGATGTTGCGCAACCGGTAAGTGGGGAAGAACCGGGAAAAGTGCAGCGGCACCCGCGGTCCCAGCTTGTCTACGACCCAGCGCGTCATGCCGCGGATCTCCGAAACCGAATCGTTGAGACCGGGAATCAGGAGTACCACGATCTCAAGCCAGACCCCCTCGTCTTTGATCACTTCCAGAGTATGCAGCACCGGGGCCAGGGCGGCGCCACAGATCTCGCGATAAAACTTGTCCGTGAACGCCTTGAGATCGATCTTGACCGCTCCCAGGCTGCGGCACAACTCACGCATGGGCGCTTCCCGGATATAGCCGTTGGAGATCATCACGTTGGGAATCCCGGCGCGACGACCCTCCCGGGCGCAGTCGAGCATGTACTCGTAAAACACCACCGGTTCACCGTAGGTGTGGGCCACGCTGGTGCAACCTCGCTCACGAGCCAGTTTCACCACCGCGGCCGGAGGTAGGTTGACAGAATGAACTTCTTCGGGTCCCTGTTGGGAAATCTCCCAGTTCTGGCAGAAACGGCAGGACATGTTGCAGCCCGCGGTGGCGATGGAAAAAGCGTTGCTTCCAGGCAAAAAATGAAACAGGGGTTTCTTTTCAATCGGATCAATATGCGCGGAACAGGGGGTACCATAAACCAGGGTCACCAGGCGGCCGTCGCGGTTTTCGCGCACCCGACAGGTGCCCCGTTCCCCCTTGCGCAGCACGCATTCGTTGGGGCAGAGGTTGCACACCACGCGGCCGCCGGAAATGGGTTCGAAAAACATGGCGCGACGCACCCCGAGCGGCGGAAGTGGAACCGCGCTCAGACGGCCCGCACCCAACATCATACCGGCCCCGGCCGCCAGACCATGCCGGATGAATTCGCGCCGATCCGGACTCAATCATCCTCCTCGTCAAAAACCTGCGCCTGGAATACCAGGAATTGCATCTGCGCTGAGCGATATGCCCGGTCGGGCAGGCCGGCCTTGCGGCAAAGGCTGGAGAGAAATGTGTCCAGGTCCCAGCCCGTTTCCGTGGCCACCTGGGGCAGGTAGACCGCCGAGGCTCCGTTTTTGCGGATGATCACGCCATCCGTGCCCAGGCGAATGGAACGATAATCCCGTATCGGCTGCAGGGGAGTCATGACCGAGATCTCAATGGTCAGTTCCTTTAATTCCGAAGCCTTCAGGTCAGTGAAACGGGGATCCCCGAACGCGGCGTTGCGGGCATTCGCCATGACGCCTCTAAACAACGGCCGGGTTCCCACGATTGAGCCGATGCACCCCCGCAACGCGTGACCCTTGCGCAATGTAACGAACACGCCGGTTTTGCGCTTCATGGCCGGCGTTAATTTTACATCGGCCAGAATGGTTTCTCTGTCCCTTCCGGTCAGGGCCGATTCGAGCGTACGTCGCGCAATGGTGAGCAGCGTATTTTTCTCAGTTGCGTTGAGTTTTGTTTCCGCATCCTTTTTGCGTACCGCCACCACGCAACCGTAGCCCACACTCAGGGAATAGTCCCGGTTGGCGTCTCCGGAAGTGGCGTAAGCCACTGTTTTCAGTTCATGGCTGCGTTTGTCAAACAGGTGCATCCATATGCCAACGGGAACGGCGCCGCACATGGTCATACCCGTGCGCCGCAAATATTCGCGGTACCCCGTATGATCCAGGGCCGTCACTTTTTCCAGCAGTCCCCGGTCAAGGCGGTGGAGTTGTTCCGCTACATCCTTTTTAAATGGAGAATAGCCGAAGCGACTGCCGTAATGGGTCAGGTCACTGGACGCCACCACTACGGTGTGATCGTCCACAATGGACCGGATGACCGCCGCCATCTCCTCCAGATCCTTGAAAGGCACCCGCCCGAAAAGTACGGACACAATTTTGTAATCGCTGTTTGCCAGCACCCGTTGCAGAAACGGCAGCTGGTTTTCCAGGGAATGTTCGTGCTGCATGATGCGGTTGTCCACCTGGAATCCCGGCTGGCGAGCCAGGCGGTCTACCGCTTCCCGATCCAACGGCACCTTTCCCAGGGGTGTTGAATTAAAGAGAAAAGTAGAGACACAAGCCCCGGAGAAATTTCCCGAGTGCGAAACGCCCAGGAGAATTACGCGGCGAATATCGCTTCGGCCCTGCAGATGAATATAGGCTTGCGCGGCAACGGCTCCGCTGTGAACCAGTCCGGCATGGGGAGCCACCAACCCGCCGACGGCACCGGGATCAACCTGGGGCCGGACTCCCCGGAAGCAGTGGTCGAGGAGTTGGTTTAGCTTCCGGGGATCTTCGGGATACCAGGCGCCGGTTGTCAGGTACTTGCGAACATCCGCTGAAACGGATGATGACAGAAGCGCGGCTGTTACCAGCAAAACCAGAAACACTCGCATCCCGCTGCTCATACCCGCCTCCCTATACGTATATGGTAGGCAAACCTCCCGGCCAAGTCAACCGCGTTATCATGTGGTCACCAAAAATGAAAAAAGTACCACGATGGCGTTTTTTTCCCCCCATGATTGTGTTACAATCCCCGACTTGGAGGAGCCATGATCGCCAAGGAGAGCCCCACCACGGAGACGGAAGCCGTACCGTCTCGCATCAGGCATTTTCTGCGATTGCCGGTTGAAGCCATGAACCTTTCCCCAACCACCCGCCGTTTCCGGGATTGAGGGCCGCTTTCAGTCATATGCACTTTGATTCCTCCGCTTCCATTCCCCCAAACCGTGAGGTGTTTTTATGGAGAAGTTTGAGAAAGAACTGAACCAGGCCGCCCGGGATCGCAGAGAAAAGCGCAAACCCGCGCCCAAGCAGAACGAACTCACCGTGGTTTCGGTATACTGCAAGGGTTGCGGATTGTGCGTGGACATCTGCCCCACCGGTACCCTGGAGCTTGAAGACAACATGGTTAGCAAGTTCGGCGTTTCCGTCAAAGTCGCCGCCCCGGATTACTGCATCGGTTGCCGCATGTGCGAACGACGTTGCCCGGATTTCGCCATTTTCGTCAACTACGAGAAACTATCAAGAGGCCAAGCCAATGGGAAAACGTCGTAAAGTACTGCAAGGCAATATCATCGTGGCCAGGGCGGCCATTGATGCCGGCTGTAATTTCTTTGCCGGGTATCCCATCACACCGTCATCCGAGATCGCCCAGTACATGTCCCGGGAAATGCCCAAGCTGGGCCGGGACTTTATCCAGATGGAGGACGAAATCGCCTCCCTGGGAGCCTGCATCGGCGCGTCCCTGGCGGGACGCAAGGTTTTAACCGCTACCAGCGGGCCGGGGTTCTCCCTGATGCAGGAACACCTGGGCATGGGCGTGATGGCCGAGATCCCGCTGGTCATCGTCAACGTCATGCGCGGCGGTCCATCCACCGGCCTGCCCACCAAACCCTCCCAGTCCGATGTCATGCAGACCCGTTGGGGCACGCACGGGGATCACCCCATTATCGTGCTTACCCCGGCATTCGCGTCCGAACTCTATTCGGAAACCGTACGCGCGTTCAACCTCTCCGAACGCTTCTGGAACCCCGTGATCCTGCTCTACGATGAAGTCCTGGCCAAGGCCCACGAAGATATCGAACTTCCCTACAAAAAAGACCTGGAAATCTACAAGGAGAAAGTCCACAAAATCAAGGACCTGGACATTTACGACCGCGAGATCGGACAGAATCCCCACCGGGTGGATTTCTTCAAGGGCTATCCCATCCACATAGACGGTCTGGAACACGACAAGCACGGCTGGCCGACTTCTGAACCGGGTACCGTGCAAAAGCAGCAGACCCTGCGCATGCAGAAGATCTACCACTACCTGGACGACATCATCAAGTACAACGAGTACTACATGGATGACGCAGAAATCCTGGTATTCGCCTTCGGGGTTTCCGCCCGTGCCGCCCTGCCCGCCGTGGAAATGGCGCGCGAACTGGGTATCCGCGCCGGTCTCTTTCAACCCCTGACTCTGTGGCCCTTCCCCAAACAGATCCTGCGTCAGCGCTTTTCCCGCATCAAAAAGGTGTTGACCGTTGAACTCAACATGGGACAGGTCCGCTACGAGATGGAGCGGGTGGCCTCTGACGACGTGGAAAAACGCGCCCTGCTCCGGGCCAACGGCATTCCCTTTACTCCGGGGGAAGTCCTCGACCAGATCAAGGAGTTTTAGCATGAGACACTACGAACGATATATCCGCTACCGCACCTTCCCCACTCCCTGGTGCCCGGGATGCGGCGACGGCGTGGTTCTGAAAAGCATTGCCATGGCTTTTTCCGAGCTGGAGCTGGATCCCAACGATATCGTGGTCGTGGCCGGAATCGGCTGTTCGGGGCGCATGCCCACCTTCTTTAACACCAATACCCTGCACACCACCCACGGCCGCGCCCTGACCTTTGCCACGGGCATCAAACTGGCCCGGCCGGACAAAATGGTGGTGGTGATTTCCGGAGACGGCGACGCCACGGCCATTGGCGGGAACCACCTCATCCATGCAGCCCGGCGCAACATCGGCATCAACCTGGTGTTGATCAACAACGGTGTCTACGGCATGACGGGCGGGCAGGTATCCCCCCTGACACCGCAGAAGTTCATTACCGAAACCACTCCCTACGGCAATATCGAACCCAAATTCGACATCGCCGAACTCCTGATCGCGGCCAAGGCCTCCTTTGTGGCGCGGGAAACGGTCAACCGCCCGGTACAGTTAAAAGATGTGGTCAAGAAGTCTTTTCAGCATAAAGGCTTCTCCGTAGTGGAAGTGATCAGCAATTGCCACATCAACCTGGGCAGGCGCAACCGCATGAAAGACCCCATCGCCATGACAAAGTGGATCGAGGGCCGCACCGTCAGCAAAGCCCAGTACGAAAAGATGAGCCCGGAAGAACGCCTGCACATGTATCCCACGGGGATCCTGTTTGAAGACAAGGATCGACTGGAGTACTCCGACCTTTACTACAAACACATCATTCCCGCGGCCCAGGCCGCTGCCGAAGCCGCGGCCCTCAAGCAGGCGGAACGAACCAGCGCTTCCAGAAAGGTGAAATCATGAGCAACCTGGAAAAACGCTTTGAGATCCGCTACGGAGCCGTGGGCGGACAGGGCATCATCACGGCCGGGGCGTTGCTGGTGGATATCGTGGTGCACAAAGAGAACGGTTACGCGTTGGAAAGCCCGACGTATACCGCCACGGTTCGGGGCGGTCCCACCAAGGTCGACGTCATTTTGTCGAACAAACCCATCCTTTTTCCCCAAGCCACGGCCATCGACTTCTTTGTGTGTACCTACCAGGTTCCCTTTGACCTGTACAAGTCTCGGCTGCGGGACGACGCCATCGTGGTGGTGGACTCTCACCTGGTCACAGACCTGGGAGACACCCGCTCCTGGAAGCTTCATTCCATTCCCATCATCAACGAAACCAAGAAACAACTGGGCAACGTGATCCTGACTTCGGTCGTTACCCTGTCGCTCACCCAGAAACTCACGGGCGTGATTCAGTATCGCAACATGGTGGACTTTATCCGTCAATGGGCGCCGGCGGACTTCCTGGAGCTCAACATGGAGGCCATTGAACTGGGCCGCAGCCTGGTTTGATCACGAAAATCATGGCGGCGAACCTGGTTGACTCTCTGCAACAGCGCGGCATGATTCACGATATCATGCCGGGAACCAGAGAACTTCTGGCCTCGGGCATGGTGACAGCCTACGTGGGTTTCGATCCCACCGCAGATTCCCTGCATATCGGCCACCTGGTGTCCATCATGCTGTTGCGTCACCTCCAGGCCGCCGGGCACCGCCCCATCGCCCTCATCGGAGGCGCCACAGGCATGGTGGGCGATCCCTCAGGGAAATCGTGTGAACGCAACCTGCTGGATCCGGAGGAACTGCAGGCCAACCAGGATGCGGTCGCCCGCCAATTGGGAAAATTTCTCGACCTGGATCCGCCCGG
>JAFGNX010000092.1 GCA_016926835.1 Candidatus Aminicenantota bacterium | reverse complement strand
TCTTTATGCAGTTGAACATCTCGTTCTAGGGGAGAGATAACCATGAAAAAGACGATATTTGTTGTGATTTTCGCCCTGATTCTGTTACCTGCCGCCCTGAATGCCGTGCAGGTGGATCCCGCCAGCGGACCGTACTTCGTGGGTCAGGAAATCCGCTTTTCAGCAACTAATTATTTCTGGGACTACAACCCCGGTGTCATCTACTACGGAGACGGCACTTCGGAAACAGGAGTTATTTCTTCTGCCTGGAAAACCCATGTGTACCGCAGTCCCGGCCGCTTTGTGGTCCGAATCACCGCTCCGCCTGGATCTCCCGGCCGAAACACCGGGGCCCGGGGGATAAAAACCATTTATCCGTCGGATGAGACAATGACCATCACCATCCGGGAGAATCGTTCCATCCAGGTGTCGCCCGCCAGTCCCGTGGCCGGCCAGATGACAACCTTTACAGCGGTGAACTTCAACACCCCGGACAACATCCGCTGGGAAATGGGTGACGGCACCGTGTACCGGCACCAGGCCGCCTCATCCCCTCGCGGCGGAAGTGTGGTGAACCATACCTACTCCAAAAGCGGTGCTTACCAGGTCAGTGCCTACGACTGGAACGGCAGTCTCCAGGTGGCGGCGGTATCCGTACAGGTAAACATCGGACATCCGAACCGTGCCATTCAGTTCAGCCCCGTATCTCCCAGGGAAGATCAGCCGGTCTATTTCGAGGCCGCAAATTTTCTGCAGCCCAACAGCATTCAATGGAATTTCGGCGACGGCACCCGGGAGGTCAACGGCTCCCAGATCATGCACCGCTTCCAGCAGGCCGGAACCCTGACGGTTTCAGCGAAGGACGGCACCCTGACCCACCCCCCGGTTTCCACGACCGTGACGGTGTTGCCGGAAAACCGTTTCATCACCGTTTCCGCGCCGGAGGTGCTGGTGAACCGCACGGTTTCTGTTTCAGCCCACAATTTCCGCGGCGACCTGATTTTGTGGAATTTCGGTGACGGAGTCCAGGAATCGGGGGGCCATGAAGTAACCCATATCTATACCCAGTCCGGCACTTTCACCATCAGCGCCCGGGACGAAAACGGCGAAAGCGCGCGTTCTTTCACGGTTTTGGTCACGGTCCGGGGTATTGATGATGAGGTCCTGGTGGAGGTGGCGGAAATCCGCCTGGATAACGGCAAGTACTATAAGGTGGTTCCCCGCAATAGCCGGGCCCTGTACGCTGTTTTGCGCATGAAGATGCGCGGCACCGGCCTGGTTACCGGACAATGGATCGTGGACGGTCAACCTTACGAATTTATTAACGAATTGGCCATCCAGGGAGAACTGAAAGAGATCCGTACCCGGGAACTGCCGGGCCTGCCGGTGTTGGATCCGGGCCTGCATACCATTACCCTGGAACTGACCCGGCCCGATCAACTCAACGTGGTATTCCCGGTGTTAAAGTACTTTGTGTTGCCGTATGAGAACCTGGTGGAACTGGCGGCACCGCTGAACGAATTCGTAGCCAAAGAGAAAGAGATCCCGGAGTTTTCCTGGTTGCGAGCCCGCGGAGCGTCCCGCTACGAAGTGGCGTTTTCCGGCCACCTCTACTCGATTCTCTACAACACGCCGGATCAGCAATGGCATGAAGCGGGAACGGAACTGAGTTTTACGCCGACGCCGGAGATCTGGAATCAATTGCGCCGCAATCGCTGGTCTTACTGGAAGGTCCGGGCCCTGGACAGCGCCGGCCAGACCGTGGCCGAAAGCGAGGTGCGCGAGTTCAAGGTGATCGTAGCCACCGCCGAGATCACCCTCAACCGGGTGACGGATCTGGAAGGCAGAGAGGTTGACCTCAGCGGTGGTGTTGTCAGCTCCCGTTCCGATCACCTGCTGGTTCAAGGCAGCCTGAAGTACGCGGCAGACACGGAGTTCCTGGTGCTACGGGTTTTCACTGATGAGCTCATGACGGATCAGCTGGTTTTCCGCGACGTGCACAAGGATCGCGAACTGCATTTCGAAACATCGGTTCCCCACAACGGAAATTCACGCGTGCTTTTCCAGTTGCTGAAAACCTCGTCTCCCGCGGTGGTGGTGGGCCTGCACAACCTCAGGCTGAAACGCTGAGACTTGCAGGCCGGCCTGCATTTCTCACAGCGCTCTACTGCAATGACGGGCTAAAGCACGTAGCGGCCCAGGATTTCATTCAGCATCAGAACGGAATCGGGGGCGACGGAAAGCCGGTTCCGGTGGATGAGCAGAATGCCTGCTTCCAGCAGGGGTTGCAGGTCGGTCAAGCGCGACTGCAGTATTGACAGGGGCACGCCTTCAACCAGGCGCAGCCCGGTAACCAGGCGTCGTTGCTGTTCGGAAATGCGGCGCCGGGTGCGCACCGGCCGTCCCGCCTGAATTCCCCGGACATAGCGGAGCATGTTCCGGGTATTGCGGATATCCATGCCATCCAGGAATCCCGCGGCGGACAGTCCGATTCCCATGTATTCTCTGTTTCGCCAATAGGTCAGGTTGTGGCGGCATTCCAGTCCCGGTCGGGCGAAACTGGACACTTCATAGCGGTGATAGCCGGCATCTTCTGCCGCGTCGCGGGCGGCCAGGTACATCTGTTGCCCGGATTTCTCATGCGAGCGGGTGTCTTCGGGGGTCAGTTCCAGCAGGTAAATCGACAGGTGGGTGACGGGCAGTTCTTTCAGGAAGCGAACCTGTTGGGCGACGTTTGTTGGGGTCTGACCGGGGATGCCGAGCATGAAATCCACATTGATGTTAAAAAAACCCGCATCCGCCGCCTGGGATATGCTTTTCAGGCCCGTGTCGGCGGAATGGTTCCTGCCCAGGCAACGCAGAACATGGTTGTCCAGCGATTGCACCCCGATGCTGATGCGGTTGAATCCGTTGCGAACGGCCCCCCGCAACCATTCCGGACTCAGGTCTTCCGGGTTTGCCTCTATGGTGACCTCTTCCGCGACCCAGGGACGAAAGCAACGCTTCAAGGTCTGTGCCAGGGCTTCCAGCTGGCGCAAAGACATCAGGGACGGTGAACCGCCTCCCAGGTAGACCGTGCGAACCACCAGATCGCGGTGTTCGCTCAACTCAATTTCCCGGCCGAGCAGCTTCAGGTAATCTTCGGAGCCGGCTGAACAGTAACGGGCCGTGGTGAAATGGCAGTAACGGCAGTGTCGGCGACAATAGGGGAAATGGATGTAGAGGCCGATATCGCGTTTCGTCACCGCAGATGGGGAATGATCAGGGGGAATCAATCACTTTCCACTTGACCCCGTCCGGGGTGTCGATGAGCTGGATGCCGCTTTTTTCCAATTTGTCACGCAGTGCATCGGCCCGCTGAAAGTCCTTTGCGGCGCGGGCTCGCTCGCGTTCCCGTACCAGGGCCTCCAGTTCCGGCGCCAGCGCTTCGGTTTCCGGTTCGCGGATGACACCCAGCACGGAATTGACACGGGCGATGGTTTCCCTGATTTCCCGGATATCTTGTTTTAAAAGGGTTTCCAGGCGGCGGTTTGCGGCGTGGATGAATTCAAACAGAACTCCCAGCGCCCCCGAAACATTGAAATCATCGTCCATTTCATTTCGGAAACGCTGTTCCCATTCCGCGACCTCGCTTTTGAACCCGGGGGTTTCTCCAGCGGGGAATTCTCTTGCCTCCAGGGAAAACAGAAAATCCTGCAAGCGTTTGCGGGTGCGATCCGCCTGGTCAAGGGCGGTGAAAGTGAAATTGAGGAGTTTGCGGTAATGGGTGGAGAGAAGCAGGTAGCGGATGGATAGCGGATCATGACCCTTCGTCACCAGGTCACGCAGAGTAAAAAAATTACCCAGAGACTTGGACATCTTTTCGTTGTCTACGATCAGATGCTGGACATGAAGCCAGTAATTCACAAAAGGTTCGCCGCTGGCGCATTCCGCCTGGGCGATTTCGTTTTCGTGGTGGGGAAAGATGTTGTCCACTCCACCCATGTGGATGTCGAAGTGGTTTCCCAGGTAGGCCATGCTCATGGCGGAGCATTCCAGGTGCCAGCCGGGGCGTCCCCTGCCGGCATGGTAATCCCACCAGGGTTCGTTTTCACGATAGCCTTTCCACAATACAAAATCGCGCGCGTTCTCCTTGTCGTATTCATCGCTGTCCACGCTGCGGCCGGATTGCAGGTTCTCCGGGTTAAGGTTGGATAAGCGCCCGTAGTCTGGGAATGAAGAGATGCGGAAGTACACGGAATTGTCCTGGCGATAAGCATGTCCGCGTTGCAGCAGGGCG
This sequence comes from Candidatus Aminicenantota bacterium, assembly GCA_016926835.1. Taxonomy (GTDB): domain Bacteria; phylum Acidobacteriota; class Aminicenantia; order UBA2199; family UBA2199; genus UBA876. The sequence goes on along the minus strand of JAFGNX010000092.1, from coordinate 3,130 downwards.
TCCACCATGGCCTGCATCTGGGGGATATGTTCCGTGGCACGTGGAAAGATGTCGGCGGGAAGGATGTTAAGCGTGTTGAGGTCCTGATGAAACGCGTGAATGTATCGATCGGTTATCACGTTCAGCGGTTGCTTTTCGCTCTGGGCCTTGCGGATGGTTTTGTCGTCGATGTCGGTGATGTTCATCACATGACGCACCTGGAAACCACGATAGATCAAGTACCGCTTGATCAGGTCTTCCGCCACGTAGGCGCGGAAATTTCCCAGGTGGGCAAAATCGTACACTGTGGGACCGCAAGTGTAAAAACCCACGGCGGGAGCGGCTATGGGAACAAAGACCTCTTTCTGACGGGTCAGGGTGTTGAACACGCGCAAGCTCATTTTAAACTCCCGGATAAAGGGCGAACCCGGTTGGACAGGTACCAGCGGATCTGTTTGCAGGCCCGGTCCATTACCGCGATATCGGCGCGGGTCCAATGGGTCCGGCTCAAGGTGCGTTTCAGGGAGCGGTGGAACTTGCCGTTGTCGCCTTCACGGATTTCCAGGGTTTTCATCAGGTCCCAGATGTTTTCTTCCAGGCGGCTGAAGTCGTTTTGCTCGGCCATGACCGGGAAAGATTTGCGAACAGGGTTTTTCGCCGCCGCGCGAAAGATCTCGTAAGCGGTTACCATGACCGCCTGGGAAAGGTTGAGGGATGGATAGTGAACCGCCGAGGGGATGTAGATCAGGTAATTGGCCAATTGTGATTCGTCAATCGAGATACCCTTGTCTTCACGGCCGAACACGATCGCAATTTTCTGGTTGCGCATCAGAGCGGCGATGTGTTCAGCCGCATCGCGTATGTCTAGAAAATCCTTGCGCCATTTTCCCTGCTTGGATGTGGTGATGAATACGGCGGACATGTCCTGTACCGCTTCCTGCAGTGATGAAAATTCACTGCAGTTCCGTACAATGTCCTGTGAGCGGTAACCCATTTTTTTCTGTTCATCTTCATCCCGGAACGGAACCGGGTTGACCAGGCGCAGGTGGGCCAGACCCATGTTTTTCATGGCGCGGACAGAAGCGCCGATATTGCCCGGGTTCTTGGGTTCGGTCAGCACGATATAGAGATTGTCGAATGTTTCCGTCATGGTTCCAAGGTATTGTCATCCATTATAGTACAAAAGCAGGCACGATCAAAGGCGACAATGCCGGAGCGGCCACTTGAAATTCCATCCTTCGCACGTTACCATGGCGGTGATGCGGCAGATTCCGGTGGTAACGCTGTTGGTTCGCGATTCCGGAAACAGAGTCCATCCCGGCAACGGAATCCCCGGGCGCGATTCACGCGCGGCATTCGTCCATAAACGAATCGTGAGCCGTCTCTCTGCAAGGAGGAAAGGTGGATGCGGCAAAACAGACCATCCTGTGTGTGGATGACGAGCTGGTAAACCTCAAGGTGTTGGACGCGGTATTATCTCCGCGGGGTTACCAGGTGATCATGACGCAGAATCCCCGGGAAGTATCCTCCATTGTAGAAAAAAAGCCGGTTGACCTGATCCTGCTGGATGTGATGATGCCGGAGATGGACGGCTATACCGTATGCCGCCACATCAAGGAGAACCCCCAGACGCGTCACATCCCCGTCGTGATGATTACGGTGCTGTCGTCCAAGGAAGACCGGATCAAGGGAATCGACGCGGGCGCGGATGACTTCATTACCAAGCCGTTCGACCAGGAGTTGGTTCTGGCCCGGGTGCGCATGCTGTTGAAAATGAAATCGCTGAACGACCGGCTCAATCATGGTTACCACAATATCATCCGTTTGACCTCTTTTGGTGAAGAGATCCTGAAGGATTTTTCCGCCAAGGATTTCCGCTTTTTTGAGATCCTGTCCGGAGTGGTCAAACAGGTCTTGCGCCAATCCGGAGACATCCAGGATAATCCGCTGATCGTGATTGTCGGCACTTCACACAAAAAACACTGGGAGTGGTACCAATTTGAATCGGCGTTTAACGAGTTGTACCAGACCCGTCTCAACATCAGGATTCAGGAGAGCCTCGCGCTGCCGGCTCCCGGAGATTCCCAGGTCATGTTTTTTAACGAAGGCGAGTCCGGCGAGAGCCGGTTGCGCGACCTTGTGCGCATGCTGGAATCTGAAAGTCTGCTCTCAGTGCGCAACGGTATCGGTTACCTGAGCCCCGAATTGTGTGTGTTCAGCCTGAACTACGGCAGGGACGTAACGGTGTATGACGCCTCGGTGCTGAAGAGCCTGGTGATGCAGAGCCTGTTTCTGAAATCGCTGTCCAATCAGATCCTGGAAACCGAAGACGCCCTGGAACATACGGTCCGGGCGCTGGTCCGGGCTTCCGAAGCCAATGACGAAGACAAAGGCAATCATGTAATCCGGGTAGGCGCTTTCAGTGCACTGCTGGCGGAAACCCTGGGAATGCCTGGAAGTTTCGTTCGCTCCATCTGGTTGCAGGCCCAGATGCACGATGTGGGGATGGTCAGGATCCCGGCCCAGATTTTGCGCAAAGCCGGAACCCTGTCCGATACGGAAAAGGCCGTCATTCGCAAACACCCGTTATTCGGGGCGGAAATCATCGGCTCTCATCCACGTTTCCGCATGGCACGCAGTATCGCCCTGACCCACCATGAGAGATGGGACGGCAGCGGCTATCCCCACAACCTGAAAGGAGAAAAAATTCCCATTGAAGGCCGCATCGTATGCCTGGCGGATCATTATGATTCCATGCGCCGTACCAGAAGTTACAAGCCGGCCATGTCTCATGAACAAGCCGTGCATGTGATTCTGGAGGGAGATGAATCCTGCCGTCCGGATCATTTCGATCCCAGGATTCTCAAGGCGTTCCGGCTCGCTTTGGACCGTTTTGCCTCACTGTTCCGCCGCCTTGAAGATCCGCCTGCAGTCAGGCGGTCATGATGCCGAAAAAACCCGGATCTTCAAAACCAAAAACACGAAATTCCGGCGAGCAACCGCTCCCGGTTTTTCTAAACAACGAAGTCCGCAAACTCAAGGCCGTGATCACCCTGATTATCTACGGCCTGTTGCTCTTGTTGGTCAAAACCATGTACGACACATTGGTGGATGTGCCCCAACTGTCCATCGTGGTCATTATCGCCATCCT
>JAFGNX010000091.1 GCA_016926835.1 Candidatus Aminicenantota bacterium | reverse complement strand
TGACCGGCTTGTACTTTTACGATGAACGCGTAGTGGAATACGCGGCATCCCTGAAACCCTCTTCCAGGGGGGAACTGGAGATCACGGACCTGAACCGTTGCTACCTGGAAGCCGGCAATCTGCGGGTGAAATGCCTGGGACGGGGCTTTGCCTGGCTGGACACGGGCACCCACGAATCCCTGCATGATGCCGCCTCCTTTATCCGCACCATCCAGGAACGACAATCATTCAAGATCGCCTGCATTGAAGAGATCGCTTTTCGCAAGGGCTGGATCGACTCCGCCGGCTTGAAAGCCCTGGCCGCACCGCTGCAACAGAATGAATACGGCCGTTACCTGCTGGACCTGGCCGGCGGCGGCGACGGAACGGGGCTGTCATGAAACCGGCCCTGGAATCGATCCTGGTCACCGGCGGGTGCGGTTTTATCGGCAGCAACTTCATCCGCTCCCTGCTGAACCGCGAGGACTTCAGCGGCCGGGTGGTCAACTTGGACCGCCTGACCTACGCCGGGAACCCCGAGAACCTCGAAGACCTGGCTGCGATGGATCGTTATGTTTTTGTCCACGGAGACGTGGCCGACGCGGATCAGGTCGACCGCGTAATGCGGGAGTACGAGATTGACACGGTGGTACATTTTGCCGCCGAATCCCATGTAGACCGGTCCATCCACTCACCAGCTGAATTTGTGCGCACCAACATCGAAGGTACCTTCCGCCTGCTGGAGGCGGCGCGAAACGCGTGGAAAGACCGCAGGCGCGTCCGTTTCCATCAGGTGAGTACGGACGAAGTGTTCGGTTCACTGGGTGCCGAAGGACGTTTTTGCGAAGAGAGTCCATACGATCCCCGCAGCCCCTACTCCGCGTCCAAGGCCGCGGCGGACCACCTGGTAAGGGCCTATTACCATACCTATGGTTTGCCCGTAACCCTGTCCAATTGTTCCAACAACTACGGGCCCTATCAATTTCCCGAAAAACTCATCCCCCTGATGATCCTAAACCTGACCCGGCGCCACCCCCTGCCGGTATACGGCGACGGCGGCAATATCCGCGACTGGCTCTATGTAGAGGACCACTGCGAGGCGCTGTGGCGCATTCTCTCCTCGGCGGATACGGGCACCACCTGGAATATCGGCGGAGATGCGGAATTTTCCAACCTGGACCTGGTCCGGCGGCTTTGCGACCTGTTCGACACCCTGCAACCCCTGGAACCCGGGGCTCACAGCACCGCCGGCAACTGCATTGAACGCCACCGGGACCTGATCACATTCGTCAAGGACCGGCCTGGCCATGACCGCCGCTACGCCATTGACAGCCGCCGCATTCAGCGTGATTTGGACTGGCGTCCCCGGGTGGATTTCTCCACGGGCCTGGAACGTACGGTGAACTGGTACATTGAACATGGGGACTGGGTGGAACGCATCCGCAGCGGCGCCTACCGCGAATGGTTACAGCAGCATTACGGCGAAGACGGCGAATAACCCCGGTCATGTCCATATCTCTTCCCATCCTGATCAACACCGAACCGGAACGCATGCTGCTGGGCGTGAACGCCTTTGAACTGCCCCTGCCTCCCCGGGAAGTGACCGACCAGGATATCCGGGAAGTATGCGACCGGGTAAGGGCCGCGGCTTCCCCTCCACCGGGTTTTGACTTCAGCCGCCGCCTGTACCGCAACTTCGGCGTGGATCCCACCCGGTATCGGCCCTCCTCGGAATCCTTGTGGCGACGGATGCGCACAGACCTCGCCTTTCCTCGCGTCCACCCGGCGGTAGACGCCACCAACCTGCTCTCCCTCCAACTCCAGATACCGTTCGGTTTGTACGATGCCGAACGCATCCGTGGCGACATCACGGCCGCTGCCGGTACGGAAAACAGCGGCTACGAAAGCATCGGACGCGGATGGATATCCCTGGCGAATAAACCCATGCTGCGGGATGAGGACGGTCCCTTCGGCAACCCCTCCGCGGATTCGGCCCGTACCCGCGTCACGAATGCCACACGCATTCTGATCCACGTCATTTTCTTTCATCCGCAGGACCCGCGCGCCGAAGAGATCACCCACTGGGCCCTGCATGAATTCGCCCGCCTCTCCGCCGCATTGCCGCTGGACTGCCCCCCGGTCCCGGCTTGACACCACCCCCGCTGAAAGCTAGAATGCGGACATAAAGGAGACACCATGTTCGGAAGCCTCGGAATCTGGGAAATACTGCTGATACTGCTTATCGTGGCCCTGCTTTTCGGTGGGCGCAAACTGCCGGACCTGGGCCGTGGCCTGGGCGAAGGCATCAAAAATTTCAGGGACTCCCTCTCGCGCAAAGACAAGAGCAAGGAAGAGGGAAAAAACACGAATGCGCAGGACGATTGACGCCCGCATCAAACATAGGCAGGAACGGCAGGAACAACTCAGGGACACACTGAAGCGCTTGGGGGACCTGCTGTCGCAGGGCCTGCGGGGCCGGCACCGCCGACAGGCAAACGAACTGCTGGAAACCCTGTACGACAACATCGTTGAACTGGTGACCGCCCAGGATCGCGAATGGGACGCCTATTCCAACAACCACACCTCCGAAGTGTTTCGATCCCTGCATTGGAAAATCGACACCCTGGAAGCGGAATACGCCAACGTGCGCGCCCTGATCACCGGCTTTCTCAACCTGGAGCAATCCCTCACGCGCCTGGCGGAACGCATTGACGCCACGGGCGCCGGCTCGGAACAGCGGGAACAGTTAGAAGCCGCGCGGGAACGCCTGAGCACTTTCCGTTACAGCGACTTCGAGGCGCGGTTCCGCGGCACCCGGGAATCGGTGCAAGCGCAACTGGCCGGCTACGTGGACCAGTTTCCACTTCATGAAAAGATCCTGGACCTGGGTTGCGGCCGCGGCGAATTCGTGCGAATGCTCCTTGCCGCCGGGCGCGAAGCCGAGGGCATCGACATCTCACGCACCATGCTGGAAGAGGCCGAACAGCACGGGCTGCCGTGCCGCCGCGCCGATATTCTGGAAGAACTGGCGCAACGGCCCGACGCGTCCCTTGGCGGCGTGTTTTCCGCCCAGGTAATCGAACACCTCGCGCCTGAGGTGTTGCCGGAAGTGGTGACCCATTGCCGACGCGTACTGAAACCCGGAGGAGTATTGCTGCTGGAAACCGTCAACCCCCTGAGCCTCTTTGCCTTAAGCCGCATATTCTTTCTCGACGTAACCCACCAAAAGCCCCTGCATCCGGAATACATGCGTTTTCTGCTCGACAGCCGCGGTTTTCGTGACATAAACATTCTCTACGGTCCCCCGCCGCCGGGCGAAGCCCTGCTGGAAATCCCGCCGGACCTGCCGGGCGCCCGGGAATTCAACACCAATGTGGACCGTTTGAACGCCTTGCTGTTCGGCCCCTCGGTCTATGCCGTCCGCGGGGTGCGCCCTTGACCGTTCTGGGTATCGATATCGGCGGATCCGCGATTAAATGCGCGCCGGTGAGAAATGGTGAGATCACGGCCCCGGTGTCGCGTGTTGCCACCCCGAAAAGCAAAGCGGAGTTGCTCACTTGTGTGTCCGACATCATCACCTCCGCCCAACTTGAATGGAACGTGACTGCCGTGGGAATCGGGATACCGGGATTCATCCGCCGGCAGGACGGGGTCATCGTGCGTTCCCCCAACCTGTTGTTTTTGAACGAAACCGCATTCAAAGATGAAATCACCCGCCGCATCCCCCTGCCGGTGATGGTGGACAATGACGCCAACTGCGCCGCCCTTGGCGCCTGGCTCGATCAGCCGACCCCGCGCCCCCGCTGCCTGGTGCACCTGACCCTGGGTACGGGCGTGGGTTCCGGCATCATCCTGGACGGCCGCCCCTGGCGCGGGGCCTGCGGCTATGCGGCCGAACTGGGGCATGTAGTGGTCCGTCCCGAGGGCCGCGCCTGCGGCTGCGGCGGCCGGGGCTGCGCAGAGACGGAAACTTCAGAGACCGGAATTCTGCGTACCTGGACGGAGGCCCGGCCCGGATCCGGAATCTCCAGCGCGCGCCGGTTGCATCAACTCCGGGAAACCGGCGATCCCGATGCGCGCCTTGCCTTTGAACGGGCCGGCCGCTACCTGGGTATCCTGCTGGCCGATATCGTCAACTTCCTGAACCCGGAAATCATCACCATCGGCGGCGGTGTCGCTGCAGCCGGGGAAGTCATCCTGGCGCCGGCGAGAACGGAAATGCGGGACCGCCTTCATCATCATGCCGTGGAATGCACCCGCATCGAGATCACCGATCATGCCGACTACGGCATTCTGGGCGCCGCCCGGCTATTGCACAAGGACTCCCGCTCATGAAACACATCCGCAATTTTTCAATCATCGCCCACATCGATCACGGCAAAACCACCCTGTCCGACCGGCTTTTGGACATCACCGGGGCCATTCCCGAACGGGAACGCCAGGAGCAGCAACTGGACTCCATGGAATTGGAACGGGAGCGGGGCATCACCATCAAGAGCCATTTCGTGCGCCTGACTTACAAACACAGCGACGGTGAAACGTACCGGCTCAACCTGATCGACACTCCGGGACACATCGATTTTACTTATGAAGTTTCGCGATCTCTGGCCGCCTGCGAAGGCGCCCTGCTGGTCATTGACTCCACCCAGGGGGTGGAAGCCCAGACCGTGGCCAACACCTACCTGGCATTGGACAACGACCTGGCGCTGATCCCGATCATGAACAAGATCGACCTGCCCAACACGGAACTGGAAAAATCCCTGGACCAGGTGGAAAACATCATCGGTATCTCCAGGGAGGAGGCTCTGCTGGTCAGTGCCAAAACCGGCCAGGGAGTGGACGCGATCATTCCCGCCATTATCGAGCGAGTACCGCCCCCCCAGGGTGACCCCGACAAGCCCCTGAAAGGCTTGATCTTTGACTCCTGGTTCGATTCCTACCGCGGCGTCATCATCCTGGTACGCATCCTGGACGGCCGCCTGCGCAAGGGCGAACGGGTGAAATTCCTCTCCAACAACGCGATCTACGAAATCAATGAGCTGGGGGTGCATACACCCAAGCCGACGCCCCTGGCCGAGTTGTCCGCCGGTGAAGTGGGCTACATCATCGGCAGTATCAAGAACGTGTCGGAGGTCAAGATCGGCGACACCGTCACCCTGGCCAAAGAGACCCGGGTTACTCCCCTGCCGGGCTTCAAGGAACCCCAGCCCATGGTATTTGCCGGCTTTTACCCCGGGGAAGGCACCAGCCACGAAGAACTGCGCGAGGCAATAGAAAAACTGGTTCTCAACGATTCTTCGCTGACGTTTGAACCCGAGACATCTCCCGCCCTGGGCATCGGCTTCCGCTGCGGGTTCCTGGGCCTGCTGCACAAAGAGATCATCCAGGAACGCCTGGAACGGGAATACGACCTGGCCATTGTTACCACCGCGCCGTCGGTACGCTACCGCATCACCAACACCTCGGGTGAGGTATCCGAAATCGAATCTCCGGCACAACTTCCTGAACCGCAGTATATCCGCGGCATCGAAGAACCGATTATCGAAGCCATCGTGATCACCCCGGCCGAACATTTGGGCAATGTGCTCAAACTGCTGCAATCGCGCCGCGGGATTCACAAAAAGATGGACTACATCAGCGACCAGCGCATCCACCTGACCTACGAACTGCCCCTGGCGGAAGTGCTCTACGACTTTTTCAACAAGCTCAAATCGATCTCCCAAGGTTATGCCTCTTTTGACTACGAATTCAAGGAGTACCGCGAAGCTCCGCTCATCAAGCTCGACATCCTGATCAACGGCGAAGCCGTGGACGCCCTGGCCATGATCGTGCACAACGACAACGCCTACCACGTCGGCTGCGCGGTCACATCGCGCATGAAAAAGGTCATTCCCCGCCAGCTTTTCGAGGTGGTGATCCAGGCGGCGGTAAGCAAGCGCGTCATCGCCCGCACCGTGGTCAAGGCGTTGCGCAAAAACGTACTGGCCAAGTGCTATGGCGGCGACATCACCCGCAAAATGAAACTGCTGGAAAAGCAGAAAAAGGGCAAGCGGCGCATGAAGCGCATCGGCAAGGTCGACATCCCCCAGGAAGCCTTCCTGGCCGCCCTGGAAATCGAGGACTAGGGGAAAGGATCAACCGCTTTCAAGGGCCACGGCCACCGCGGCTTTGGCGTGGATCTCCAGGGTGTTGAACAGAACGTGAGCGGTGTGCTCCGGCTTTATCAGCAATGGGATTTCCGTGCAGCCCAGCACGATACCTTCCGCCCCGCGCTTCACCAGGTCGTCCAT
>JAFGNX010000090.1 GCA_016926835.1 Candidatus Aminicenantota bacterium | reverse complement strand
TATCGGACCACAATGCGTTCGTTGCGCACGAACAGGCGGGGAATCAGGCGGCCGCCCGTGGGGTTGACGGGAAAGCGCGACGCTCCCAGGCGGCGCGTGGCTGTGGCCCGTGCGTCCAGGGGGTGGTGGAAGCGGTGGTAGTCTGAGGGGGAAAGGTAGACGGTTGCCACGTGCCAGCCCGGGGAGAAATCAACTTCTTCTCCCATCAATTCCACAAGCGAATAGGTAAGCCCTTTGACCTGGGTGGCCGAGTCTTTGGCGACGGTTTCCAGGCCGACCAGCATGCCATCCGCGGGTGAAACCAGGGCATCGGGAACCGGCTTGGGGAAAACCGCCGTGTCCAGAGGACGTACAAAAAACTCAGCCAGGCTGGAGTAGTCGTCCGCGGTTCCCTGGAAACGGTCCATATCGATGGAGTGGCTGCGCTGAAAAGCGCGGATCATGAACCGGGCCAGCCGGCGGGGCCTTTTGATTCTGGTGACGCGGCCGTAGATGCGGCTGAGGCAAGGAGAGGAGATGCAATGGAGGAAAAAGCGTTTCAGGCGGTCCATGGGATGCGTTTTTTATAGCACAGCCCGGCTATTGAGTCAAAAAGCGAGGCGTTGATTTCAGCGGGCCCCGGGCATACAATGGAGTTAATGACGCAAGACCGGATCACAATGGCGGAAGAGACCCGCATCCAGCGCATTGAGGTGGATTCGAACGGAAGCCGCCAGTTCTCACTGGTACGTCGCGCGGGCGGCACAGAACGCGTCTTCAGGCAAGCCTGGACCTCGAACTGGCAGGAAGCCGAGTCCCTGGAGCAGGCCGCGACCGCCCTGAAGCTACCCAAAAAAGCAAAAGCGGACTGTGTGTTGCCGCCGACACTGGATCCGGCCCAGGCATTGCGACGCCAGCGGCCCCTGTTCGAGGCGCTGACCAGATTGGGTGTTGAACAATGGGGGGTGGTGTTCCGCAGTTTTCGCCAATGCCGCCGCGTCAACCGGCGCAGTGGAAAAGAACATTGCCGGGTTTCCTGTCATGACAGTCTCCACATCCGTATCCGGCTGCAGGCCGGTGAAAAAGAGATTGAATTGGGAGACGGGCGCCTGCCGGGTGAGAGCTTTAATCGTGACGGCCTGCTGCAGCGCTTGAACGCCATTATCCAGAATCACCGTTCGGCCCGTCCACTTGGTGGCTCTCTGGCTCTCCCCGTGGTGCTGGCTGCCGGAGACGGCGGCATCATCTGGCATGAACTCATGGGCCACTCCCTGGAAGGAGATCACGTGTTGGCCGGGGACTCTCCGCTGACCGGCCGGGATATCGGGCGGCGGGTCATGTCCCGTGCCGTCACGTTATCGGCCCGGTGCGCGACCGACCCTTTTGTTCCCCCGGACCTGCGTGACGATGAGGGCGAGGCGTGCCGCCACCCGCATTTGATTGAGGAAGGCGTATTGCGCCACTTTATCTGTGACCGCGATACGGGCCGGCGCCTGGGGGTTCCCGAGCGGGGACACGCGCGCCAGGAGGGATTCGACCGTCCAGTCTTGCCCCGCATGTTCGCCCTGTACCTGCAGCCGGGCTCCCTGTCGCCGGAAGATATCCTGCGTTCCATCAAACGCGGTATTTATGCCGCAGAGTTCGGCCTGGGGCGTGTTTTGTTCCGCAAAGGGCGGTTCGCTTTTCACATCCCCTCCGCTTTTCTGATTGAACATGGCCGCCTGGGGCCCGCATTGGGACCGGTCACCGTCCAGGGAAACATGGATACGGCTTTCCAGGCGGTCAGCATGGTGGGAGACGATTTCCGCCTCGACCGGGGCGTGAGCTTCTGCCACAAAAAAGGGCAAACCCTGCATGTCAGGGTGGGTCAGCCCACTGTGCGAGTGGATGGTTTGACCATAAGTTCGGGAGGCGCCTGATGGAGCGTTTCCTGCAGGTCGGCAAGGAAGCGGGATTCCGCCAGGTGGACCTGCGGCGCCTGCGTGCCAATGTGCGCGAATGGACGTCGGATGGCAACGGTGAGGTCCGGGAAACCGCGGGAACGATTCATACCCTGTCCGTACGCGGATTTCTTGAAAGCGGCTTTCCCGTAGGGGCCTGCCTTTCTTCGCCCTCTATCAAAGCGGCGCGCACTGTTTTCCGCGATTTGCAACGCGGCGCCATGCCGGACAGTACTCCCGGTTTCGATCACCTGCTCCCCACTGAAGCCCGGCGAATGCGCCTGGAAATTCATGATCCCCAGGTACTGGATGCAGATAAACTGGGGGAAGAAACGGCCTCCCGGCTATGTGAATTGATGATCCGGTATGCTGATGTCGATTTGGCGGGCTGGCGCCTGCGCCTGGAAGAACGCAAAGTGAATGTGGCCAACTCCCGCGGTTTCGAGGCAAAGTACAAGAAATCCCTATTCAGCCTGCACCTGAAGTTGAGGCGGAAAGGCAACGAAGTGGAGGTTGGGGAACAACGGACCCATTGGCTGCATATCCAGCCCGACCGCCTGCTGGGGCGGGGAATCTTTTTTCTGGGTGCCGGGCCGGGCCAGGCCCTGCCGCGCAGGCGCGGCATTGGCCTAATCCTTTCGCCCTTTGCCTCGGCCAGGGTCTTGCATGATTTTGCCGCGGTCTTGCGGGTGTCAAACGAATTCGCCCCCGGGGATATCCGCTGCGCCCCCCAGGTCCAGGTCACGGATTGCCCGCTGCTTGACGGTATGCCTGGTTCCGTCCCCATGGATGATGAGGGGGTGATGTGCCGGGAAACAGCCTTGGTAGAGGGCGGCCGGGTCCAGGCGCGTATCACGGACCTGGCAGGAGCCGCGCGTGAGGGGGCATCTATAACCGGCAACGGATTCCGCGGATATGCGGACCCCTTTCCCAGGGCACGGTTTACCAACTTATGCGTGCGTCCCTCCGTGATCTCCCTGGAGCGGATCATGAAAGAGACCGGGCGTGGCGTCCTGGTAACCGGACTGCGTTTGCGCGGCGCAGTAGGAGCGGAACGAACATACGGCGCCAGCGGATATATTTTCAACGGCTCCGATCTGGGCGAGGCGGTCCATTTCGGTCTGCGTACCGCTTTCCTTTCCTATTTTCTCAAGATCGATCGTGTCTCGCGGGAGTCGGCGGCCACCGTCAGCGGGGGGATCAGTGTGCTTTCTCCCTACCTCAGGGTGGAAGCCGAGCGACGCAAAGACGAATGGGTGGTGTGATGGACCCGTATTTTCTGCGCAGCATGAAAATATGCTATATTGGCGGCTGAGGGGAAATGAAGGAAAGCGCTGAGTTGCCTTTGCGAACGTATGAGCCCGATAACCTGATCGTCCGGGGCTGGTGGCGCGTGTTTCCCGATATCCTGCGGGAACTGTGGGTCAACCGCTGGTTGACTTTCCAGTTGTTCCGGCGCGATTTCCTGGCTTTGTACAAGCAGTCGGCGTTCGGCATTTTCTGGGCGATATTGATCCCCCTGGTGAGCGTGGGCACATTTGTGCTCTTGAACCGCTCCGGGGTGTTTCAATTGGGCGCCACCTCTGTCCCTTATCCCGTTTTCGCCGTGCTGGGCGTGGCAAACTGGCAGGTTTTCTCAACGGGAGTGATGGGCGCGTCCAACTCCCTGGTCCGGGCCGGATCCATGATCATGAAGATCAATTTTTCACGCAAATCCCTGGTGATTGCAGCTTTCGCCCAATGCCTGGTGGCG
>JAFGNX010000089.1 GCA_016926835.1 Candidatus Aminicenantota bacterium | reverse complement strand
TGCGGCCAGCAGGGTAAAAACGCGGGTGAAAAGTTGCATGGGTAATCCCATCTGTGTATATACCACATATGGCTGGTATCCGGCCATTGTCCGGATGGATTGACCGGCTCAAGCTGTTTGTGATAAAGTTGCAAAAGGCAGTTTGCCAACGCCCCCAGGGAGTGAGCCATGATCCGTAAACCCGTTGTCCGTCAGTTCATTATCCTGATCGTTTTGTTTGTTGCCATGTCGGGTACCTATTTCTCTCGAGAGCCCCGCCTCGGCTTCGGTGATGCCGGTTTCTGGCAGATCTTTGCCATGGGCATGCTCACCGGCGCGGTGATCGTGAACGTGGTCATTCTCCTGCGCAACCGCAAATAACTTCGGTTCTCATTACAAAGCAATAACTGGAACTCCGATAATGGGCCGGTGCGTATAAACGGATAAACCCGGGCCCGAGAATAGAAGCCTCTTTTTACAAACACTCAACTATTTAGGGAATAACTTTATATGTCTATACGCACCGGCCCTAAGGTTCTTCGCGGCTATCGCGGCCGCTGGGACTAAAGTCTCAATTTGAAAAATAGCACTTATGGCCTATTGTCTGCTGTTGCTGATCACCCCATATTGTCTGAAGAGTATCCGAAAGTTTTTCCGGATGCCCGTGTATCCGCAGCGAGCGGGGCGGGCGGATGGACTTTTGGTTGTTCAAAGATGCATCCCGGAACGAGGAGGTAACGGAAATGAAAGAAGGGATCCCAAGACTCGTGGTGAAAATCGGTCGCAGCTACCGTTTTGTGCGCATGGAGGAAATCGATTGGCTGGAAGCGGAGAGAAACTACCTGCGCCTGCACCTGGGTGACAAGTCACATCTGATCCGGCATACCCTGGGGGGGATTGAAGAAAAACTCGATCCCCAGCGTTTCGTGCGCATCAACCGCTCCACGATTGTCAATGTAGAGCGTATCAAGGAATTGCGTTGCCTCACCAATTCAAATATGCAGGTTGTCATCGATGACAACCACTCCTGGAACTGGGGGCGCCGTTACCGCGGCAACCTGGCCCGCCTGATCGAGGGCGGACTGGCGGGATGACCCCGGAGGAAGCCACATGATCCAGCCTGCATCGGTGAAGCGGACGGAAGAAAGTGTTTACAGAGACAACGGCCGGGACGAGACGGAAAATTCTGACGCCCTGCGTTGCCGCATATCCGCAGCGCGAAACGAGTTGGTGCATAGTTACATCCTTATGAATGCCAGGGAACAGGAGATATCCTTGAAGGCGTTCATGGGCGAAGTGGAAAAGCAGTTGATCGAGTACGCGCTGCTGGTTTGCTTCGGCAACCAGAGCCGGGCCTCGCGGCTGCTGGGCACGAAGCCCACCTGCCTGTGTGAAAAGATCAAACGCTACGGGATCCGCAAGCTCGATCCCAACCAGGATATGCCGGTTACCCGGTTAAAGGAAATGTTGCGCATCCTGGCGGACTGATCACTCTCCTCCGCGGTGATCGGTCCGCCCCTCGCCCTCCATTTTTTGAATCTCCTTCCGTGAATGACTGTCGGGGCCTCACTATAGCTTCGTGATTTTGGAGCGTCTCCGGTTTTCCGTATTATTTTCTGATGTTCGTCCCAAATTCACTTCATCACCCGCCCCGGGGAATGGAAGCCCGTAACCTGAGCCATGTCAATCGTCCCGGTATGAATCGCATTCATCCCATGGGATGAAAAACAGCCCGCAATGGCAACGGAATTGCCGCTCCTGGGGTGCGTCCCGGCCGCATAATGGCGGGGCAGCAAATCAAATTATGGAGGTTCCCATGATCAAGCGAATCGCTTTGGTCCTGCTGGCATGTATGATTCTCTGCGGAGGATTGACGGCGCAGCAGACGAAATCCCGTATCGTCGGGACCGTTACGGACAGTGAGGGCAGTTTCCTGCCCGGCGTTACGGTTACGGCGGTAAATCCCAAGATGGTGGGCAAGGCGGAAACCATTACAGATGAAAATGGTGTGTACCGCCTGCTCAACCTGACCCCCGGGGTGTTCCGGGTTGAATACGCCCTGGAAGGGTTCCAAACAGTGGTCCGGGAAAACATCCGCCTGACCCTGGAACAGACGCTTAACCTGGATGTGTCCCTGACCCTGGGCAAACTCGAAGAGCGGATCGAAGTCAGCGGCAAGGCGCCCCTAATTGACGTGAAGAACACGTCCAAGGGCATGACCCTGACCCGGGAACTGTTCTCCACCCTGCCCAAGGGCCGGAACTTCGACACCCTGATGAGCACCATTCCCGGCGTTCACCAGGAGAAACTTCCTGAGAACGACACCCGCCTCCGCGGCTCCGATCCTTCCGGGGCACGCACCTATTCCGGCGGCACCTCCGTAGACGGCGCCAGTGGTGCGGAAAACATGTACTTTCTGGACGGCGTCAACACCACCGGACTGCAATCCGGGCGGGCGGGCCTCCAGGCCTCTTTCGAGTTTATCGACGAAGTCCAGGTCAAGGCTTCGGGGTACCAGGCCGAGTTCGGCGGATCCCTGGGCGGGGTGGTCAACGTTGTGACCCGCGCCGGGGGGAACCGTTTCTCCGGTGAGATAATCGGCTATTACAGCGGCAGCGCCCTGCAGGGCAAGGAGCGGGACACCCTGCGCCTAAATCCGGAAAACCTGGATGTGGTTGAATACGTCAACTACCAGGACATGTACGGCAAGGACAAGACTGACCGCATGGAGGTGGGATTCGGCCTCGGCGGGTACATCTTCAAGGACAAGTTGTGGTTCTTCGGTTCTTTCCTGCCGGTGTTCAAGACGACTGAACGGGACGTGGAGTTCCTCAGCGGTGACATTGCCGAAGGCACGTATGAAAAAAAGGAATACTACTGGAACTACAGCTTCAAGTTGACCTCCCAGCCCTTCAAGAACCTGCGCCTGTCCGCTTCCTTCGCCAACAACCTGTACAAGTGGCGCGGCGACCTGCCCTCCCGGGCCGGCACCAGCAACTCCGCCAAGGATTGGGCGGGAACGGGTTTCGACTACCCCGGCTACAACATCGCCGCCTCCATGGA
>JAFGNX010000088.1 GCA_016926835.1 Candidatus Aminicenantota bacterium | reverse complement strand
TATCGGAGTTCCAGTTATTGCTTTGTAATGAGAACCGAAGTTATTTGCGGTTGCGCAGCAGGGTGATCAGGTTGGACAGCGTGGCGCCACTGATCATGCCCATGGCAAATATCATCCAGAATCCGGCATCACCCAGGCCGATCAACGGTGCGCGGGAAAAGTATACGCCCGCCATGACGGCGAGCATTGCGATCAGGATCACAAGTTGACGAACAATACGGTTGCGGATCATGGCTCTCTCCTTCCGGGTATTGACGAACGCCCTTGTGAAACTTTATCACAGGACACTTTACCGGGTCAATCCATCCGGACAATGGCCGGATACCAGCCATATGTGGTATAAACACAGATGGGATTACCCATGCAACTTTTCACCCGCGTTTTTACCCTGCTGGCCGCAAGCCTGGTCATGGCCGCCTGCATTCACTCAACTTCCCACACGAAGATTCCCACCCGTTCCTTCAAGGTCATTCAGACCCTGCCCCACGATCCGCAAGCTTTTACCCAAGGGTTGTTGTTCGCAGACGGCGTGCTGTACGAAAGCACTGGCCAGTATGGAAAGTCGCAATTACGCAAAGTGGAGTGGTCCACGGGGAAAGTGGTCCAGGCCTACTCCCTGGCAAACAACCTGTTCGCTGAAGGCATCGCCCTGAGGGGAGAGCGGATCTACCAGTTGACCTGGATGTCCCGCCATTGTCTGGTTTTTGACCGCAAAATATTCACGCCCGAACGGGTACTGGAGATCCGTTTCTCTTCCCAGGGGTGGGGACTCACCTGGGACGGACATTCCCTGGTCGCTTCCGACGGGTCTTCGCGTCTCTATTTCCTGGATCCCGAAGACCTTTCGGTGCGCCGCACCCTGACTGTAAAAGCCGCGGGCCGGCCTGTGCACTATCTCAACGAGTTGGAACTGTTTCAGGGCCGTATTCTGGCCAACATCTGGCAGGACACCCGCATCGCTGAAATCTCGCCCCTCTCCGGAAAAGTAAGCGCCTGGATCGACTGCGCCGCCCTGGTACCGGCCCACCTGCGCAACGACCCGGAACGGGTCCTGAACGGCATCGCCTTGGGGCCGAAGAATAACCAGTTGTTCGTGACAGGCAAACAGTGGCCCGTGCTCTACCTCATCGAGCTGCAACCCCTCCCCTGATCCCTGAATTGTATCGGGTTAGAGGCGCCAGAGGTAACTGAGTTTGAGAAACAGGCTGCTGCGGACGTGGCGCATGTGCAGGGGATCCCCGGCGGGGTGATAATCGCTGTCTTCCAGGGGTTGGTGCAGACTGCCGTAACCCAGGTGGATCACGGTTCCGGGAATCAGGGTAAACGAGGCCAGGAAGTCCGCGAGCAGTTCTTTTTCGTAGTCGTCATAGCGCAGTATGCCCCGCACAAAGAAGTGGCGGGTGAATTGGTAAGTGGCGCGCCCGTTCCAGATGTTGACACGGTATATTTGTTCGCCGGCGGGCGCGTCGAGGTGGTAGCGGCTCCAATCCAGTACGGCCAGGAAATGGGAAGTGGGCTGCAGCGTGACACCGAGCGCCAGTGATCCCCCCCTGCCCACAAAAGGCTGCCCGGGACCATAGTACAACTGCTCGCCTGTACGCCAACCGGCGCGCAGGGAAAACCGGCGCGACAACTGCGCATTGCCGGTCACCCGAACATAGTGCTGGGGATAGGTGGCCCCCAGCCAGCTCTCTTTCTGGCTCACGTATTCAAAATGCAGATAATCGGACTGGCGAAAATAGGCGGTGGTTCCGATCTCCAGGATGGAATCGTTCATGCCTGTTTCCAGGTCGTGCAACCCCTCGATGCGCAGGTAGGGCTGAAGCCGCTGCAGCCACTTGACTCCCCGGTCGCGCAACTGAAAGTACGGACCCGCGAAATACTGCCAGCGGCTCAGACTACCCCGCTGCAGAAAGGCGGAATCCATGCGGAAGTCACGGTCGTAGAGCTCAAAGGTGGCCCAGGATTCAAGGCGGGGATTCATGTATTGCATCACGGCGTTGACGGCCTGGCCCGCCCGGGACTCCCTGTCCCGGACCTCGCGGGTGCGGCTGGCCAGCCAGGAAGCGCCTACACGCAGGTTGCCGAAAAAGCGGTATTGCAGGTCCGCGCCGAATACGCGGTTGGCCGTGCCGTCGCGGGAATGGTCACTGTACAGCAGGCCGGCGGAATTGTCACTGCCTATAGAGGTCTTTGCCCTGAGCAAGCCCCAGAAGGCGTTTCCCTGCAGCCGTCCGTCCGGATCCGGCGCCTCGTCGCCTGCTGCCAACGCCACCATGCTGACCGGTCCCAGGCTGCCCGTCACCTTGGCCGCAAGGAAGGGATCCACCAGGTTGCGCGTGTGCATTGCCGAGTACATCAAGCCCGAAGGAACCACCCCGAATTCAAACACCTCCATGCCCTCCATGAAGAAGGGGCGTTTTTCTTCGAAAAACAATGGGTAGCGCTGGTTGACCGTGACCTGGAAGGCATCACTCTCCACCTGGCTGAAATCGGGATTCACCGTAGCCTCGGCGGTAATGGACGACGTCAGGCCGTATTTGGCCGAAAGCCCCAGGTTGTGATTCCATGATCCGTCACGCCACCGGGCGGCGGAATCCCTTTCGCGCTGGAAACCAGCCGTAAAGTTGGGTAGTACTTCGGCGTTCAGGCGGCTGCGCAGTTCCCGGAATTCCACCACGGCCATGGCGTTGAACTGGGTCTTGCCCACGGGAATCCCCGGCCAGGAGCCCATGTGTCCCAGGCGGTTGATATAACGCATGAAACTCATGCCCATGACCACCCGGTCTCCGCCCGTGAAGCGCAGGCTGCGCAGGGGGATGGCGAACTCCATGTCGTAGCCCTGACTGGTGATGCGTCCCGCGCTGCGCCATACGAAATCGACCGCCGTGTTCAGACGGAAACTGTTGACCGCGGACGTTACGCCGTCGGTCTGGATGCCCGAGGGGTTGGCGTAAAACTCGGCACTGGACTGGCGCTGGTTGAGGCTGTCGATCACCACACCGATCCAGTCGTCAGCCGAGCTGTGGTCGCGCCGGGCGATGGAGGTTTTGATGCGGTCCGGCCGGGTATCCAGGCAACGGAACGCGAAGTACAGGGTGTCACGGTCATAGGCGACCCAGATCCGCGTGGCTTCACCCATTATCTCGCCATAGGTGGGGCTGAACGTCAGGAAGGGTCGGGAAACCGGGGGAGTGGTCCACACCTGTTCGTCCAGGCGGCCATCCACACGGATGGTTTCATTTGTCCGTATCGCCTGAACCACCAAAGCGCCGGTTTCAACTGCTTTGTCTTCAGTTCTTGCCTGCCAGGAACAGAACAATAGAGCCATTGCCCCCAGAACCGCCGCCCACTCGGATTTGCCGACCATTTTCATTACCTCATTGCCGTACGGTCTTCTTATGCATCACTTTTTACCTGGTACGGATTTCATAATGGAAAAGTCCACGCGTACAAAAAAATCCCGGGATGCCGGCCAAACCCGCGCGGTTGCGGGCTATTGTTCTCCCATTACCTGGGCTTCCACCCTGGCAAAAAAACCGTGAACCCGCTCCATGCAGAGGTCGACTACTTTGCCGTCCGGAGAGATCAGCACGTAATGGGGAATGGCTGAAGCGTTGAACCGATTGTGCGTTTCCTCGCCAACCGCCACGAAAACCGGCAGATCGATCTCTTTGTTTTCCAGGTAATCTTTCAAAAGTGACAGTTCTTCCGTATTTGAAAGGTTCCGCCTGGCCGGCGTGTTTTCGTCGGCGTAAAATCCGTATAGACGGGTGATCAGGATGGTTGCCATCTGATCTTTTAATTTGCGCCCCAATTGCCGAAATTCCGGCAAGCTGTTGCGGCAGTCGGGACACCAGGGAGCAAAGAAATCCAGTAGAACATAGCGCCCCCGCAACTCCTCCAGTTGCAACGGACTTTCGCTGTTCAGCCAGGTGCCGGGCTGATCCAATTCCGGAGCGGGCCGGCCCAGAAATTCCAGGAACCCCCTTTTCCGCTGGATCTGCGTGATGATATGGGGTCGATCGGCATATTGTCGGGCCATGCGTTCCAGAAAAACCCCGCGCTCACTGTTGCCGAGGCCGCCGTCCACAAAGCGAATATGAATGGCGGTGTTTAACGCCTTATCTGCGCTTTCCGGTATGGGATGGGAAAGCCCGCGGTCGATCAGTTCCAGGGCCAATTCCAGATCGGTGTCCCGCATGCGGTTGCCTGCTTCCAGAAACAACGGGGCATCTTTTTCCAATTCGCCGTTGCGGGCCGAATCAAGGTCTTTGTAGCGCTGCCGCAAAGCATCGGCGTCTTTGCGAGCGACCGCGGTTCGAACCAGCATCTGTAACGCCCGAATGCGCAAATCGGGGTTCTGGTGTGAAGCCAACGGCAGCAGAATGGCTTCAGCAGCCTCCAGTTGATTCAGTTCCAACTGGACTTCCGCGTAGGTCAGTCGACTGGAATCACAAAGCCGCCCCGGTTGGGCCGCTTCCGCCAAAGCTTCCAGCTTCTCTTTGTAACGGGCCTCCAGGCTCGGCCTTCCCGACCGGTCGACCGACTCGAAAAGGGGCGTAAATTCAGCCTGGATTCTTTTCCAATCCTCTATAAAGCGGGCATCCTGGTCTCCGGAGCAGGCCGTCATGACAATCAGGATCAACAGCCAGGCGCTTCGTTTCAAATCGCGTTTCATATCATCCTCCCAAAATTCCCAATTGATTGTGTTTTTCTACATTCGTTCCGCACCGCGCGCCAGTGCCGCGCGTTGCATGCGCGTTAACTGGCGCCGATAGTAGTCCAGGTTCTCACTCGCCAGAGAGAGCGCTTCCCGCGCCGCCTCCACCGCTTCATCCACTCGGCCATTGGCCAGCAGCGCTTCCGCCAGGGTATCCAGGATATAGTGCGTGCGCCGCATAGAGACGGCGTCGAGGGCCAGCCTCAAGGCCAGGCGGGGATCCCGCAATGGTTCTTCGGGGCAAGTCAGCAACACCCAGGCATAATTGTTCAGGGTGTCGGGTTGATTGTATTGGAGTTCCAGTGAACGCCGGAAAGCCGCCTCGGCTTCCCGCCACTGCTTGCCTTCCACCTTCAGGTTTCCCAACAATGACCACAGCGCCGGATTGCGTGGATGGTTTGTCAAGCGCTGGGTCACCACCCGATCCAGCCGGCGTATAGAGACGACTGCACCGGCGTCCGACCCTGAACGAAATGCGAATCCGGCAAACACCGTCAACGCCAACACAAACGCAATCAGGCCGCGCCTGACCAGGCGGTCATGATACGCCGTCAGTGTCGGATCTCCGGCACACCGTTGCAGCCATTGGATGCGTTGTGAAATCGAGTAATGATGCCAGTTTCCCTGTTCGTCCCCCCCTCCACTGTGGTTGCGCAACTTGTCAAACGCGGAGATCAAGTGTTCCACCGGAACCCCCGCCACAAAACAGAACTGGTCGGCCTGACGCTCGAAATTGCGCATGAACCAACCGAAAACATATCTGAAATACATCACGAACAACAAAAGGGAAACCGCTGCCGACGCCCACCCCAGAAAAGCGGTGTTGAGCCGGCCATCCGCCCGCACCAGTAACGACAGTCCCGGACCGGTTCCCGCCAACCAGCTCACAAAGCGATCCACCAGACCCAGACTGATCACGACAAAACCGGCGAAAAACAACATGTACAACCACATATGCCTGCGGCGCACGTGACCCACTTCGTGACCGACTACGGCAAGGATTTCATCTTCACTGAGCAAGCGCGACAAAGCCGGCGTAATCAAAAGATAACGCAATCCCGGAACAAATCCCACCACGCCGGCGGTCACGAGGCCCCTGTGCATCGCGTTCCAGGAAAGGATGCGGCGGAAACGGACCCCCAGTTGCCGCGCAAAGCTTTCTATGCGGCTTTCCATTGCCCCGTCATCCAGGGATCCGCAGTCCCACAATCGGGTCATGAGAACCGGAACAAAAAGGGCCAGCAACAATACAAACAGGCCGAAAAAGATCAGCTGCACGGTGGCGGATTCCATGGAAGCCGCGGGCAACGGCAACAGGCTCCAAAAATCCACGGCCAGGGAAAGCAACAACCAGGGAATGACAATCACCAGATTGAAACGAAGCTGGGAAACGACATGTGCCCGGGCTGTCGGAGCGGTACTCATCATGCCGTTAAAAGCCCGCCATGACCAGAACCATACCGCCACCAGAAAAAACAGGAACAAAATCAGTCCCAGGGCATGGGTCAGAAATACTGAGTTTCCGACCAGGGGTAATTGCCGGATCATCGGTTTCACTGAGAATCCGGTCACCGCCAGAACGAAAACACCCACGGCCAGCATGGAATGAACCCCCACGGCCCGCTGATACTTCCGCCTCATGTTCCCCGGATCAGTCCCCTGGTGCCGGCAGCGTTTTTCCAATTGAAAAAAGCGCAAGCGGTTCCACTGCCAGAATCCCGCCATCAACAGCAGCGTGATTGCCAGGGCCCATACCCGGTCCAGCGGCGGCACCGGGCCTTCAGGGGCCGAAGCAAACACAGTTGCCGCGACAATAAACAGAAAAAAATTGGTATACATCATGGCGGGTACGACTCCGGGCAACCATTGTAGCAGAATCGGAATGAGGTGTCATGCACCGGTTCCAGGCGCTTTACTATCAGCGGGCAATGCGCTAGAATGGGAGTTCCGCCACATCCCGGCTTCTCTTAAAGGAAACAACATGGCAACCGAAAAAGTCTGTAACAGCATCGTGGAAACAGTGGGCAACACGCCCATGATCCGGCTGAACCACGTCACCGCCAATCTGGATCACGAGGTATACGCCAAATTGGAATTCCTCAATCCCATGGGCAGCATCAAGGACCGCATCGCCCGCTGGATGATCGAAAAAGCCGAGAAAGACGGAAGACTTCAACCCGGACAGATGATCATTGAAAACTCTTCCGGGAATACGGCACTCGGACTGGCCATGATGACCATCCAGAAAGGATACCGTCTGAAGGTGGTTGTGCGCGACCGTATCAGCCGTGAAAAGATCAATCAGCTTAAGGTACTCGGGGTAGAGGTTCACCTGGTTGATTCCACCCTGCCGCCTGAATCCCCGGACAGCTACAACAACATCACCCCGCGCCTGGCGGCCGCCACTCCGGGATGTTACTTTCCGGACCAGCACAACAACCGTGAAAACAATGAAGCCCATTACCGGACTACGGGCCCGGAAATCTGGGAACAGATGGACGGCCGCATCGACATCTTCGTGGCCGGAATCGGAACGGGCGGCACCATCGGAGGAGTGGCCCGGTTTCTGAAAGAGAAGGATCCCGGAATACGCGTGGTTGCCGTGGATCCCGAGGGATCGATATTTTACGACTGGTTTCACCACCGCCGCATCGTCACTCCCGGGCCCTACCTGCTCGAGGGACTGGGCGATGAATTTTTGATCGGCTGCGCGGATTTTACCCATATCGACGATGTGATCCGCGTGAACGACCGGGACGCTTTTCATGCGACCCGCGAGTTGGTGAAACGCGAAGCGGTGCTGGCCGGGGGTTCCAGCGGCGCCGCCTTGTGGGCGATCCGGCAGATCGCCGCCGGCCTGGACATCGGACGACCCGCCCGCATTGTCACCATCTTCGCTGACGGCAGCTCCCGCTACCTGAGCACCATTTTCAACGACGAATGGATGCAGGCCCAGGGCCTGTTGTAATCCCGGATCGCTCTAGGCGCGGTTGATCCAGTCTATCAATTCCTGCGTGGCGACATCCACGAGCGAATCTTCGCCTTTCATGTTTTTGCAGACATCGACAGCGATTTCCTTGCCCAGCTCAACTCCCCACTGATCAAAAGATAACACATCCCACAAAACACCCTGGACAAAGACCTTGTGCTCGTAGATGGCAACCAGCCGCCCCAGGTTGAAAGGCGACAGCCGGTCCAATATCAGGGTGGAAGAGGGACGGTTACCGGGAAAAACACGCCAGGGAATTTGCGCCGGGCCAACTCCGGCGGCCGCGGCTTCCTCAGCGGTGCGCCCAAAGGCAAGCGCGGCCGATTGGGCCAGCAGGTTGGCCAGCAACTGCTTGTGGTGTTCCAGGTAGCGTTCATCGCGGGGATGGGCGAAACCGATAAAATCACAGGGGGTAAAAAAAGTGCCCTGATGCAGATGTTGAAAAAAGGCGTGCTGGGCATTGGTACCCACGCCCCCCCAGATCACCGGGGCGGAATCCCGGGTCAGCGACCGGCCCTGCTGGTCTACGGACTTGCCGTTGGACTCCATTTCCAATTGCTGCAGAAACAGGGGAAACCAGTGCAAGCCCTGGCTGTAGGGAAGCACCGCGTGCGAGCGGGCTCCCAGAATATTTCCGTTCCATACGCCCAAAAGTGCCATGATGACCGGAATGTTGCCGCGCAGCGGAGCGGCCATAAAGTGATGGTCAACGGCATGCATGCCGGCTTGAAATTCGGCAAAACCCCGGGGGCCCAACGCGGCCATCAGGGGGAACCCCACGGCAGATGGCAATGAAAAGCGTCCCCCCACCCAATCCCAGAAAGGCAGAATGCGCTCAGCGGGCACACCCCATTCTCCGGCGCGCCCGGGATGGGCGGTAATGGCAAGCAATTGGGCTCCCACCTGTTTGCGTCCCAGGGACTTTTCCAGCCATGCCCGCACCACGGCGGCGTTGGCCATGGTTTCCTGAGTCGTAAAACTCTTGGATACCACGCACACCAGGGTGGCATCCGCATCCAGGCGATCCAGTAACGGCGCCCATTCATCCGGGTCAAGATTGGCCACAAAATGGATGTCCGGTTTGGTGGCAAAAGGACTCAGGGCATGCACAGCCATGCGCGGTCCCAGGTCGGAACCACCAATCCCCAGGTGAAGCAGGTGCCGCAAAGGTCGCTTGCGCACACCCAGAAGCTTTCCGGAACGCAGAGCAACCGCCAGTGTTTCCATGCGTTCCATGACCCGGTTGATTTCCCGGTCCCGGCGCTTCGGTGGCAAGCGCAGATCCACATGGCGTACTGCGCGTTTCTCGGTGACATTGATGGGGTCGCCGCTGAACATGCGTTCCCGTTGCTGTTCCACGCCACAGGCCCGGGCGAGTTTCACCAGCAGATCCATCGTCTCACCAACCACGCGCTGCCGGGAAAAATCAAACAACAACCCGTCCAGTTCCAGTCGAAGTTCACGACAACGACGGGGATGCTGTTGAAACATTTCTCTGAGATCGACACCGGCAAGCGTGCGCGCATGGTTGTGCAGGGATTGCCATGCCCCGGCCCTCTGCCTGTCCATGTTATGAATTGTCCTGCTCATCCCGATTCAACAGATTGTGAATGTTGCGGGAGAGCTGATTCAACTGGAACGGCTTGGCCATGAAATTCCGGATGCGCCGGTTAAAGTACTTGTTTTCCAGGTATTCGCGGGAATATCCGCTGGCGAACAACACCTTGATTCCGGGACAAATCCGCTGCAATTCTTCGTAAACCTGATCTCCGGAAATCCCCGGCATTTCAATGTCCAGGATCACGAAACTGATTTGATCAAGATTTTCGCGGAAGATCCGTATTCCCTCTTCGCCGTCCGCGGCGGTCAGGCATTTGATTCCCAGCGAATGCAGCATGTCCGTGCCGATTTCACGCACCACTTCCTCATCATCAATCAGCAGGGCCCAGCCCACAACCAGGGGGCGCACTTCCTCGGGAGCCTTTTCACGCGGATTCTCCGGCCGGGGAAAAGCCGCTGGAATAAAGACAAAGAAAGTCGCGCCCTGATCCATTGTCGATTCCACAAGGATTTCGCCCGAAAAATCCTTGACGATTTCCCGCACGGTGGCCAGGCCGATTCCGGTTCCGGCAACCCGTGATTTGGTTGTAAAAAAAGGCTCGAATATCCGTTCAAGGTGTTCCGGCCGGATGCCCCGGCCGTTGTCGTGAACCCGGATCAGAACGTATTCCCCATCTGGAATGGTTTTGTGCCGCAGGATTTTTTTGCGGGCCGTGGCGATCTCGATCATGGGCTCCCGCCGCCCTTTCAAAGCGTCGCGGGCATTGACCAGGAGGTTGATCAACACCTGCGAAATGCGGGTGCGATCCGCGTGAACATAGAGTTCTTCATCGGACAGGCGGCGCACGACGCGAATATTGCGCAGATGGGGAGAGAGAAAATCCAAAGATTCTTCAACAATTTCATGCAATGGGATTACCTCGCGCTTGGCCAGTTTCTTGCGCGAGTATTCGAGAATCTGGCGGATCATCATCGAGGCCCGGTCACTGGAACTGAGAATGGAACGGACATAACGTTTCAGTTGGGAATCGTCGGGAATCTTTTTGTCCAGCAGGGACGCATAGCCCATGATGCCGCTGAGCACGTTGTTGAAATCGTGAATAATTCCGCTGGTCAACAGGCCCAGAGACTCCATTTTCTGGGCTTGCATGAGCGAGTTTTCCAATTGCTTGAGTTCCGTTACATCCTGGATATTGATGACCACGCTGCGGCCTTCACTTAGAACCGGATAAATGTTCAGATGCACGATACGGTTGCTGTCATCTTTTTCCACCAACAGCATCTCGTCGTTGAGGAACACGGTCTTATTGAGGATACGGACCTCGTTGATAATATCTCGGTAATTCGCGAAAGCGGAGCTGACGTCAAAAGCGGTTTTTCCCAACGCGTCCGCTGCGGATATGCCGAACATCTTTTCGGCACTGCCGTTCCAGACAGTGACGCGGTTGTCTTCCGCCACGGAGATGATGGCATAAGGGCTGGCATCGATCAGCTTCTGCATAAACACCTGCAGGTTCTGGATCTTCTGTGTCAGATCCCGCCATTCAGTGATGTCCCGTACCAGAATCAGGCCGCCGATCAGCCCCGAATGGGTCCGCAACGGCTCAATGATCAGGTCAACAAAACTCTCTTCCTCCAGAAATGGATTCAACACATTGATCTGTTTGATATCCCGGCCGTCACGAATGGAATTGCGCAAATATTCATCAAAGCCGCTTTCCAACGAGCGCTGAGACAAAAGGTCCGCCAGATCCCGGTTGGCCGACAATCGTTCTTTCAGCAGGCTTTCCGCTTTCTGGTTCATAAAGATCACTTTGCGCTGCATATCCGTGATAAGAATGATGTCGGGAATGGTTTTAAAGATCTGGCGCGAAAACGTGATCTGGTTGCGCAGGTTGACTTCGGCTTTCTTGCGCAGCGTAATATCGGAAAACACGGCAATATAGCCCAAGCGTTCCGTTCCGCTGGAATCGATTTCCGAGGAAATGGAAGCGTCAACGTTCACGGTGCGTCCGTCCGGCAGATAGAGCACCATTTCCCGGTTGGTCACGTAGCCCCGGTCTCGCAACTCAGCTGCAAGTTGATTGAGTTCCTCCATGCCCAGGATTTTTTCCAGATCGATCCCGGGGATCTCTTCGCGCCGGATCTTCAGTTTCCTGAGCCCGAATTCGTTGATGTCCACCAGCTTCAAGTCCGCGTCCAGAACCGCGATAAACACGCTGACCGTCTTCATCAGGGTTTCGATATATTCTTTGGCTTCCCGTACCTCATGAATGTTGCGGGTGAGGCGCTGCACCACCTCCCGGGTATCCACAAACAGGTTTTCCAAACTGGAAGAGAGCAGGCTGCGTTGCCGGGGAAGATCCAGTACGTCATTCTCGCGACTGATGGAACGCAGATTCCGGCCCAGGCGCGACAAGGGACGCAGAAAAGTGAACCACACTAACGAGAACACCAACAACATGCACCCCAGCGCAACCGCCGCAAAAAGCGCCATTGCCCGGGTGATCTGGGGTTTAAAGCGGCTCAGAATATCACTGCTGCTGGCCATATACAAATACCGCCAACCGACGCCCGGCATCTCTGCCTGCCACACGTGGAAACGTTTCCCGGCAAGGTTATGAAACCCGCTGCGCAGTTTTCCCCGGCGCAGGGATTGCAGCAGATGCAACACATAAGGGTTCTGGACGCGGTCGCTCATGTCCAGGCTTTCATTCATATTGAACTCGCGCCCCTGCAACATTTTCAAGACGCCCGGATGCAGGAGCAAACGGTTGTTGCGGTCCACCAGGACCAGCATCCCGGACGTGTTCAACGCCTGATTGGAAAAAAACGGCAACTGTTCATCGAGCAGAAAGTCATGCCCCACCACGCCCTGGAACTCATCCCCCAGATATATTGGAATCACCAGCGATGTCATCCATTTTTCCCAGATATCATCATAGTAGATCGGCGTGAATACCGGCTCTCGACCCGGATTCTCTTCCGGACCGGCAGTGCGGTAGAACAAGTCCTGGCTGAAGTCGTGACGGTCTTCGATCTGACTGATCCACTTGGGCGGGTTGATCAGAATCCATTGATTACGGGAAATGAAATAGGTGTTGAAAACCCGGTTGTGAACCTGGGACAAGTGGCGATCCAATTCATCAATACCGCTTACCAGTTTCGGTAACAGTGGGCGGGGCCGGCCGGGATCGGCAACGAAAATACCGAAAACAGCCCCTCCGGAAGGCGCGGTGATCACGCCGCGCAGACTGCGTGAACCGTTCAGCGGCACCGGCACAGCCGGCACGCCTGCTTCCAGGATGGCGCGAACGGTATCCGCGCTGCGACGCCCGATTTCAATCCGCTGGGACCACAATTCCTGTTCAGGCGAAACCACCCGTTGATTGAAATTGCGATAGCCGTCGTTGATGTTGTCAAACAGCCAGCGCTGAACCGCACGGTCCCGGACCCACAGCAACCCGGCCACAAACAGAGCGGCAAACAAGAGAATGACCAGGAATTTGCGTAGATTGCGTCCCATGCCGATACCGCCGCCGTCAGGTCGGCCGAATCATCCTCCCGGACTGCGGTACATCACCTTTACACCCTCGATTTCCCGGCTGATGGGAAAAATGCCCAGCAGCGCGTCGCTGGATTGGCGTGAACGTGCGAGCACACGGACTTTTATCGGTTTCCAATTGTCGCGGTTCTGTACGAACGCCGCCTTGCTGCTGGCGGAGTAACCGAATTCTCCTTTCAACGCAATTTCGTCGCTGATCTTTCCGGGCCCCAGGGGCTCGGTTAAAGCTTCGGCCTCACCGACAGTCAACTGTCTGCCGTCTTCTTCAAACTCAAACACCCCCTTCATGATCAGGTTGTGCAAAGGGGCGTCACCGGTATTTTTCAGGCGGAAGCGGATCACCGGCACGATCACAGCCTGGCTCCGGGTTACTTTCTTGTCTTCCCACCTGGACTCGGCATCCAATACCTGCAGGGCCTCTCCCAATTTCAAGGCTTTCTGCACGCGTTCGTCCAATTCTTTCGCTTGCTCCCCGCTGATGTCTCCCTCAATACCCTCAATCACCTGACGCACGGGCACGACTCCCAGGGGAGCGAATCCGGCGCTGGTCTGGGCCAGGATCCGGACCTTGATGGGCTTCCATTTGTCCTTGTTTTGCATGAATGCGGCTTTGGATGTGGCTGAGTATCCGTACAGGGCATTGATGGTGATCTTGTCCGTGGTTTCTCCGGGTTCGACCCCCGCGGGCATCAGCGGCGTAACGCCGTCACTCATCTGCTCCCCACTGTCGGCGAACATGAAAATACCGACAAACTTCAGATTGGCGATGGGGCGATCTCCCCGGTTGCGCACCGTGAACGTTACCGAGGGCACGATCTTGACCCGGTAAGGAGTGATTTCCTTGTTCACCCAACGTGTTTCGGTTGAAACCAGTTCAAGCGAGCGACCCAATTCCGTGCTGCTGATGCTTTGCTGCTGGTGGCGGACCAATTCCCTCACCAACATGAATGCCAATAAAACCATGATCACCGTGATCCAGAACTTGGGCCGGCGGTAAAAATTGCTCCATGTCCAGCGATCCGCCTGCAAGTTCTCAATGATTTCGCCGAGCGTGTTTTCTGATTCGGCGGGGGTTTGCTGTTCCGTGTTTTCCGTCATTTTCCCTTTTCTCCTCCAGACCCTGGCATTTTATCCCCGCAACGGCTGGGGCTGTACATGTAATATACACCGAGGTTTGGGGAAATTCAATCCGTGCAATAACCCGGAAAAAGAAACGGGGGCCCTTTCGGGCCCCCGAGAGAAATCAGGTCGATTCGGTTTTGGATGTCTAGATAACGCCGAAAGCCAGCATGGAACGGGCGACTTTGAGGAATCCGGCGATATTGGCGCCGACCACGTAATTACCCGGAGAACCATAAGTGTCCGCGGCATCCAGGCAGGATTTGTGGATATTCTTCATGATGCGCTGCAAGTGGTTGTCTACCTCTTCAGCCGTCCAGCCCATGCGCAGGCTGTTCTGGCTCATTTCCAGTCCGGAAACCGCGACTCCGCCTGCGTTGGCCGCTTTTCCGGGACCATAGAGAATCCCCTTGTCCTGGTACACTTCGATGGCTTCGGGAGTGGAAGGCATGTTGGCGCCCTCTGACAGGCAGAAACAACCGTTCTTGATCAAGGCTTCGGCATGATCCTTGTGAATCTCGTTCTGGGTCGCCGAAGGCAACGCGACATCGATCTTCAGTGCTTCATCCCGGATCACGTCCCAGACACTCTTGCCCTCATAGTAGCGGGCGCCGAATTTCTCGGCGTATTCATGGATACGGCCGCGGCGAATGTTCTTGAGTTGCATGACAAAGTCCCACTTTTCGCCTTTGATTCCGTCCATGTCAACGATTGTGCCGCTTGAGTCGGACAAGGTGACCGGCTTTCCGCCCAGGTGGTTGACTTTTTCAACCGCATACTGGGCCACATTGCCCGAGCCGCTGACAGCCACGATCTTGCCCTGGAAGTCCTGGCCCCGGGTGGCCAACATCTCGGCCGCGAAATAGGTCTCTCCGTATCCGGTGGCCTGGGGACGGATCAGGCTGCCGCCCCAGTCGGCGCCCTTACCCGTGAGTACGCCGGTATGCTCATTGCGGAGTTTTTTGTACATTCCGTACAAGAACCCGATCTCCCGGCCGCCCACACCGATGTCACCGGCCGGAACATCCGTGTCCGGACCGATATGGCGGAACAGTTCACGCATAAAGGCGTAGCAGAAACGCATGACTTCGGCATCGGATTTTCCCTTGGGATCGAAATCCGATCCGCCCTTGCCGCCGCCCATGGGCAGGGTGGTCAGCGAATTCTTGAAGATCTGTTCAAAACCCAGGAATTTGATGATTCCGAGGTTGACCGAAGGGTGGAACCGCAGCCCGCCCTTGTACGGACCAATGGCGTTGTTGAACTGCACACGAAAGCCCTTGTTCACTTGGGTTTCGCCACGGTCATCCATCCAGGGAACCCGGAAAAGAATGGCACGGTCGGGCTCCACGATCCGCTTGTAAATGCCGGCCTGGACAAACTCGGGATGCCGTTCAACAGTGGGTTCCAATGTTTCGAGCACCTCTTCAACGGCTTGATGGAACTCCGGCTCGCCGGGATTGCGATCCTTTGCCCAATCAATGATTTCCTTGATGTAACTCATCCATACCTCCTTGAATGTTCATTGCAGCTGGATTTGCGCTTTTAGTGGGAAAGATCGATCATACATAACAGGCCGATTCTATTGTCATCCGCTGAAAAAGTCAACAGTCCCCGCTTGACAGAAAAATGAAAAGAATCAATACTACACTATCCGGGCAATCCGAAAGGGGAAAAATGGATCTCTGGCTGTCTGAACGCATTCAACACCGGCTGCATTTGTTACGGACATTTGCCGCAAAAGCAACCCCGATTCCAGAAGCAGCCGCACGCATTGTCGCCGGTCTGAACAAAGGCGGGCGCGTATATGTGTTTGGAAACGGCGGATCCGCCAGCCAGGCGGCCCATTTTGCCGCGGAATTGATCAATCGCTTTTACCGGGATCGAGCGGGTCTTCCAGCTGTGGCCCTGACCACCGACTGTAGCGGTATAACCGCCATCGCCAATGATTCGGATTTCAAAAGCGTTTTCTCCCGGCAATTGGAAGCGCTGGGCAACCCCGGAGATACGGCGATCGGAATCACCACCAGCGGCAAATCCACCAATGTGTTGGAAGCCATTGAAATCGCAAAAAAAACCGGCATGTTCACCCTGGCCCTTTGCGGTATCCACAGGGACGCTTTGGAGGCGGCCGGAGCCGAGATGATCCTGGACGTACCGGATGCCGATACACCCGCGGTTCAGGAGATCCACCTCCTGATCCTGCACCTGCTGGCTGAACGCATCGAAGCCTTGATGTTCCCCTGAACCCATGGTTCTGGACTATCGCAACACCCGCTTTTCCTTTAACCAGGTGCGCAAACGCCGGCGGCAACAGCGACTCCGTTGGCTGGCCACCCTGGTGCTGCTGACCGGCATTACCCTTCTGATTATCCGCAGCGTCCAATACCGCAGGTTTCACCGCATCCAGGAAGACCTGTTGGAGGGAAAAGCCTCCGCCGCGGCAATCCTGGAAGACAACCCGCGGCCGCTGTTTACCGCGGCGGGGATGGCTGAGCTCCAGGCCCTGTCTCAGCTGCTTGAGGGCGGATTGGAAAAGGGAGCGCAGAGCTTGCGCGCCTGCGCCCATTCGGGCTATGTGGCCTCCAGCCGTTTTCTGGACCGCATGGTGGACCTGGGGCGGTATGCGTCGTTGGGGCTTTACCTCGATTTTTTGCAAAAGCATCATTCGCCCAGTCCTTTTCACCGCATGCTTTACCTCACTGCCCGCTACCGGCCCGAAGATGCCCGCCGGATCGCCTTCGGCCTGGGACCTGAGTCACGCACAGAATACGCCAAGGCCCTGCATATCCTGGAAACAATCTGGAAAGATCTGGACAAAGGCAGAATCGCCTGTATCCACGACCATTCGGGAAAGATCCTGGGCGAGTATGAGCCCGCAACCGCGACCATCCACTCCCGGGTCCCGGGCCTGGACCTTTCACCATTCGTGACGGTTCTGGAAAAAGGGCTGCGGTTTTTCACGCTCACTCTGGATGCCCGGCTGCAAAAACAAGTCGCCGGCCTTTTTGCCGATTATCACGGTTCCTGCGTCATCCTGAATCCCGAAAACAACGCCCTTCTGGCCGCCTTTTCCAAACCCCTCGCATCTTCGCGGGGGAACTGCGCCTGGGAAAATCGATACGAACCCGGCTCGGTAATCAAGGTTCTGACTTACCTTTCATACAGCCAATCGCCGGATCCGCAACTCTTCCCACTTGAATGTCGGGGGAACATCAACCTGGAAAACCGGATCTTCTACGACTGGACCCGCCATGGGCAGGTGGATTCTGCGGAAACCGCGCTGGTGATTTCCTGCAACATCGCTTACGCGCGCATGGGACTGTTTGTCGGCGCCGAAAAACTGGCCCGAACCCTTACTGAATTCCAATTCAACTCCCTGCCGCTGAAAGACCGGTGCCTCGAATTTCGCTTCGGCGACTTTCAACCACCGCCCCTGCCCCCCCGTCGCCTGGCCGATCTCTCCGTGGGCCTGGAAGAGATCCGCATCACCACCCTTCACTGCGCGCTGTTGGCGGCAACCATCTCCCAGTCGGGATCCATGGCGTCTCCCCATCTCATCGCAACCGAAAAAAACATCCTTAAACTGGGAATCTACCACCACACACCCAAACCTTTGGTCCGGATCTCCGGCAGCCGAAGTTTTGCCCAACTCCAGGACGCCATGGTGCGGGTAATTCGGGAATCACGGGGAACCGGGCATCGCGCCCTGCTGCCGGAAGGGCCCGTCACTGCGGCCAAGACCGGTACTGCGGGAGATCCCGATCTGGGATTGGACGCAGTCATGATGGGGTTCGTTCCCGCCGACCGGCCCGCGTTCGCTTTTGCCTTCCGCCTGGAACGCGGCGGCAAGGCCGAAATCAACGGCGCCCGGGTGTTGAAGGCTTTGATCTCCGGCCCCCTATCCCGGTCTGAATAGGCTCGTCCGTCATTCAATGGAACTTGACACCGTTGGGGTGAGATGCTAACATCAATCACGTGTTGCAGCTAAGAAAGCCTCCTGAATCGGTTTTTCTTAAGGAACAAAGATGAAACGCAAAGAACGTGCCCACCTGAAAGAAGATCCTTTTCAACACTTTATCTCCACCGTCCTGCAGTGGATCAGCCTCAACCGGCGCAAACTGGTTGCGACCGCAGTGGTGATTGCATCCGTGCTGGTGGTGCTCGCCGCCGTCACCCTGGTTCGCGCCCACTCCTACACCCGGGAAAACCGGCGCTATTCCGAAGCCCTGGAAATCCGCAACAACGACAGCCTGACGGTGGATGAGAAAATCGAAAAACTTTCCCAGTTGAAAGCCGGTCGTGGTTTATCAGCGGCCGCCCAGTTGTTTCTGGTTGGGCTTTACATGGAGCAGGGAAGGGTTCAGGATGCACTGGAGATGATGGACGACATCTCGTCCAGCCACCTGGACATCATCAATGACCAGAAAACCCTGCTGGAAGCCCAGATTCTCAGCGCCTCGGATCAGGAACGCCAGGCCCTCGACCTGTTCAACCAATTGCTGGCTGACAAAGACACCGAGGTGGCCAAGGATTACGTCTTGTTGCTCATGGCCCGTACCCAATACAAGGCGCGTCAACTCGATATGGCCAGGCAGACAATCGAGCGGCTGCTGGAAGAGTATCCCCTCACTGCTTTCAGCAGTCAGGCAAAAGAACTGCAGGACAAACTCAGCATGCAATGACCCCGGAGCGTTTTCGGGGTTCCCTGATCAGTCACTTCAGCCGCCGCGTTACCCGCAGCGGAGGTATTAATCTCGCCCAGGGGAAACCGGGGTTCGCACCACCTCGGGAATTGATCCGTTATCTCAATGAAGCCGCGCTCGACCCGGCCCTGCATCAGTACGCGCCGGGGAACGGCCAAGCGGGCCTGCTGGCGCTACTGGTTGAATGGCTGCAGTCAAGAGGGGTCGCGGTTCAGGAAGACAACCTGCTGGTGGTTCAGGGCGCCACGGAAGGGTTGTTCCTGGCATTGTTTCACCTCTTCCACAGTGTGGGTGATCATTCCGGCGTACTGGCTTTTGATCCGGCTTATGAAAGCTACCCGCAACTCCCCCGGATTCTGGGAATGCCCTTCCACGCTTTTGCCACGAACCCGGATGGCGATGTGGATTTCAAGCAGCTGGAAGCAGCGGTAAAGAAAAACCGCATCCGCGTAATCCTGCTGGCATCACCGGGCAATCCCCAGGGGCGGGTATGGAGCCACGAGGAATTGGCCGTCCTCTTGGAGATCCTTGATCGCGTCAGCGGTTGGCTGGTTTTTGATGCGGTTTACGCGGGCATCCATTACGGCTCGCCACCCCCCGATCCATTGACAATGGGATACCCCAGGTTGATCGGAGTAGACTCCTTTTCCAAGCGGTTGTCCATTACGGGTTGGCGCGTCGGCTACATGGTTGCTCCCGAAACCACCATGGCAACACTCCGCGCCATTCACGACTACACCGGGTTGTCGGCCCCGTCTCTGGCTCAAGCCGCCCTGACCCGCTATCTTTCAGAAAACGATTTCGGGCACGAATACACTCGGGGGTGCCGCCAAATCTGCGCGATCAACCACGAACTCATGAGCGCTGAACTCACCGCGGCCGGTTTTCGCGTGGCCCCGGCCCGGGGCGGCTATTTCGTGTGGGCCCGCATCCCGCAGGGTGCCGGTGACGGCTTCACTCTGGCCGAATCCCTTCTCCAGATCGGTGTGGGAGTGGTTCCCGGGGAAAACTTCTCTCCCCGCTACCGTGACTACATCCGTATCAATATCGCCATGGATACGGAAACCATCCGTTCGGGAGCGGCCGCAATCCGCGCTCACCTGGCGAATAGAG
>JAFGNX010000087.1 GCA_016926835.1 Candidatus Aminicenantota bacterium | reverse complement strand
GACAAGATCCAGGAAGCCCGGAATTTTGCCGAGGCCATTGTGTCATCCGTTCCCGTGCCCCTGGTGGTGTTGGCGAACGACCTGCGCGTGCTGACAGCCAACCCCGCGTTTTTGTCCCGCTTCAAGTACGAGCCGGAAGCCACCGAACAGAAGGGGTTTTTTGAAATAGACAACGGACGCTGGAATATCGCGGAATTACGCGCGCACTTGAAATCCCCCGCAGAGGGAGGGTGCCGGGATTTTCGTCAATTGGAACTGGAATTCAACGACGCCGAAATCGGGCATTGCCATCTCCTGGTCGGGGGAAGGCAGGTAACCTTGGAGGCCCAGTCACTGTTTTTACTGGCCATTGAGGACGTGACTCCGAGGAAGATGGCTGAAATCGCCTTGAAAGAGAGAACCCTGGAATTGGAGGTGGTGAACCGGGCGAAATCCGAATTTCTGGCCAACATGTCCCACGAACTGCGCACGCCGCTGAATGCCGTTATCGGTTTTTCCGAAGTGCTCAAAGACGGGATCGTGGACGGGGAGCTGTCCGCCCGGCAGAAAGAATACGTGACCGATATCTTTAACAGTGGACGGCATCTCTTGTTGTTGATCAACGATATCCTGGACATGTC
Organism: Candidatus Aminicenantota bacterium; assembly: GCA_016926835.1. GTDB lineage: Bacteria > Acidobacteriota > Aminicenantia > UBA2199 > UBA2199 > UBA876. The sequence goes on along the minus strand of JAFGNX010000087.1, from coordinate 5,764 downwards.
CAAGATTGAAGCGGGAAAGATGTCGCTTGAACTGGAACCGGCCAATGTGTCGGCTTTGTGCGAGAGCGCGCTGCGGGTCGTTCGCGAAAAAGCCGCGGCTCATGGCATCACCCTGGATTTCAACGTTGATCCGACTGGTGACACGCCGTTCCTGGACGTGCGCAAGTTTCGCCAGATTGTATACAACCTGTTGTCCAATGCCGTCAAGTTCACTCCTGACAGTGGCACGGTTTCATTGTCGACCCGCAGGTTGGCCGCGCAGGAGATGTTCGGGAGCAATCCGGATGCCGTGCCCAATTGGCAGGGTGACCATTTCCTGGAATTGGCGGTTCGGGATACGGGCATCGGTATCTCATCCCGGGATCAGGAACGGCTTTTTATTCCCTTTGAGCAGGTGGACGGTTCCATCAGCCGTAAGTACGAAGGAACCGGACTGGGCTTGACGATGGTGAAGCGCCTGACCGAGTTGCATGGCGGATGGGTAAATGTAGAGAGCCGGGTTGGAGAAGGGAGCCGTTTTTCCGTATACCTGCCCTGGAGAAAAACCCTGGAGTCGGAGGCGGATTTCACAGTCACTCCCGCTACGGAATCGGGGCCGGCCCGCCACGTATCGCTTTCACTGTTGTTTTTGTCCGGTAACCGCAATCTGCTGGATCGGATTCAAGCCTGGCCCGCCCTGGGGCATCATCAAGTTACGGCGCTGGCGGACTACGCCCAGGCTTGGGAATGGCTGAATCGCCACCAGGCCCACGCGATGCTTCTGGATGTGGATTATCCTTCCCTGGAAGGGATGCGCATGTTGATCCAGATCAAGGAACTGCCCCAGTTCCGAACCCTTCCGGTGATTCTGATCCTGGAAACCCCTTCCGGAGGTCAGGGCGCGGTGCTGGCGCCATCCGCGGTTTCGCTGTTTCCGTTGACCGAAGGATCCCTGCGTCCCATTCTGGATGAAATCGCGTACAGGAACCCCAACTTTGATTCCGCGCCCGGCAAACGCGCGCTGCTGGTGGATGGAGACGGCCAACGGCGGCGGCAGGGAAAACAGGTGCTGGAGTCTCTGGGATGGAGTGTGGACACGGCCGCAGGCGGGCTTACCGGTATCGACGCCGCTTTGAAGGGCATTCCGGACCTGTTGGTGGTATCTGCAGTGCAGCCCGATATCAGCGGCTTTGAAGTGATTCAACTACTGGCGGAAAGGCCGGAAACCCGGCGCATTCCCACTGTGCTGATGCTGGAGCCGCGGCAGTCGGAAGGCGATCTTCAAGCACTGCGCCCAGGCCTGTTCGCGCTGCTGGGTGCCGAAGGGGCTGATCTGGAACGTGTTTCCGTGGTATTGAGTCGACTTGCTTCCGGAGGTAGTTAGTGCGGATCCTGATCATTGACGGCGACCCCGTGAATCTTAAGTTGATCCGGACCGTTTTTGAATCCGGGGGACATGAAGTCATTGCCGCAGACTCAGTGCCCACGGCATTGCAAACCGTTTTTCACGCAATTCCCGAGTTCATCGTGATGGATGTCCAACCGGGGGACATGGGTGATTCCCCCCCCGTCGGTCATCTGAAAAACGACCCCCGGTTCCAGTCCGTCCCCGTAGCCGCCGTTACGGCGTTGGCCATGAAGAACGACCGCGAACGGATTTTGCAGGCGGGTTTTGATTACTACCTTGCCAAACCCATTCGTTACCGGGAATTGCTGGACTTGGTGGAACAGATCAACACAGAGAAACGGTATTAATCTTTTTTCCGGGGTTCTGTTTTTTCCGGAGCCTGTTCCATGGCTTTTTTTTGTTCCAGCCAGAATTGGATGCGTTCGCGGATGGTTTTTTCAAAACCGAGTTCACCCGGAGAATAAAAATCTTTGTCGCGAACACCGGCGGGCATGGTCTGCATCGGGGTGGTTCGGGTCGCGAAATCGTGCGCGTACAGGTAGTCGCGTCCGGCCCCTTTGCGTGCGGCCAGGAAGTGAGAAGGGTTGATCAAGTGCAGGGGGACGGGTTCGTTTCCGTACCGATCCGCAACCTGATGCATACGCTTTTCGGTCATGTACAAAGAATTGCTTTTGGGCGCGGAAGCCAGGTAAACCGTGGCCATGGCCAGAAAGATTTCACCTTCCGGCGAGCCGAGAGCGTCGTAGGCTTCGCGGGCATCGAGGCAGACGCGCAGGGCATGGGGATCGGCAAGGCCGATATCTTCCGCGGTGATGCGGATCATGCGGCGCAGAATGAAAAGCGGGTCTTCGCCGCCCGTGAGCATGCGGTACAGCCAGTACAACGAGGCATCCATATCTGAATTGCGCACACTTTTGTGAAACGCCGAGATCAATTGGTAGCGGTCATCTCCGGATCGGTCGTATCCCTTGACCTTTTTCTGCAGCACAAGCGCCACTTCCTCTGCCTGCAATACCGTGGCCGGATCCCTGCCCAGGCGCAGGATCGTTTCCAGTCCGTTGAGCAGGCGGCGGGCGTCTCCACTTGCGTAGCGCACCAGCAATGTCCCGGCCTCCGGGGAGAGCTCCGGAACGGCAATGCCGGCGTTGCGGATACTGGTCCGGGCGCGATCCAGAATGGTCTCCAGATCGCTGTCATCCAGAGGATGCAATTCCAGAATCTGCATGCGTGAGATCAGGGCGCGGTTGAGTTTGAACGCGGGGTTCTCGGTAGTGGTTCCCAGCAGGACAATGTCTCCCTTTTCCACAAAAGAGAGGAACGCGTCCTGCATGTGCTTGTTGAAATGGTGAATCTCGTCGACAAATACCACCAGCGGGCGATGAAATCGATCCCGCGAGGCCTTTGCTTCCTGCATCACCGCACGGATTTCCGCGATGCGTGAAACCGTGGCTGAGAACTCCATGGATGGGTATTTCAGGGATTTGGCCAGGATGCGGGAAAGCGTGGTTTTTCCGGTTCCCGGGGGGCCCCAGAGGATGGTGGAGCCGAGTTGTTCACGTGTCACCATGTCGGAAAGGATTTTTCCCGGGCCGGTCAGGTGTTTTTGGCCGTATACTTCGGTGATGCGGTCGGGGCGCAGGTGGTCCGCCAGCGGAAAAAGTGAATTCAAGTCGGGCCGGGGGTTTGCCGCCTGATCCGTCATCTGAAGTAGGAAACTCCCCCTGCAAACAATGCCGGTTCAATTATGCCGGGAATGTTGCGGGCGGTCCATGGCCCCAGGCGTTCACTGTGGCCCATTTTTCCAAGGATGCGGCCGTCCGGGCTGGATATCCCCTCTATGGCAAGGATCGAACCGTTTGGGTTATGGGGATAGTCCATGGTCGGCCTGCCTTCCATGTCCACGTACTGGGTGGCCAATTGTCCGGCCAGCGCCAGGGCTTGAAGCTGTTCAGGTGCGGCCACGAAGCGGCCTTCACCATGGGAAACGGGGACTATGTGGATATCACCGGGACGGCAGCGGGAAAACCATGGCGAAAGCGTGGAAACAATCCGGGTCCGCACCATACGAGCCACGTGTCGGCCGATATGGTTGTAGGTAATGGTCGGACTCTGCTCCGACAAATCCGTGATTTTTCCGTAGGGCAGCAGCCCGAGTTTGATCAAGGCCTGGAATCCATTGCAGATCCCCAGTATCAAGCCGTCTCGTTGGTTGAGCAGGCGATCCACCGCCTCATGAACCCGGGGATTGCGGAATACGGTGGCGATGAATTTGCCGGACCCTTCGGGCTCGTCGCCGGCACTGAACCCGCCGGGGAGAACCAGCATCTGGGCCTGGTTTATCTCCCGGCAAAGGGCCGCAATGGAGTCTTCAACTTCTTGCGGCGAACGATTGCGAAACACCCGGGTGCGGGAAAGGGCGCCGGCCTGCTCCAGGGCGGCCGCGGTATCATACTCGCAGTTTGTGCCCGGAAAAATCGGGACAAACGCGCGCGGATGCGCCGGCTTCGCGACGGCGGATCTGCGGGCCGGGTTTGACTGCAAGGGGACCTCTTCCAGCCGTTCCGCGGGGCATGACCGGGAAGGGAAGACTCCTTCAAGGGCCTGTTTCCAGGGATCGAGCAGCTCGTCCAGGTGAATCACCATTCTGTTGTGGCGGATTTCTTTCTCGTTGATGGTGTCGGCGATCCACAGCGCCCCGGCATCGCTCAGCCAGGTCGTTCCCTTGTCGGCGGGAACTTCCAGGATCATGGCGCCGTAAGCCGGGCGAAACAGGAGGTCGGCAGTGGTTTCCGGCACGATCTCCAGACCGATGCGATTGCCGAAGGCCATCTTGGCCAGGGCTTCAGCCATTCCACCCATGCCGACAGCACGTGCGGCCGCAACTTCGCCGGCCTGGATTCCGCGATGAACCGCGGCCAGCCTGGAACGCAGGCGTTGGAAATCGGGAATATCCCCGGATACGGTATCCAGCGGAACCAGATAGACCCGGTCGCCCGCCTGCTTGAATTCGGCTGATACGGCCTTTTCCACATCCAGTGTACCCACCGCAAAGGCGATCAGCGTGGGAGGGACGTCAAGGTCGTTGAAGGATCCGGACATGCTGTCTTTGCCGCCGATGGCGGGAACGCCGAGTTGCATCAGCGCGGTATGGGCGCCAAGTAACGCACTGAAGGGCTTTCCCCAGCGTGATTCGTCATTGCCCAGTTTTTCAAAGTACTCCTGCAGGGAGAGGCGGATTTCGGGCAGGTTGACGCCAACGGCCACAAGCCGTGCCACCGCTTCCACAACGGCGTACACGGCCCCGTGAAACGGGCTTTTTACGGAAAGACGGGGATCAAATCCAAACGTCATGGCCGTAGCCGTGGTCGCTTGTCCGTGATCCAGTGGGATGCTTGCCACCATGGTGTCAGATGGCGTGTCCTGGTACGCTCCGCCCAGCGGGAAATGGACCGATGCGGCACCGATGGAGGCATCGAAATGCTCAACCAGGCCCTGCTGGCTGGCGATGTTCAGGTCCGCCATCAGTTCCCGCCAAGCCGTTTTCTCACCGTTGCCCGGATTCACCAGCTGCGTCAGCAAGTGGTTTTTTTCATCGCGCGCCGGAGCGGTTACCCGAACCCGGGCATGCTGTTGCGCTCCGTGGGAGTCCAGGAATTCGCGATCCAGATCCAGGATCAGCTGTTCATGCCAGAACATGCGCAAGCGGTTGCTGTCGGTTACCATGGCAATTTCGCTGGCTTCCAGGTTCTCGCTTTCGGCCGCTTTAACGAAAGCGCCGGCGTCCGCCGCGGATACCACAACCGCCATGCGTTCCTGAGACTCCGACAGGGCGACTTCGGTGGCATTCAGGCCCTGGTACTTCAGTGGCACCCGGTGCAAGTAAACATCGATTCCCGCTGCCAGTTCACCCACGGCCACGGCCACTCCGCCGGCACCGAAATCATTGCATTTGCGGATCATTCCGATGGCCCGGGGATTGCGAAACAAACGCTGCAACTTGCGTTCCTCCGGCGGGTTGCCTTTCTGAACTTCCGCTCCAGCGGTGGTTAACGACTGCTCGGTATGGGTTTTGGACGATCCCGTAGCACCCCCGATTCCATCGCGGCCGGTTTTCCCTCCCACCAGCAGGATACGGTCACCCGGAACCGGTTCCCTGCGGATCACGTATTCCCGGGGAACGGCGCCGATTACGGCACCCACCTCCATGCGCTTGGCGATATATCCGGGATGGTAGAGTTCGCGGACCAGGCCGGTTGCCAGGCCGATCTGGTTGCCGTATGAACTGTACCCATGCGCCGCTTCAGTGGTGATGCGGCGTTGCGGAAGTTTGCCGGGAAGCGTTTCCCCAATCGGGCTGCGGGGATCTCCACACCCAGT
>JAFGNX010000086.1 GCA_016926835.1 Candidatus Aminicenantota bacterium | reverse complement strand
ATACCAGTTGTTGCGCTTCAGCGGCTTTCACGCGGATCTGTAAGCGGTCCAGCGGCAGCATCGCGGCCAGGGGTTCCGTTGCGGCGAATCCGGGCAGAAAACCCGGCTTGGTGACCAGGCGGTAAGAGAAATCAACCACCGCCCCCCGCTCCAGACCCGTATGGGTCACCACCATTTCACGCAGGTGGGAGAATCCGGGGTGCTCATGCGCCACGCGTGGAAGCACGAGGTTGGTCGCGTTGTCGGGTAAGGGTACCCGCGTGCCGTCCGCCATGGTGGTTACGGATTGGATTTTTTCCAATTTCTGGAAATCGGGATTAAACAGGATAAAGGTTTCACCCATGCGCCGCATGGCGGTATACGAATTGTACTGCATGCGTTGTCTGAAGTCCTTGACCCACGAACCGTCGGAATTCAGGGTATAGGTGACTTCCCGCAGCAGGTATCTGCCGTCGTATTCAGGCTCAGCCGCCACGACCAGCGCGGCCAGGGCCATAACCAGAAATAAGGTTGTCGCTCGTTTCACTGTTTGCCTCCATGCCGGAATACCAGCAAGCCGTGCTCAGGATCACTGAATCGGCGTACACTGTCGCGGAAACCAGGCCATTCATCAGCCTCGTAAATACGCTTCTTTAATTTAATTTCACGAAACAGGCTGATTTGATTGCCCTTCTGGGTGATCTTACCCTGGAAATCCGCGCCGCTGCTGGTTACGCTCCGCCATTCCGGAGCGTTTGCCAGGGACATGGAGTGTGGCAGGCGAATGGTTTCCTTTACGCGTACCAGCTGGGAACAGCGGGTACGAAACGCGTACTTGCGGGTTTTCATTTCGGTGCGCACGCGACTGAATGTCAACAGGTTGTCCAGGGGCAATTGAAAGGAAAGCGGTTTCAACAGGCTAATCGCTTTTGCAGGCCGCAACGCCCCGGGAACGTGAATGCGGAAAGAAACAAACATCGGCTTGGAAAGGTCTTCCGGATCATGCATAACCAGGCGGGATACATCGGCTCCGGGAATACCGTTGCACAGGGCCGCCCGTTGCATATCGGCACGGCGATGCAAAGGCCCGAACCCCAGGAAACGCCTGAGCCCGGAATCACTCTGACCTTCGGCTTCGATGCGCACGTCCGCTGTCAGGCCGCCGTCCGCTTCCACCCGGGTATCGATTGTGTAATACAGGTAGTGGTTCTCGGCAGGACTGGTCGGAGTGGACATGAGATCCGCGCCTTCGGGAATTCCCATCAGGTATTCCTGCTGTTGTTCCGCCGAAGACCACAGTTCCCGCACACCCGGCACCCAGGTTGGATCCAGCAAATGATATTCATTGTCCACTTTAACCACGGTCACACTGTGGTTGAACTGGTCGGCGGGAATGCGATCAATTCTCGATCCGGCCATGGTCATGGCTGGATAGGAAACGAAGCCGGCCGCCCGCAACATGGTCACCAGCATGCCCGCTTTGTCCTTGCATACACCGCAACGATCGCGAAACGTCATGGAACCCGGATGCAAGGTGAATCCTTCCCCCTCACCCATGGAGATGCCCGAATAACGAATCTCCTCGGCCACCCAGTGAGTCAGGCGCGAAATCTTTTCCCAGGGATCGCTGGTTCCGGCAACGATTTCGTCGACCTTGGCCTTGATTTCATCGTTGAACTCAAAGGATCCGAAATCCTCGTTGACGCGGTGGAACCACAGTGATTTGGCCTGCCAGTCCGGTGAAGTGGACAAAAGCAACTTGGGCGCCACGTCAGAGGGGCTTACCTGGTTCGGCTCGGGCTTGAACGCCGCGATATCGGTTTTTTCCCACAGATAATGGATACGATCGTTCTCAATGCGCGCGAAATGGCGCGCCGCGCCGTTGTAGAATTCGTACTGCAGTTCTTTTTCGCGGGGAATGGTGACTTCGTAGCGTTTCACCTTCACGGGGCGATGCGAATAAAAGGGTACGATATCGTAAAAATGGCCTTTCATGGGAGGGATGTAGCGGCTGTCGTCTGCGGTTGCGTCCTGTTGCAGCAGGGCATAAGTATACCCCTTGCGGTAAAACTGCACGGCCAACCCGTCTCCCACTTCCAGGCGTCCCACGGGCAACATTTTCTCCCGCGCTCCCCAGTAGATGGCCCTGGCCGGAGCCGGATAGTCTGTGACTCTGGACAGGTCCAACTCTTCGACTTTTCCGTCCTTGCGCACAATCCTGGCGGAACGGATTTCAACATAAGCGGACTGGGGATCGTACCCGAAAGTCAGCGCTTTCATTTCCGCGGCCCCTTCAGGCTGCAGGATTTTAAACAAAGTCTTCTGGCGCACATGACTCAATCCCGTATCCATGACCTCGACCCGGGTCTGGTCCAGAACAACCAGAACGGAAGCTCCGGGATACTGATCAGCATTGCCGGCCTCGCGGATCAGGCGCACCCAATCGGGCGGGCCCGCGGGCTCTGCGGCAACCAGGCTCTGGCACAGGATTAAGGCAATCACGCCAATGGCAAACACTCTGAGCATATTTTCCTCCCTTTTTGGGCTGTGGTTGCGATAGATCATAGATACGCATAAACCCGCCAATGGTTTTGTCAACGGTCGCGGCCTTCAATTTCATCCTGCGGCCTGCTATAATACCGGACATGAAAAGAAGCGTTCCCGTGATCGTCCTGCTGACGATACTGTGTTTCCCCGCGGGGCTTCAAAACCAGGACCGCTCTCAGGAATTCACCCTGGCCAATGCTCTTCCCCAGAACATGTCACTGGATACGGACCAGGTAATCGACCCATCCCGCGCTGATGAAGACGATTTCTTTTACGACCCGGAGATCATTTCCCGCAAACTGTTTCAAAAAACACTGCCGGCTCTTTCCAGCCGGCAGAAAATCCTGTGGTCGTTCCGCATGGCGGACAGCAACCTTTTCCTATGATCCGCAAGTACCCGTGGCATTTCGTCTACCTGATCTTTATCATTATCTGCCTTTCCAACATCTTTCAGAAACTCAAATGGTTCACGCCCACGGACTCGGTTCAATGGCAGGAAACCGATAAGGGACTGCAATGCACCGCTGCTCCGGACGCATCCCCCATCCGCCCGGGTGACATCCTGCTCACGATCAACAAATACCTGATCCAGAACCGCATCGACCTGAACCGCGTAATCGAGCACCGCCATTACTGCCGCTATGAAATCGAGCGCGAAGGCCTGATTAAAATCGTGGGCATTGACATCGTGCGGCGCTATACCCCCATTGCCTACTACATTCTGGTGTTCTCCGCCATCATCTTTATCCTGCTGACCCTGAACCTCTTGAACGCCCGCCTGGTTCAACCCAAGGAACTCGCCACTCATCCCAGCTTCTTTCTGGTGAGCCTTTCCTTTGCCGGATACCTGATCTTTTCACCCACCGGGGCCTTTCACCTGCTGGACTTTGTTTTCATGGCCCTGGATCGCTTGAGTTTGTTGATGTTTCCCGCCTTCCTGCTGCATTTCTCCCTGATTCACCCCCACAAAGCCTGGGTATACCGGCGCATCGGCAAGCGTACTCTGCTGGTGATCTATACGGTTCCCGCGGCCATCCTTTTCTTTTACCTCTTCTTTCTGATTCCCAATCTGTTCAACCCCCACACCGGGGTTTTGTCGGGCATCATCAACTATTTCCACAACATCATGCAGGCCTACATGGTGTTGTTCCTGTTGATCTCCCTGGGCCTGCTTGCCCGATCCAGCCTGTTTTTGGCCCTGCGCCGCCGCCAGCCCCGCTTCCTGGTCGCCCTGTTTTTAACCGCGATCGGCCTGATGCCACTGATCCTGTCACCGTTTCTGAAATCCATTCAAAAGGGTTCATCATCCCTGCCCACGGTTATCCTGCTCTTTTTAACCGTGGCCACTCCCGTGGGAGTGATCATCAACCTCAGCCAGCGCCGCTTTACCGATATTCAGGCCATTATCCGCAAAACCCTTTCCATCTCTTCTATTTTCCTGTTTATTTTCGGCGTTTTCTTTTTCCTGGGCATCAACATCGAACAGAACCGCCTGATGGGAGTTTTCTGGTCCGTTACCGCCATTTTAACCGCCGGATACCTGTTCAAACCCATCGAATCAACGGTGCAGGAGTACTTTGAACGTTTCTTTCTGAAACGGTCCTTTAACTTCAAACGCCGCCTGCGCCATCTCATCCAGTCTCTGCAGGGAGAACGAAACCTGTCCCAATTGTCGACGAACTTCCTGGACACCATCAACAGCGGATTTTCCCTCAACCATTCCGCCATGTTGATCCATTCCCGCAAAAACCTCTTTTATTCCCTGCCGGACAAAACCAGGCTGGTCCTTTCCAAAACATTCCGCGAGGAATTGTTCCGCCGCGATCACCTGGTGATTCCCTCGGAACAGGATTATTCCAGCCGTTTCCCCAAGGAATCGGAAACCCTCAAACCCATGGGGTATTATCAGTTCCTGCCTTTGAAAACCGCGGAAAAACTCACCGGAGTGGTGGCTTTCAGCCTGAAAAAGGACGGCACCTACCTTTCGATCGAAGACTGGGAGCTGTTACTCAACATCTCGTCTTCTCTTTCCCTTTCCGTGGAAAACGCCTTTCTCTATTCCGAACTGCAAACCCAGTTGGAAGAGATCAACTGGCTGAAAGAATTCAATGAAACCATCATCGAGAACCTGAGTTTCGGCATCGTGGTGCTTTCACGCCTGAACATCATCATGAGCTGGAACCAGTTCATGGAAGAAAAATTCGCCATTCCACGGCGCCAGGCCGTCAACCGCAAAGCTTACCGCGTACTGGGCAACGCCTTGTGGAAAGAGATCCTGCCGCGAAAATCCCGTGAAGGGTCCACTTTCCAGACGCGGATTCCCCTTCTGGGCGAACAGAAGATCTTTGATATCCGCGTTTCACCACTGCAGGATAACAGCGGAAAAATCACCGGGACCATTTTGCTTTTTGAAGATGTCACCGAAAAGGTCCTGATGATGAAACAGTTGATCACTACGGAAAAAATGGCATCCCTGGGAATGCTGTCCGCGGGAATCGCCCACGAAGTCAACACACCCCTGACGGGGATTTCGTCTTACTGCCAGTTTATCCTGGACAACCCCGAAAACCCCGAAAACCGGGATTTTCTCTCCCGCATCCAGGAGCAGGTTCATCGGGCCAACAAAATCATCCGCACCCTGCTGGATTTTTCGCGACAGAAAGGCGAAGCGCCGGAAGATGTCGACATCGAGAAAGTCATCCTGGAGAGCCTTTCCCTTGTGGAACACAAGTTGAAACGCAAAAAGATCCATGTGGAAAAAAAGTTGATGATCAGCCAACGGGTTACCGGATTCGTCACCCGTTTGCAGCAACTCTTTATCAACCTGTTGATCAATGCCGCGGACGCCATTGATCATGATCACGGCATGATCCGGCTGGAAGGAAAAGACGCCGCCGAAAAGGTCATGATCACAGTCAGCGACAACGGCGCCGGTATCAGCCAAAGCGATATTCCCCACATTTTCGACCCGTTTTTTACCACCAAAGGCCCCGGAGAAGGCACGGGTCTCGGGCTCTCAATCGCATTTAATATTGTACGGGAACACTACGGTGAAATTGATGTCTTGAGCCGTGAAGGCAAAGGCACTACATTTTCAATCGAGCTTCCCCTTGTCACCCCCTTACGGAGCATACGTTATGACTGAGAAAACCATTCATCTGATCGACGATGAAAGCATTATCCATGATATTTTCCGCCGCATTTTCAAAGGCGATGAATACAAATTGATCATCTCGGAAAACATGAGCCAGGCCCTGGCCAACCACCATCCCGGAGTAGACGTGGTGATTATGGACCTGATGATCCCGGGCACATCGGGCATCGAAATATTCAAACAACTGGTCCGGGTGGATCCCGGGATCCGGGTGATTTTTCTGACCGCTTTCGGCACCATTGAATCCGCCATTGAAGCCATCAAGTTGGGAGCCGTGGACTACCTGCAGAAACCCTTTAACAACCTTGAGCTTCAACACCGCATTGACCGCGTAATCAAAGAACGCAAAGTGAACCAGGAAAACATCCACTTGAAAAAAACCCTGAACCAACGCTTCTCTTTCGGCAACATCATCGGCAACAGTCACGCTTTGAAACAGACGCTCAACCTGGTTGAAAACGTGGCCGCCACCAATTCCACCATCCTGATCACCGGAGAAAGCGGCACCGGCAAAGAGTTGATCGCCAAAGCCGTTTTTGCCAACTCCAACCGCCGCAACCGGCCGTTTCTCTCATTTAACTCCAGCAACATCCCCGCCACCCTCTTTGAGAGCATTCTGTTCGGTCACCGCAAGGGATCGTTTACCGGCGCCCACGCCGACCGCAAAGGCATCTTCGATGAAGCCGACGGGGGCACCATCTTTCTGGACGAAATCGCCAACCTGGACAACGAAACCCAATCCAAGATCCTGCGGGTATTGCAGGAAAAAGAGATTCAGCCTCTGGGTGAAAACCGTTCCCACAAAGTGGACGTGCGCATCATCGCGGCCACCAATGTGGATCTGCTGGAAAAAGTGAAAATCGGCGCGTTTCGCGAAGACCTTTTCTACCGCCTGAATATCATCAACATCCATCTGCCGCCCCTGAGAGAACGCATGGAAGACATCCCTCCACTGGCCGAACACTTTATCCGCAAATACGCGGAAGAAAACCATCGCGAAGTGCCGGGCATGTCCGCAGAATTCCTGCAGAAACTTATGCAGTATCCCTGGCCGGGCAATATCCGTGAACTGGAGAACGCCATTCAACGATCCGTCATCCTGGCCCCCGGCGCCACGCTGAACCCCGAAGTGCTGCCGGCGGAGATCCGATCCGCCGAGGCCGCATCTGCCGACAGCAACTATGGCGATTTCAACGACCTGGTCAACCGTTACAAGCGACGCTTGATCCTGGACGCGCTGAAGCGCAACGACTGGGTGCAGAAACGCGCCGCTGATGATTTGAAAATCAAGCCCACCACTCTCTCGGAGCTGATCAAGCGCCTGGATATCAACAAATGAACACAATCACACTGCATCGACTGTTGCAATCATCCGGATTCGACAGCCGCCGGCGCATCCGCCGCGGCATCGCCGACGGCGAGTTCACCGTGAACGGCAAGGTAGTCACGGACCCCAATTTCACGGTTGAACCCGGGCGTGACGAGATCCGTTTTCAGGGCCGCAGGCTGAAGCTGAGCGCCGAACCCCTGGTCTATTTTCTGCTGAACAAGCCCAGGGCGGTGGTTTCCACCTTGTCCGATCCGGGTCACCGCCCCACCATCAAGGACCTGATCGGCGGCATCTCCGAACGGGTCTATCCGGTGGGCCGGCTGGATTACAACTCCGAAGGACTGATTCTGCTGACCAATGACGGCGCGCTGATGAAAAAGGTGATCACCCCGGCCAATCGTGTCCCGAAACAGTACCTGGTCAAGATCCGCGGCGATCTGAGCGAATCCGATCGCCGCCGCCTGCTGGATAAAGGCATCCACCTGGAAGGCACGCGTGTCCGGCCGTTGGAGATCACCCCCGTGCGCCGCACGGCCGGCGGACATTCCTGGCTGACGCTCACGGTTGCCGAAGGCCGCAAGCACGTGGTGCGCAAACTGTTGCGTTTTACCGGCCATCCGGTGGAACGCTTGCGACGCCTCTCGATCGGCAGCTTGAAACTCAAAGGCATTCCACCCGGCCATTGGAGGGAAGTGACCGCGGATGAGTTGAAGGCCTTCGTACGCGGTCTGGAAGCCGCCAAACCAAGTAAAAAGT
>JAFGNX010000085.1 GCA_016926835.1 Candidatus Aminicenantota bacterium | reverse complement strand
ACCCTGTTGACGCCTTTCGTACTGGCCATGATCGCCTCGGTTGTGGCATCCACCATTCCAGCGCGACGGGCCGCGAGACTCTCACCCATTGAGGTGATCCGCAATGGCTGACCCGATTCTGGCCACCCGCAATCTGAGCAAAACCTATTTCGGACGCGTCAACACGCCGGTGCTTCACGATATTTCCATCAAGGTCGCCAGGGGGAACTTCACGGCCCTCATCGGTCCTTCTGGATCCGGCAAAAGCACTTTGCTCAACTGCCTCGGGCTGCTTGATCCCCCGACCTCCGGTGAAATCGAGATCGACGGGCAAGCCATTCAGACTCAGAATGTCAACGAGCTGGCCGCGTTCCGCAATAGAAACATCGGCTTCATTTTCCAGTTTCACTATCTGTTACCGGAATTTTCCGCACTGGAAAACGTTTTGCTGCCTGCCTGGATCAGCGGCGGCAAGCCGTCTGCTGATGCCAGGCGGGAAGCATTGCGCATCATGGAACGCATCGGCATGGCGGGCTTTCGGGACAAGGCGATCTATGAACTGTCAGGTGGCCAGCAACAGCGTATCGCCATCGCCCGCGCCCTGGTCACACGCCCCAAACTCATTTTTGCGGATGAACCCACCGGCAACCTGGACCGTGAAAGCGGCGATGCCGTGCTCGACATCATGGCGGAATTGAACCGCGAGAGTGATATCACCCTGGTTATGGTCACACACGACCGCGAAGTGGCTTTGCGCGCGGATCACATCTTTGAACTGGTCGACGGCCACATCTGCAAATCGATCAACCTGGCAAAGACCGGCAAGGATGCCGCAACCGAGGCGCTCGAGGACCGATCCTGCTCCTTCGAAGAGTGAGCTTTTTTACGATTTATCTGCATTTCTCACAAGGGTTGTCGCGAGCAGATGGTTGTGAAAAATAAAGACTAAATCCGGTTGCGCCAGATGCCCCAAACGATCCGCCACTCGATCTGCGGCAGCGGGTCCGGCAGTCGATCCACATGCATGCATAGGAATTTTTCGTCGGGCTCTCGGGTCGTGTTCTCGGCAACGCCCCCGTAAAGCTTCACAAATCCGGCTTCCCGGAAATATCGATCGAGTCGGGCTGCATGACCGGTATGCATTCCGGCGGCGCGAATCCCCGACAACAGGGTGTTTTTAAATCCGGAATCCGGACGGATCGCGGTGGCCTCGTAATCGTACTCCGCGAACAAGGCAAACAAGCCCCCCGGAAACAGCCTTCTTTTCACCCGGCGCAGCCATGCGACCGGATCCGCCACACAGGAGAAAAAGAAAGAGGCGACGACCAGATCCGCTGCGCGGGGGTGCCTGACGGCATCGCCCGCCAGAAAAGCCTCACCCCGGGGAAGGATCGTTTCGCAGATATCCATGCCGGTGTAGGATGCATTGCTGAGGGCCATCAATTCCCTTGCCAGGAGGCCGGTACCGCACCCCGGCTCAAAGATCTTTTGAGCCCGTCTAAGCGGCAACAATGAACAGATATGCCGCCTCAGCCCGGCCAGCTCACGGAACTGCCGTTTGTAGATCAGGCCCAGGGCGACGGTATCACATGGAATCCCGGCAAGGGACTTCTGTGTTCTTTTCAAGCGGGCATCCTCCGCCGCACAAATCAAAATGCACGCAATCGCGACATTCCGTATCCACCCACGAACGATGCCGGGCGGATCGCATCAGGCGACTGTTCCAGATTGAATCCCAGGAGTCCTTCAGAATATTGCCGGCAGATTGGTACCAGCTCTGGCAGGGCAGAACTTCGCCGTCCGGCTCCACACACAGGTTGTATTCTCCAGCGGTACAACGCTTGGGACCCAGAGAAAACTCCAGGGGATTGAACTCACAGTAGCGGGTTGGCGAATACCATATGAAGCGCATGTCGAGCCGGTCCAATTCTTCCACCATTCCCAACATGGTAATCTCCAGATCCTCGGCAGACACCGCGAACCGCCCGCCATCGGCCTTTCCCGAGTGAATCACGGCATTGGCCGCGATGGCGTTCAGTCCCAACTCATGGGCGAACCGGACGGTTTTGACCATGTCGTCACGGTTGAGGGTGGTGATGGTGGTATTGGTGATGGTGTGCAGGCCCGCATCCAGACAATTCCTGATGGCTGTAACCGTACTCTGAAAACTGTCCGCGCCGGTCATCCTGTTGTGGAGCTGCTCATCGTGGGACTCCAATGTTACCTGCACATGGTCCAGTCCCGCATCGATCAGTTTGCCCAGGTAATTCGCGGCAGCCAGTTTCACGCCGTTGGTCAGAAGCCCGGTAACCATTCCCAGCGACTCGGCAAAAGCGATCAGGTCGGGCAAATCGTTTCTCAACGTGGCTTCGCCGCCGGTAAATATCACATGAGGGACGCCCAGGTCCCAGATAATGCCCAGGACCTTTTTCCACTCTTGAGACGAAAGTTCCTTTTTCTCTCTTGACTCGTTGTAGCAGTGCAGGCATTTCAGATTGCACCTGTAGGTAAGGGCCAAGTCCATGCGGTACGGAACATCGACCTTGCTTTGAAAGGGTTCCCTGACATCGATGTTCAGAAAGGTGATGGGCTCCGTAGCACCACTGCGGAGAATCTCTTCCAGGGTGGCGCGAAATGCTTTCAGGTCGGCATCGATCTTCTTTTTACCCACGTTGTAGTTGCCTTTCAACTTCGCCAATGCTTCCCGGTGGGAAAACTCCGATAAAATCATCCAGGCCATGGACACGGCCACCTTGTTCAAGTGAATGATCCTGGATGCATCTACCGTCAGGATACCGTTCCCTTCCGGGTCCACCCGCAGGTGAACCCGGTGCCCGTCACGGACAAAGTGGTGCAGGCCTCCCGAACACAAGGCCGGTTTATTATTTCGACTGCTTACCGGCATTTTATCGACCTCCCCCGGCGCAGGCGCAAGCACAACCCGCGCAGGCACAGGCGCAAGCGCAGCCGCTTCCCGAACCGCCGCTGCTGGTAGATACGGGCACCGGATTGGAGACCGCGGTTACCGTCCGGGACAACCGTGATATATTGCCCACCCAACCCTTCGCCGTACCCTCAAGCACTCCCGCGACTTGCGAACAGGCCGCCGGGAGCGAAATGCCGGCCGGGGATCCGGAGCGCGAACCACCGGAAGAGGAACCGAACCAGAAAGAAGGAAGACGGACCTGTTTGTCCACGGGAAGTTCCCCGACCCTGGCATTAAAATCGCTGTCGGCCAGTAGCCACTGGAACATGTCGGCCAACCTTTTACCCACCTCTTCAGCGGATCGATCCCCCTCCACCAATTTCCAGGCACTCTTGATCACGCTCCTGTAATACTCCCTCGTTTCTTTCAGCG
Organism: Candidatus Aminicenantota bacterium; assembly: GCA_016926835.1. GTDB lineage: Bacteria > Acidobacteriota > Aminicenantia > UBA2199 > UBA2199 > UBA876. The sequence continues at coordinate 1,468 of JAFGNX010000085.1, read as the reverse complement.
AGTGGCCCTTCATCTTGCTTTTTAATTCCTCGATCATATCCAGAAAAATCTTTCTGACCTTTGATTCGGCAATGGCGCCTTTCTCGGGGATGACGTCCAGAAGCGCCTTCTCATAAGACCTGAGGCCCTCGGCGGATCCCGTTTTCTTCAGTAGATCTCCAGCCAGCCGCAACGCACCTTTTTTTATCATGCCGAAAATGATCATGAGAAAAACCCGGTCCAGTTTTTCTTCCAAAAGCAGGGCCGCCATGGGAGCGGTAAGGCCCCTGCGTACGCTGGAACCTTCCAAACCGATGGACGGCGGCAGGTATTGCTCCAATCTGCGCCTGCCCTTGCGTATCGCCTTGACCACAAACAGGATAGGCAGACCGAAAGAAAGGAACACGACAAAAAAGGTAACGACGGCGCCTATGGCCTCGGGGCTGATAAAAGGCTTTTTCGGCTGTTGGGTCAATGGTCCGGCCACCAGGGCGGCGGGAAATGAGACGCCCACGTCGTAGCGGGAGTCGACCTTGCGCAGTTCCTGCCACACATAAACGACCCGTCCCGCTGAAGTGACATGGGAGCTTGAAAACGGCCGTTTGTGAAAAACCACATCATCGGGCCCGGCTCCAGGAGGAAAAATGACTTCGAGCCTGAAATCGCTTTTCCCGCTGAGGATATCACCGTCAAACCAGGTAGGGGAGAATTCCACAGACGCGTAATCCTTCTTTTCCGAATCGAGAAAAACCATTTCCCGGTTCACGCCCACGCACTGGAATCGCCCGTCTTTCCCCGGTTGTATCGCATTTTCGGCAAGGTGAACCTCCACGCCGATGTCGATGTATTTTGATGGAAAAATACGATCAAGAGACTTCCCATCTATGGCTGCGGTCACCGAACTCAAGTCGTAGTCTCTGGAGGGAAAGCCGATATCCACGATATCGATATTGCTGCGCCCGGTTTGGCAGCGGAACATAATGTCATAAGCGATCGTCAGGCTTCGGTCCCGGTTGACTTCCACCCTGCAGGTAAACTCCGGAATAAAAAAACCGTAATCCTGGCCTACAATGGGCAGACACAACAACAACACGGCAAGAATCGCCCTCACCATTTCGGAACCTCTTCAAGCTGGTATTCACGCTGGCAATAAGGACATGAGACAAATACAGTTCCAGCTCGCAAAGAAATCCGGTCCGAACTGAGCGAACCGCCGCAGTACCGGCATTTCATATCTTCCAAGCGTACGTCACCGCTGAGTTCCAGTTCATTGCGGACAATTACGTTATGGGTCCGAGTGCCGCGAAGCCCCAGAACAGCCATAATCATCCCCACCCCCAGGATAACAGTGCCGGTTATGGGCCTGCCACCGATGACAAACACCAGCCCCAGAAAAACCACAACAACCCCCAGGCCGGTCAATACGACATGTACCGCCTTCATGCAACCCTCCTTGAATCCGTTCCGTGAATCAACATCCGCAAGGATT
>JAFGNX010000084.1 GCA_016926835.1 Candidatus Aminicenantota bacterium | reverse complement strand
TCAAAAGCCAGGCAGGTGGTAAACGGCTTGTCATGGGGCCAGTCCACGTGCACCACCAACCGCTTGAGGGGGTCGGCTGCGTAGCTGAAGATTCCCGGCGTAAAACGATTGGCGCCATATTCTTTGCGGAAATACAGCCGGTAACTGATCCGGTTTTTGATGGTGCGGCCCGACCCGCCGTGAAGACGCAACCCCGCTCCCGAGGCAAACATCAACTTGCCGTCTTCGAAGTAGGATACATAGGCAAGGCGTTCCCATTCCCGTCCACGGGATCTGGGGAATTTCTTTAGGCCGTTGCGCGGGTTGTGGAACTCCTCTCTATCGATCACGATCGAAATCAGCGGCCAGCCCGGCTTGAATTCGTTGCCCGTTATGATGCGGCTGCTGGGCAGGTCGGCTCCGCCCCCGGGATTGGCCAGGAATTCGTAATCACCCAACTGGCGCTTTTTGCTGAAAATGATCACTTCTTCCTGATTATCCTGGCCGGGCTTCTTTCCTGGGGGCCTGTTTTCCGCCGGCACCGCTTTTACCACTCCCATCTGTTTAATGATCTTTCCAAATGTACCGTAATCCAGAATGGCCGTGGGCACGGATTGGCTGCGCAGGGCTTGTTTTGCCGGCGCAAACCAGCCCAGCTTTTCAACAAAGTACCCCCCCAGGGCAATCGTTGCCGGAATCAGGATAAGCGGAAGAATCGTACGTTTCATGGGGCTAATGCGAAAGAATCAGACTTCCCCCGAGCGGTTGAAAAACACGTTGGAACGGATTCCGGGTGCCAGGCTGCGCAATTCGCGCTGAATGTCGATCAGGGCGTTTTTTTCACGCTGAATAAAACCGTAGGATATCACCGACTCGTCGGCGTTTTCACTTATGCTGTCGAAGCGCCCCCTGGGAAGCCGCTTCTCCAGCAAACCGACCAGGTCCGCTGATACCCGCTGGTAATCCTGCGCCGACAGGGTGACAATGATCATGCCGTCGTTCTTGCCGCGTTTCAGCATCCCTCCGGAAGCCTGCTGGATGAACAACGCCGCCACGGTGACCAACAGAAAAATCCCCAGGAAAAGCAGATTGAAAGTGGCAATCGAGATGGAACTGGCAATGACCAGCATGATGAAACCGATCTCTTCCGGTTCCTTGATGGGGGTACGGAAACGGACGATGGAAAGTGCGCCCAGCAATCCCAAAGACAAGGGTAAGGAAAACTGGATGCAGATGAAGATGGCCGTGATCGAAATGCCGAGCAACACGAATGAGCGGTGGACTTCACTGCCCGTGGCCCGGGTTTTGTAGAACCTGGCATACAGGTAAGAGATAAACAACGAACTGACCAGAGACAAAAGCATCACGAACAGGAAGGGGAAAAAACCGATGTCCCCCAACTTCTGGTTGCTCAGGTTGCCGATGGCGCTGATCCATTCCTTGATATTGGTTTCCATGGCAGGATTCTCCTTTTTCGGGGGCTAAAAATCCACCCGCATAATCTTTTGATAACACATACTGTATTTGGAAAACGATTGCTTGATACACCCCAGGGCGGTCAACTGGTGCAGGGGTTCGGGGAGCCGGCTATGGCCGCCCTTGGTTTCAAACACCGCGTTGTTCAGGAAAGCCGGGTTAGAACGCGGCACCATGGCCGGGTTCACCCGCGGTACGTGAATGTCGTAGTCAATGCTCAAGCGCAGGCCGGAAGCCGGGTCCACAAACCGCCTGCGTTTGTAACTGATTTGAAAGACCGGAAAGAGTGGGCCTTGAAGAAACACCCGGCCAGCCTTGAGCAAGTCGGGCAATGCCATTAGTTGCGGATCGTTGAGTTCCGTATTGTCCAACCATGCCCCGGAATGGGGGGTCTTGATCCTTTCTTTGCGGCGAATTCCCCCGATTTTGTATTTAACTTCCATGAAAGAGGCATTCAAGGGTTCTTTTGTGTTGATGTCCTGGTACCAGCGGACCCTGACCTTGGTTTTCAAAAAGTCGCTGTTGATCTTTTCCCTCAGGAAACGCCAATCGCGGGAATCGTAGTAGATGCTGCACACAATGCCGGCGGGAAATTCCCGATCCGGCCAGCAGCGACTCAGAAGCCACGCAACGATTTTGTGGGCAACGCTGTTGTGGATGACATACTTGCCTTCGTGAACCCTGGGAAAAGAGGATTCGTGTTGTCTTTCATGGCTGATCATCTGATTTCGTGTTTCCTGAAAGCGGTGGCACCATTATATCACCATCGGGATGACTGGAAAAGCCCGGTCCAAGTCCGCACATGCTCCTGCGAATGTTGTCAAGGCGGTTTGGCTCATGATATCATTCCGCTATGAATCAGTGTTTTGATACATCCCGCCGGGACCGGCTTCACTCCCCCAAACGCCACGGGATTCTACCGCCGTTGGAAACCCTGACAAAACTCGGCCTGAAAGCCGGCGATCTCTTGGCGGATATCGGTTGCGGCACCGGGTTCTTTTCCATTCCGGCAGCGGCGATCGTGGGATCGGCCGGCAGTGTGACCGGCATCGATCCTTCCCCTGAAATGCGGCAGGACCTGAAACGGCGTGCCCGGGAAGCGGGTGCGCGGGTACACGTGCTTGAGGGACGGGCGTCAAATCTTCCCCTGGAAAATGCAAGCGTGAGTTTTGCCCTGATGGTGAACGTGCTTCACGAAGTGGAAGCGCCTGAACAGGCGCTGAAGGAGATGTTCCGCATTCTCTCACCCGGCGGCATTGCCGCGATTGTGGAATGGCGCGTGGGCGCCAATTCCGGCGGCCCTCCGCCTCAACACCGTTTGCCGGTTGCGCGCATCCGCTCTCTATTGGATGCAGCCGGCTTCGATTCAGTCCGCGAAATAGAAGCGGGCAGCGCCCACGTGGGTGTCACCGCGATTCGCAAAGGGTAAGATCGTTCTCTTTTTATTGTGCCGCCTCCCGGCCATCCAGTTCAGCCAGGATTCGGGCCGCGGATTCGCGGTAGGCGTTGACCCTTCCCAGAACCATGATCCGCCGTGGAGGCCGCGGCAGATCCAGCCGAAAGGGACCGACCCATTGGTCTTTCGGCCAGGAAGCACGAAAATCCGCGGGCAAACCCTCTTCAAACACCATCCAGGCATCGCTGGCGCGCATGCGTTCCAATATGGCGTCGGGCCGGCGCGCGGCCGTCCGCCAGAAACCCGCCATGGGGTTACGCAGCATGAACCAAACATTCAAGCCCACGGCCAACGCAATCAGGATCACCCATTCCATAACCGGAAGTATGACGGAAGCCGGGAAAGTTGACAAGAAGGTGGAAGTTAAGAAGTGGGGGAGTTGGGAAGAACGACCTTACGCCTCTGGCCACTTTCCCCTTTCACTTTTCACTAAAAATCATGCCTCCCGGTCCCCTTTTGCCTTATTGTTAAGAATTTGGTATAATTATATCGTTGGGGGACAGTAAATACGGCCTTTCTTCAATGAAAAACAGATGTTACGATTCAAAACAATCAATAAAGAAGAAGATTTCGCCCCGGAATTGACCCGGGACGATTTTGTGGAGTTCCTGTACAAACATCTGGACCGCTTCGGCGACTCGCGGGCGGCCATCCAGAAATCACTGCGTTACGCCTTCTCCGACCAGGAAGGCAAAGGCGGATTCCTGCTGGTCGCCTGGGACGGAGACGAACTGGTAGGCGAACTGGTGATGATCGATACCGGCATGGGCGGTTACATCCCCGAACATTTCCTGGTATACGTAGCGGTTGACCCGCGCTTCCGCGGCCGGGGGTACGGCCGCCAAATCATTGAAAAATCGTTGGAAACCTGTGAAGGAGACGTGGCACTGCACGTTGAATACGACAATCCCGCCAAGCGCCTGTACGAACGCATCGGTTTTTCCACCAAATACGCTGAAATGCGCTATCGCAAAGAGGACTGATTGGCCACTCTGACCATCCATACCGGCCGAATCATCGACAACATCACCCGACTGGAATCTTACCTTTCCCGCCAGGGGGTCCAGTGGACACTGGTCACCAAGATGCTGTGCGGCTACCGGCCCGTGCTGGAGAAGGTATTGGCCGCGCCTGTCATCCGGCGCCTGCATTCCATTGCGGATTCACGCATCTCCAACCTCAAGATGATCAAGTCCCTGCATCCGGACCTGGTCACCATGTACATCAAGCCTCCGGCCCTGGAACAGGCGGCCAATGTGGTCCGCTACGCCGACATTTCTCTCAACACCACCCTGCGCACGCTGGAGGCCCTGAATGAAGAGGCTCGGCGCCAGGAGCGGACCCATCGCGTCATCGTGATGATCGAGTTGGGGGAACTGCGTGAAGGCATCAACCGGGAAAACGTGCTCCAATTTTACGAGCGCGCCTTCAACCTCAGCCACATTCAGGTCAGCGGTATCGGCACCAACCTGGGTTGCATGTATGGAGTGGAACCGACTTACGACAAATTGATCCAACTTTCGTTGTTCAAACAGTTGATTGAGCACAAGTTCCAGCAGAAACTGGAACTGCTCTCAGGTGGCAGTTCCATTACGCTGCCCATTCTGCCGCGCAGGAAAGTCCCCCGTGATGTCAACCATTTCCGTATCGGGGAAACCGCCTTCCTGGGGCGGGCCCTCGATTCAGGCAAACGTTTCCTCAACCTCTCAACCGCGGCTTTTGACTTCAGCGGCGAGATCATCGAGCTGAAAACCAAAGACTCCATTCCCGACGGCACCCTCAGCGACGCTTCGGTCGGCCAGGTGGCGAACGAGCCGGAAGCAGCTTCCGCGGATACGCCAACCCGCCGCGCGGAACGCTGCATCCTGGATTTCGGTGAACTGGACGTGGATGTTCACGGCCTCAAGCCCAAAGACCCGGGGATCCGCTTCGTGGGCACCACCTCGGACATGACGGTGTATGAAGTCACCAAGGAAAGGCACCAATACCGAGTGGGCCGGCGCCTGCACTTCGAACCCAACTACATCGCCATCGCGCGACTGATGAACTCGCGCTATATGACAAAG
>JAFGNX010000083.1 GCA_016926835.1 Candidatus Aminicenantota bacterium | reverse complement strand
GTCCGCCGCAGAGATCCGGTCATGGTAGATGTGGCCCTGGTTTAATTTGCCCATTCCGATCCATGCCACCCGCCTTCCTCTCCAAATACTGGTGACCGTCCGATCGCCCATGAATTCGGGCGTATGCCATACGCCCGGCCGAATTTGAATCCGGGCGGGTGTAAATCCGCCCCTTCTTTTTCAACTTCTTCCCTTTCCAACTCTCCAACTCTCTAACTTTTCAACTTTTTTATCTACTTCCCCACGATCCCGCTCCCCAGCCAGGCGATGTAACTGACGTAAACCACAAGCAAAAATGCGCCCTCCCAACGGTTGATCGTGCCGGGGCGACCCCGGAAACCACGTCCGATCACGAATAACGAAACCGTAAGCCCGAGCATGACCACTCCATCCCGCCATACAACCTCCGAAGCAATCCGGAAGGGATAAATCATGCCGGCCAGGCCAACGACGGCCAGGGTATTGAACAGGTTGGAACCCAGGATATTGCCCAGCGCGATATCGTTTTCGCCGCGGCGTACCGCGGCCAGGGTGGAGGCCAGTTCCGGAAGAGAAGTGCCCAATGCCACAATGGAGAGCCCGATCACCAGTTCAGACACGCCAAGGCCCCGGGCCAAGCGCACGGATCCCCAGACCAGCATACGCGAACTCACCGCCAGCAGCACCAGTCCAACCATGGTCCAGGCAACAGCCCGCCGCCTGGGCATGGGCCGGGATGACAAGCCCACCTCAATTTCAGAGCCGAATGGATCCTTTCCGGATTGCCGGCCGCTGCGAATGGTCCAGGCCATCAGGGAAGCAAAAAGCAGCAGCAGCACAACCGATTCCCACCTGGCCAGGTCACCATCCAGTACGAGGCCGATGGCCATAAGTGTGACGATCGTCAACAGGGGAAGTTCCGCGTTTAACACCTTGGAGCGAACCAGAACAGGGCGAAGCAGGGCTGCCGCCCCCAGGATCAAAGCGATGTTGGCGATGTTGGATCCCCAACCGTTGCCAAGTCCCAGATCGGGATTTCCGTCCAGGGCCGCCAGAGTGGATACGATCATCTCCGGCAGCGAAGTACCGAACCCAACCACCACCATGCCGATCAGAAGCGGTGGAAGCCCCAGGTGCTGAGCCGTTGCCGAAGCCCCAAGTACGAAACGGTCGGCACTCCAGGCCAGTAACGCCAATCCAGCCACAACGACCAGGCCCGCGGTCCACATGCATCACCTCCATGGTGCATTATCGCATGGATTCCAGGAAGGCGAAAGTCCCGGCAACAGCGTTTTGGTGGCTGGAATTACGGATTTTCACATTCCCCGACAGCCGCTTGCTTTTGTCCCGTTTTTGGGATACAATTGGAACCTATTCAAGAGAATCATCCGCAAATCTCTATAAACGGGCTTTCCTGATCAGTCTTTTGAAAAATCCAGTAGATCCCGATCGCTGCTGAACCGGATTTCTGCGTGAAACGAAATTCGGTTTGCACACGAACTCGGGGCGGGAACGCACACATGCAGATACAGCTTTTTGAAAACCTGGGATTGAACGACAACCTGTTGGCGGGAATCAACGACCTGGGATTCACCCATCCCACCCCCATCCAGTCGCAGGTGATTCCTCATATTCTCGAGGGGGAACGTGACCTGGTAGCCCTGGCCCAGACGGGAACGGGCAAGACCGCCGCTTTCGGGCTGCCCCTGGTCCAGCAAGTCAGCCTCCAGGCGCCCTACATTCAAGCCCTGGTGCTGAGTCCCACCCGGGAACTCTGTCTGCAGATCGCCCGCGATATCAAATCCTTTGCCCGCCATATCAAGGGCTTCAAGGCCATTGCCATCTACGGCGGGGCCAGCATGGAGACCCAGGTCGCCGGCCTGAAGCGATCTCCCCACATCGTAGTGGCCACACCCGGCCGCCTGTTGGACCTGATGCGCCGCGGCAAAGTCGATCTTTCTGCTCTGGGCTCGCTGGTGCTGGATGAAGCCGATGAGATGTTGAACATGGGATTTGCGGAAGATCTTACCGCCATATTGGCAGGCACTCCCTCAAACAAGCGCACTTACCTCTTTTCCGCCACCATGCCCCGCGAAGTAGCCGCTATCGCCGCAGGCTACCTGACCGACCCGAACGAGATTACTTCGGGCCCTCGCAACTCCGGCGCCGAGAATGTCCACCACGTATACTACACCGTATCAGCCAGCAACCGCTATCAGGCCTTGAAACGCATCGTTGACATGTCTCCGGAAATCTACGGTATCGTATTCTGCCGTACCCGCCAGGAAACCCGGGAGGTGGCGGATAAATTGGCCCTGGACGGCTACAACGCGGACGCCCTCCACGGTGACCTGTCCCAGCCCCAGCGGGACCACGTGATGGACCGTTTCCGTAAAAAGAACCTGGCTTTGGTTGTGGCCACAGATATCGCCGCCCGCGGCCTTGACGTCACCGATCTGAGCCACATTATCAACTTCAACCTTCCCGACGAGCTTCAGAACTACACCCACCGCAGCGGCCGCACCGGACGGGCGGGGAAAAGCGGTACTTCCATCGTGATCATCAACCGCAAGGAAACCCACAAGATCCGCATGATCGAGAAAATGACCGGGAAACAGTTCGAGGCGCGCCCCGTTCCCGACGGGAACGCGGTATGTATGCAGAAATTGGGACATTTCGTGAAACGGATCCAGGAAGCCGGGTCCATTGACCCCGGCATGAAGCCCTTTATGGAACCGGTATTGCGCGAACTGGCCGACATGGACAAAGAAGACTTGATCCGTCGTTTTATTTCACTGGAATTCAAACGCGTACTGGAAGACTATCGCCACGCTCCGGACTTGAACACACAAGAAACCCGTGAAAAAAAGGATTCCCGGAACAAGGAGAATAAACCGGCTTTCACAGCCATGCCCATGACCCGTTTCCGTATCAACGTGGGTAGACGTCACGAAATCTCGCCTCCGGCAGTGATCGGCATGGTCAACGACCTCTCCGGAAAACGCAACATTCAGATCGGCCGCATCGAAATCAAGCAGTCATTTTCCATATTTGAAATCGACCGCACCTTCGAGCATCTGATCCTGAAATCTTTTCACAACGCCCGCTTCTCCGGAACCCCCTTGATGATCGAGGTGGCGCCCGCCGCGCCCCCCGCTTCCCGGATGACCCGCAATATCCGCAGCAACGGCTCCCGCCAGCACCGCAAGGGCCCGGCTCCCGCCCGCGCCACGGCATCGTCATAGTTTTT
>JAFGNX010000082.1 GCA_016926835.1 Candidatus Aminicenantota bacterium | reverse complement strand
GCGAAAGTAGCCACGTAAATGGTTTCCGTGCGCTTGAGAAAGAGAGCGGATACGATAATGGGCAGTATATAGAGAAAATAGAAGGGACTACTGATACCCCCGGAAAAGTACACCAGTAAGGTCACCACCATGAGGTCCATTCCGAGTTGCAGGTAAATGGCGGTACGGTAATGCAGCACACGAATCAGGAAAAATTCCAGCAGGCTGAAAACCACGGCAATGGAAAGAGAGACCAGAATGGGAACCGTGGGAAAGGGGGTTTTGAAAAAGAGTCCCACGAACAGCGAGATCAACAAAAGACCGGACAGGATGGCGATACGGATTGAATTGGTGAGAACAAACTTGCGGGCGAGTTGTTTGTCCTCCAACAGAATCAATGTGTGTCTCGATCAGAACTGGCCGATAATCGCAAACATGGGCAGATACATGGCGATAACCACCGAACCCACCAGACCGCCCAGGAACAGGATCATGAGGGGTTCCATCAGCGAGATCAAGGCTGAAACCGCCTGTTCCACTTCTTCATCATAGAAGTCAGCGATCTTTTCCAACATGTTGGAAAGGGACCCGGTCTGTTCGCCCACGCCCACCATCTGCGTAACCATAAAGGGGAACAACTTGGTCTCTTCCCAGGATTCGTAAATCGGCTTGCCTTCCTGGACAGAGGCCCGGCTGTGCATGATGGTATCCTCAATAATGGCATTCCCCGCGGTTTTAGCGGTGATTGTAATCGCCTCAATGATTTCAACACCGGCATTCAGCAATGTGGACAGAGTGCGGGTCACACGGGCGATGCCGGTTTTGAGCAGCAAATCACCGAAAACCGGGAGACGCAACTTCAGGCGGTCAACCACGCGCCGGCCCTTATAGGTTTTGTTGTAGGAGCGAAATGCCAGAGCCAGTCCCACCACGGCAATCAGCATGATAAAGAAATTGCTTTGCAAAAATTCCGAGGCCGCGATAACGATCTGCGTGGGAACGGGCAGATCCGCCCCCAACTGCGTAAACAAACCCTGAAAAGTCGGCACGACCTTCCACAAAATCACAGCTGTCAGCACCACGGCGGCAATCAGAACAGCCACTGGATAAGCCAGGGCGGACTTGACCCTACCCACAAGCTTGGCCATGTTTTCAATGTATTCAGACAGGCGCAACAGGATGGTATCGAGGTTTCCCGAAGCTTCACCCGCCTGGATCATGCTGGTGTAGAGATCGTTAAAAACCTTCGGATGTTTCTGCAGGGCATTGGAAAAATTCGCTCCCGATTCCACGTCCCGGCGCACATCGAGAATCACTTCCTTTAAGTACTTGTTTTTCTGCTGCTCCCCAAGAATTCCCAGTCCTTGTGTAATCGGCAGGCCGGCGTTGAACATTACGGACAGTTGACGGTTAAACACGGAAAGTTCCCGCATAGAGACTTTCTGTCTCCCGCCTTTGCTCAGAAAAGGAATCTTGAAACTGGTCCGTTTGCGTTCTATGTTGAGCACCTGGATCTGCTCGCGTTCAAGGGAGCGGGAAAGCTCCTGTGGGGACCGTGCCATTCTTTCGCCCGTAATCACGTTTCCAACCCGGTTCTTGCCTTTGTACTTGAATACCGGCATTTATTCCCCCTTAGAACCTTCCCGGCTGCATGCCCCCGGAAGTGCCCCCCGCATACCCCTGTCGCATATGGCTGGAAAGGGATGTGGGTCCGCGACGGATCAGTTCACCCAATTCCTCCGGGTTGTGGGATGCTCCCATTGCGATGTCCATGGAGATATCTTTCTTGAAATAGAGCCTGGCCAGGGATTGGTTAAACGTCACCATGCCGTATTTTTCCTGACCGGTCTGCATTGAGGAGTAAATCTGGTGGATCTTGTTGTCCCTGATGAGATGACGAATTGCGGGATTCGGTATCAACACCTCGTTGGCCAGAACCCGGCCGCGTCCGTCGGCGCGGGGAAGTAGTGATTGGGTGATGATGCCTTCGATGTTCATGGAGAGCTGGGTGCGGACTTGGTCCTGCTGGTGGGGAGGGAACACATCGATAATGCGGTTGATTGTCTGAGCCGCTGAATTCGTGTGCAGAGTGGCAAAGGTCAGGTGGCCGGTCTCTGCAATGGTCAGGGCGGATTGAATGGTTTCCAGGTCCCGCATTTCTCCGATCAATACCACGTCCGGGTCCTCACGCAAGGCGGATTTCAAAGCCAGAGTGAAACTCTTCGTATCCGCATGGAGTTCACGCTGGTTGACAACGGCTTTGCGGTGGCTGTGAAGGTATTCAATGGGATCTTCAATGGTGATGATATGCACCAAACGTTCCTGGTTGATCTTGTCGATTAAAGCAGCCAGTGTCGTGGTCTTGCCCGATCCCGTGGGACCGGTCACCAGTACAAGTCCGCGCGGCTTATCCGCGAGCGTGGCCACCACCGGTGCCACTCCCAGGCGGTCAAAGCCCCAGATTTCATATGGAATGCGTCGGAACGCCCCGGCAACGGCACCGCGCTGCATGAACACATTGGCGCGAAAACGGGCGATCCCTTTGATGCCAAAAGAAAAATCCAGTTCCCAGTTTTCTTCGAACTTGTGTTTCTGATTGTCATTTAAAATGCTGTAAATAATCTGCTTGGTTTCTCCTGGTGTTAACGGAGGATGTTCAATACGACGGATTTTCCCATGCACACGGATGATGGGAGGCGCATTCGTGGTTATGTGAAGATCCGTTCCACCTTCATCCACCATCAGCTTCAGCAACTGGGGCAACGGCAAAGCCATCCGACTCTCCTAAATTTTCGAGGTTTCCCGCAAAACCTCTTCAATGGAAGTTACGCCTTCCTTGATTTTTTCGATCCCGCTGCGACGCAGGGTAAGCATTCCCTTCTCCTTGGCCTTCTGCCGCAATTCCGAAGTGGATGCTCCCACCATGACCAGCTCCCGCAATTCCTCATCGATCTCCATGACCTCGAACAGGCCCATTCTGCCCTTATAACCGGTGTTGTTGCATTTTTCGCAACCTGTGGGTTCAAAGATCTCCACCTTTTTGGCTTCTTCCGGAGCAAAACCGATGTCAATCAGAGTCTGGACAGGAACTTTCGCGATTTTCCGGCATTTTGGACACAGCCTGCGGACCAGCCTCTGCGCTGCGACCAGGCGCACGGCGCTGGATACCAGAAAGGGCTCGATTCCCATATTGATCATGCGCGCGATGGTCGATGGCGCGTCGTTGGTATGCAGGGTGGACAGCACCAGATGCCCGGTTAGTGCCGCCTTGATGGCAATGTCAGCGGTTTCAAAATCCCGGATCTCTCCCACCAGGATGATGTTGGGATCCTGGCGCATGAAAGAGCGCAGGGCTGCGGCAAATGTCAGCCCGATCTGCTCCCTGATGTTGACCTGATTGATACCAAATATATTGAATTCCACCGGATTTTCCGCGGTCAGGATATTTACGCCCTCATCGTTGAGTTTGGAAATGGCGGAATACAATGTGTTGGTTTTTCCCGACCCGGTCGGACCGGTAACGAGTATAATGCCCCAGGGTTCCGAGATACTGGAGTCAAAGCGTTTCAAAGACAATGGCTCAAAGCCCAGTTTTGTCAAATCAAGCATCAGGTTGTCTTTGTCCAGGATGCGGATGACGATTTTTTCTCCGTGAATGGTTGGAAGTGAACTGACACGCATATCCACCATTTTGACCTGATCGCTGATTTTGAGTTTGGTTTTGATGCGGCCGTCCTGGGGCAACCTGCGTTCGGCGATGTCGATACCGGCAATCAGTTTAACTCGCGCCAGCACCTTGTTGCGCAGGTTCATGGGCGGCGTCATGTATTCATGCAGCACTCCATCAATGCGGAATCGCACGCGAAACTGTTTTTCGTACGGTTCAAAATGGATATCGGACACACCTTTTGATATGGCGTCCTGAAAAATGAGATTCACCAGTTTAATGGCCGGGGCGTCTTCGTCCATTTCCGCTTCAAGCAATTCCTCATCCGCCTCATCGAGCAATTCTATGGAGGCGTCATCGTTCATCTCAATCTCATCCAGGAATTTCTGGGCCTCAATCCCCTGGGACGAACCGTAATAGCGGTCAATGGCCTCCAGTATGGAACTCTCCGGGGCAATCACCGCCTGGATGCGCAGGTTGGTTGAAAAGCGGATCTCCTCCTGGACAAACAGATTGGATGGATCCGCCATGGCCAGGGTAAGAATCGAGCCGATGCGATGCACGGGAATCACGATGTGTTTGCGGGCGATATCCGGTTTGATCAAGTTAATGACTTTCTCTTCGATATCAAACTTTGACAGGTTGATGGAAGGATAACCGAACTGCTTGCTCAATGCCTGGGCGATATCTTCTTCAGAGATATACCCCAAACGGATCAGTACACTCCCCAGTTTGCCCGATTCTGTTTTCTGGACTTCAAGGGCGTGGTCCAGCTGCTCCTGGGTAAGGCGGTTGTCCTTGAGCAGATACTCCCCGAT
>JAFGNX010000081.1 GCA_016926835.1 Candidatus Aminicenantota bacterium | reverse complement strand
ATCGCCCCGGCCACGAAAAACATGGTGATCTTCATGGTGGCGTGAAAGGCGATGTGCAGCATGGCGCCGGTCAAGGCCGCAGTGGTGAGCATGCCCGCTCCCAGCACGATGTAGGAAAGATGGCCCACCGTGGAATAGGCCAGTCGTCGCTTGAGATTGTCCTGCTTCAGGGCCAGCAGGGAAGCGGTGATGATGGTGAAACCGGCAAACACCATCAGGATGCGGCCCAGTCCGAATTCTTGCATCAGAACCGGACCGAACACGAAGCCCACCACGCGGATCACACCGAACACGCCGGATTTGACCACGGCGACGGCGTGAAGCAAGGCGCTGACCGGTGTGGGCGCGGCCATGGCTGTGGGCAACCAGGCGTGCAGGGGCATAATGGAGGCTTTGACTCCCACCCCTCCCAGGAAAAGGAAAAAGAGCATGCGCGCCGTGGAAGGCGCCAGGGGGTGTCCCTTGAAAATGCCCCCGGCGGCAAAGTCGAGGCTGCCGGTGATTTGCCAGGTCAAGGCCGCGGCGGCGATCAGGAACAGGCCGGCCGTCAGTGTGTAGGCCAGGTATTTGCGTCCCGCCCGGATGGCTTTGGGCGTTTCCTTGTGGATGACCAGGGGGTAGGTGGCAATGGTCAGGATTTCATAGAAGAGGATAAAGGTCAGCAGGTTGGCGGAAAAAGCGATGCCGATGGTGGCGGACAGGCACACGGCAAAAGAAGCATAATAACGGGTCTGCTTGTGTTCGTCCAGCCCGCGGACGTAACCGATGGAATAGAAAGAGGTGAAAATCCACAATCCGGAAGCGATCATGGCGAAAAACACACCGAAGGGGTCGGCTTTCAGTGCCAGGCGGATTCCCGGGGCCAGTTCCAGCAGGGCGATGCCCACACTTTTGCCCGCCAGGGCTGCGGGCAGGAGTGACATGACCAAGGCGAATTTTAAGACTCCGGCACCCACGGTCCAGGATTCGCGCAGGTTGGGCCGGCGGGACGAGAAAAGGATCAGGGGAACGGCCAGCAGGGAAACCAGGACGGCCAGCAAGGGGATAATGGAATGGTTCATGTTGTTGAATGCCATTGTTTCTCTTTCTACATGCCCGGGGGAACGATCAACCTGATGATGCCGGTTACAATGACGGCGTTGAGCAGGCCGATCACAATCAGGGCCGTGCCCAGGATCAGGGTGGGTGTCAGCATGGATACGGGTGCTTCATTGCGGGTAATGTCGTTGTCGGCAGGTGTTTCTCCTTCCAGGGGTTTCATATAGACTTTCTCTAGAATACGAAAGAAATAAATCGCATTCAGCAGGCTGCTGATCAGGAGGGCGGCCAGAAACAGCCAACGGCCGTTCTGGATAGTGCCCAGGGCCAGGTACCATTTGCTGAAAAACCCCACGGTCGGCGGTACCCCAACCATGGACAGTGCCCCCACGGTAAACGCGGCAGTGGTCCAGGGCATGCGCTTGCGTACGCGGTGATCCAGTCTGGGAATGGTGGAATGGCCGAGTTTGAGGCGGTAGTTACCTGCCACCAGGAAGAGGCAGGCTTTCATAAGCGCGTGATTCATCACGTGAAGCACGGCTCCGATGATGCCGTAGGGATTGGCCAGCCCGATTCCCAGCCCAATGTAGCCGATCTGGGCCACGCTGCTGTAGGCCAGCATACGTTTCATTTCACGCTGGGCAATGGCCATTATGGAACCATAAATAATGGCAATGGCGCCCAGCCAGGCCAGGATTTCAGTCAAGGGCAGGGAATGGCGTACGAAATCCACGCCGAATACGTAAAACACCACGCGGATAATGGCATACACCCCGACCTTGGCTCCCACCGGCGCGATCAGGGCCGAGGATGCCGACGGGGCATAGGTATAAGCATCCGGTAACCAGCCATGCAGGGGGAAAATGGCCATTTTGATGCCCAGGCCCGTCACCATCAATGCCAATGCCGCCACCAGTGCGGGCTGGTGATAAAGCGTGGGGGCGATTCTGGCCACGTCGGCCATGTTCAGCGACCCTGTAGTCATGTAGACAAAGCCCACTCCCAGCAGGTAAAAACTGCCGCCCACGGTGCCCATGATCAGGTAACGGAACGCGGCAACGGGTGATTTCTTATTGCCGACCGCGATCATGCCGTAGAGGGCCAGGGAACTGATCTCCAGGAATACGTACAGGTTAAAGAAGTCGCCGGTCAGTACGATGCCGTTGAACCCCGTGAGCATGAGCATGACCACGGCGTAATAGGGCATGGCGCGGTCGGGTAATTCCGCATCCACGCTGCGGCGGGCGTGAACCAACACCAACAGGCTGATTGTGTTGATGACCAGGGTCACGAAAGCCGACAAGGGGTCCAGCACGTATTCAATGCCGATGGGCGGGATCCAGCCACCGAAATGGTAGTGAATGGTCCCCTCACCCAGCACCCGCACCAGATTGACAACGGAAATGCCCGTAGCAAAAGCAGCGGCGCTGAGGGCCAGGGGAAAGGCCAGCCAGCGGCGGCGAAAAGCGACCATGGGGATCAGGATGGCCGCCAACAGTAGGCTCAGGGGGGCGAGGGCGGGCGAATTACTCAGTATCATCTTCCTTTCTCATCTCTTCCAGGAGCAGGTTTTCATCCAGTGTCCGGTAGCGTTTGAAAATGGCGATCACCAGTGCCAGGGCGACACCCAGGGTGGCCACGCCAACTACAATGGCGGTCAGCATCAGGGTGTGGGGCAGGGGATTGATAAAGCGCGTGGGATCAATGGGGCCGTTGGCGCGATCCGCCACCGGGACGGTGGCGCCCCACTTGTTGGCCGCCGCCACGAAAAAAAGGATAATGGAAACCTGAAAGATGGTCATGCCGATCAATTTCTTGACCAGGTTGTTCTTGACCGTCATGCCATAAAGGCCGATGGCCATGAGGATGAACACGAACCAGTATGCGTAATGGCCGATAAAGAAATCAAGCATCCGCTTCACCTTCCAGCAGGTTGTCATAAATGGAGACCAGGATGGCCGTAACCGCCAGCCCCACTCCGATTTCCACCAGCAGGATACCGTAGGAACGACTCATGGATGCGTGATGGGCCAGGTGGAGGGCGGCGTAATCCAGAAAACGCCCCCCCATGAATACCGCCGCCAGGCCGGTCCCGAAATAGATCAGCACCCCCAGAGATCCCAGCGGAGTGCCCCAGGAGCGGGAAAACTGCAGTTGCGCGGTATCGCTGCCCTCGGACAGGCGAACCAGGATAATGGCGGCGGCAATCAGGGTGCCTCCCTGGAAACCGCCCCCAGGGCTGTAGTGGCCGTGAAAAATCACGTACAGGGCAAACATCATGATAAAGGGAGACACCATGCGGCTCACCAGGGATACGATGGGATTCGACCTATGCGTTTTCACTGCCTTTCTCTTTGCGTCGCCGCAGCAACATGAAACAGATCAACCCGGCGGTCATGATCACGGTTTCTTCTCCCAGGGTATCGTATCCGCGGTAATCCGCCAGGATCACGGTGACCATGTTGTTTGTGTGGGCATCGCGGCGGGCATTGCGGATGTAGTAGGAAGACGCGCCGGGAGAGTGAACCGGGCTCTCTTCCAGGTGAATGGGGGCGTAAGGATCGCCTCTCTGGGGCAGTCCGAGCGAGGCATATATCATAAGTGCGGTAAACAGCAACAAAACAATGTAATTGGCGGTTTTCAATCGCTGCTCCTTCGCCAGGTTTTGAACAGGGCAACCAGCATCAGTACTCCGGAAAT
This sequence comes from Candidatus Aminicenantota bacterium, assembly GCA_016926835.1. Lineage (GTDB taxonomy): Bacteria > Acidobacteriota > Aminicenantia > UBA2199 > UBA2199 > UBA876. Next base: position 11,816 of record JAFGNX010000081.1, on the reverse strand, counting down.
GCCGGCGCCCACAACGGCCTCGGTAAAGCCCACATCCACGGCTCCCATGGCCACGTAGAGCAGGGCGGAAAAGAAACTGAACACGCTCAGCACGATTACCGCGGTGACCAGGTTCCGCACCCACAACGCGCTGGCGGCGGTGACAATCAGGAAGAGAAACAGTACGATCTCCAGTTGCCAGTACACGCTTATTTTCTCCCGCCCGGCTTTTTTTGTCCGCGCTGATCACGTTTGAACCAGGGACGCAGCCCGAAACGATAGGCCGCGTTGGTCAGGGCATTGGTTCCGGTGGGATTGGTCAGGGCCACGAATACCACAATCAGCAAAAGCTTGACACTGTTGAGCGTGAATCCTTCATATACCATCAGTCCCAGAATGATCAGGATCAGGGCCAGGGTGTCGACTTTGCCCTGGGCGTGCGCGCGGGAATAGAAATCCGGCAGGCGGATCAGGCCGATGCTGCCTACGGCCATGAAAAAAGTGCCCAGGCTGATCAGGATTACGGCGATTATGCTGCTAATTCCCATGGTTTTTCTTGGATTTCAATGTGGATCCCAGGTATTTTGCGAACGCGATGGTACCGATAAAGTTCAGCCCGGCGTATGCCATGGCAATGTCGATAAACATATCGATGCGGTTGAACATGAAACCCACCAGCAGGATGATGACCATGGAGTTGGTGGCGATGGAACCGGCGCACAACATGCGGTCGTAGAGGGTCGGCCCGGTTACCACCCGGTAGAAAGGCACATAGATGATGATGGTGAGCAGTACAGCGAAGTAGACGAAGTTGTGATGCATTACATATCCCTTTTGGAACGGATGATGGTGGTGTTTCCCACCACCTGGCCGGGGGTCTTTTCGTACAGGCGCGCCACTTGGCCGGGTAGGGATCCGTCCAGAATTCCCGATGCGGAAACGTCCATGAGGGCGTGTACCAGGAATTCATCATCGCGGAGCTGCACGGTAATGGTTCCCGGTGTCAGGGTAATGGAGTTTCCCAGAATCACGCGCGCGCTGGTGTTGGGCAAACGGGTTTTAAAGATCACCAGTGACGGGTCGATGGGCATGCGGGGACTCAGGACCGCGTAGGCCACCTGCAGGCTGGCCACCACGATCTGCCAGAAGAGCCAGACAATGTAGTAGAGAAACCGCAAAGGCCGCAGCGTAACGGGAAATTGCCGCTTGAGTCGCGCTTCCACCTGCTGAATCTCTTCGCGATAGAAGTGAAATCGCCGCAACCTGAGGTTCATTGCAGTCACCAGCAGGGCGGATACCACTCCCATAAGGATGTGGAACAGATCGTAATGGCCGCTGAGCAGCAGCCAGAAGACCATCAAAAAGATAAACTGCAGGACCGTGTGTACCGTGAAAGCACGTTTCAACCGTAACCTCTGAGCCGGCCGCTCGAAGGGGCCGTGGATTCAGGAATCAAATGCAAGGAGCGAATTATAGTGTTTTGACCCTGAATTGTCAACCCGCGTTGACTCCCGCCGCCGCGTCGGCGTTGACTTCCTGTGTGCCGGTTGCTAGTCTGAATAGCAGATCACAGTTGGAGGCCGTCATGAAATCAGATATTGAGATCGCGAGGTCAGTGGACCTGGAACCCATTGAGTCCTTGCGGGAGCGAATGGGCATCTTCGAGAGTGAATTTTCTCCCTGCGGACGTTTCAAAGGCAAACTCGACCTGTCTCTGCTGCAGCGGCTGCAGGACCGCCCCGATGGAAAACTCATCGTGGTGACCGCGGTCACGCCGACCCGCTACGGGGAGGGTAAGACCACCACATCCATCGGCCTGACCATGGGCCTGAACCGTCTGGGACATTCTTCAATCGTCACTTTGAGGGAACCCTCACTGGGCCCCGTTTTCGGCATCAAGGGCGGGGCAGCGGGCGGCGGGTACTCCCAGGTCCTGCCCATGGAGGATATCAACCTGCACTTCACCGGAGATATCCACGCCATCACCACGGCCAACAACCTGCTGTCCGCCGTGATCGGCAACCACATGCATTTTTCCAACGATCTGCGCCTGGACACCCGGCGCATCCTGTGGAACCGGGCCATGGACATGAATGACCGCAGCCTGCGTCACATCGTGGTGGGGCTGGGCGGCTCCAAGCACGGCTATCCACGCGAGGATGAGGTGAATATCACCGCCGCCTCGGAGGTCATGGCCGTGTTGACTTTGTCGGAAAACGTCCGCGACTTGAAGGAACGCCTGGGGCGTATCCTGGTGGGATTCTCCCGCAACAACGATCCCGTTTACGTAAAAGACTTCAAGATCTGCGGCGCCATGGCCGCCATTCTCAGGGACGCCATCAAACCCAACTTGGTGCAGACCATGGAACGCACTGCCGCCTTGATTCATTGCGGCCCCTTCGCCAATATCTCTTTCGGCACCAACTCGGTCCTGGCCAATCGCATGGCATTGAAAATGGCCGATTACGTGGTCACCGAATGCGGGTTCGGCTCCGATCTGGGGTTTGAGAAGTTTGTCAACCTGGTCAGCCGTACGGCGAACTACCGTATTCACGCCGTGGTGGTGGTGGCCACGGTACGGGCCCTGCGTCACCAGGGCAAAGGCAAGGGTATGGCGGCCCTGCGCGACGGCCTGGCCAACCTGGGGCGCCATATCGCCAACGTGCGCGAGTTCGGCCTGCAACCCGTGGTAGCGATCAACGCGTTTCCGGATGATACCGCCGAACAGTTGGAAACAGTTCTGGCCTATGCCCGGGAACAGGGCGCCGGCGCGGCGGTCTCCACCGCGCATGCCCACGGCGGTGCCGGTGCGGAAGAGATGGCGGCCGCGGTGGTTGAAGCCGCCAGCACCGCTGACGGTTCCTACAACTTCATTTACGATCTAAAGGATTCCGTGGAAGAAAAGATCGATGCCATCACCCGGCGGATTTACGGAGGTGCCGGTGTCATTTTTGAACGCGAGGCCAAGAACCGCTTGAAAGAGATCAACAAACTGGGTATGGATAAATTGCCGGTATGTATCGCCAAGACCCCGCTTTCACTCTCTGACAACAAGCGCAAACGCAACGTGCCCAAAGGCTGGCGCCTCAACGTGCGGGATATCAATATCGCGGCGGGCGGGGGTTATCTGATCCCCGTAGCCGGAGATATCATGCTTATGCCCGGACTGCCGGAACATCCCGCAGCTGAAGAGATCGATATCGACGACACGGGTAAAGAAATATCCGGGCTTTTCTGAAGTTGCAGAGGTAGGGGCGGGTTTCAAACCCGCCCGGATTCATAATCAGGCCAGAGGCGAGGGGCGAGAGCCTAAGTCGAAAGTCTAAAGTTAAAAGTCGAAAGTGAATTCTTCAAAAACTTTTCTCACTTCTTCCCTCTTCAACTCTTCAACTTTATGCATGAACCGCCCTATTCCGGATCAGCGATTTCCACCCGGGTGTCCACCTCGAAGTAGCGGTAGTTTTTGTACGCCTGGGTCACGCGGTAAAACTCCACCCGGCGATAGCGGGATTCGATGGTGGGCAGGGTCACCGCGTGGCTTTCCCCCTGCAGGGCGAAAGGTTGGTATACATTTGTCTTGCGATTTTTGACTTGTTTGTCGAAAACGTAACTTTCGGAAAACTCGGCACTGGAGGGGAAACGCAGTCCCCGGCGCTCCTCCAGGTACCAGTGCACCACATTCAGGTCCAGTTCGGCCGACATCTCTTTTGCCGCCGCCTCCAGCGCCGCGCTGCCAACAACGCCACGAGGATCCATCTCGATCTTGAGTACCGAACCGTTTTCCATGTCCACCCATGCCCGGCCCCGGGCCAGGGGGCCTTCCCCTTCCAGTCTCGGCGTAACCATGATCACGGCGCACGAGCGTTTTTTAAACCGTTCCGTATCCTCAAGCAAATAGAGATAGTTTTCGCGGTTCTGGGCTCCCAGTAACGTCACCGGCAGGAACACCGGGTACAGGGCCTTGAAACGGGTCTCCAGTTTTGCTTTGGGTACATCCACCTTCCTGTGTTCCCTGCGCACCAGGTGGCGCTGTTCCACTACCTCGCCTCTATCCGCCACCACCTGGTAATTGTAATGCCACCGGCTTTTCTCAGGCTCCATACGCTTACTCAAGGGGTTGCGTTCCAGCACCATCTCTTCCACCACCTCGGTGCAGGTAAAGCGGATAGCAGCGCGTTGCAAGCGCCTGCAATAAGCCGCCGCCTTGTCCAGCAAGGCCCGCAGTTGCGGGTCCATCGGCGGTTGGGGTTTGGGCTTCGGGGGCGTGATGGATACCCGGGTATAACCCAAAGCCGTGTTTCCTGAAAGGCGGTCACGGACCGCGACCGTCAGGATATAATCTCCGGGTTCCGGGAAGTTCAGCTTCATCTCAACTTGCGCCGCGTCGTCAACAGGATGCAGCACTTTCTCAAATTCCAGGGACTCTCCTTTCGGGGTTTCCGTGCTGACTTTCACGTGTACGTCCCCGGATACAGTGCCTCCCACACCGGACTCCCTCAAGTAGTCGGCGAGGTTGAAGCGCAGCGTTCCTGCTTTCCAGGCGGGTGCGGATAATTTCAAAGGACGGATCTCACGGGGCAACAATTTGCGCGCGTAGATCACCTTCAACCCCGGGCGGCTGACCTCGATTTTCAGCCGGGGCTTGGTCGCAGCCGGGCCCCCGGGCTTGTAGGTGAGCACGTAGCGGATGTCCGGCTGACTCGCCGCTTTTTCCAGGGCCTGTCGCAGTCGGGTGGTGTCCTGCACCGCTCCGCCCGTGTCTTTGACGATACCCCGGAAAGCGGATTCCCAGGATGAGAACACGGGCAGCCAACGCAATTGGTTCGTGCCCAGGGTCTCATCTATGGCATCGGAAAGAAAGAGATGGAAAGTGGCGCCGGCGCCGATGAACAACGAACGCAGATCACGCACGTGTGCGATCATACCGGATGCCATACGCATGCGGCGGTCGCATTCCTCGATAAAGCGCCTCAGGTCTTCGCGCGTTCCCCAATCCATGGGCGTGTGGGTTAACAGACTGCTTTGCATATCCACCAGCGGCAGGCGTTCGTTCTGCAGGAATACCAGTGCCCATTTTTCCGTATCCACGGCGCGCAGCGCCGTGGCCAGTTGCTGCAACATTTGCGGATGGGCACGCAGGCGCTTCAGGCGATATTCTTCCAGGGATCCGCGGTAATTTCCCTTGAATCGGTCCAGCAGGATCCTCTCGGGGATTTTTCGACTCTTGGGCCGGCGGGCGTTCTCGCTCAGCATTTCGTGAAAATCCCGGGCAATGTCTTGCAATTCCCGGGTAAGTCCGTCTTTGTCCTGTTTTTTGTTTTTCAGGTCGGCGGAGACTTCTTGAAGGAATTGATCCAGTTTCTCTTTTTCATTCTTAATGGATTGCAATTGAATCCCCCGGCGGTCAGTGGCCAGGATTACGCGGTCGCCCGGGCGAAGGATGTTTTCCCGGAAGTACTTCCAGGCCTTGGGCCAGTCGCGAGTTTCCTCGTTCCACCACAACAGAAAGAGGAACAGGCGCCCCCGGCGTTTCGTTTCCATGGATTCATCCGCATCCCTTGTGGTCATGTCCGCCGGGGCCAGGGTGCGTGTCACCTGGCGGCAACTCGTGATGGCTGCAGGCCTTCCGTTTTCCGTAAGCATGAAGTCATCGCGGGTCAGGCCGGATACGGGCTCCCCGCCGGCGAATATCCGCACGATTATCTCGCGATTCATCACCTCCACCCGCTCCAGAACTTCGTCCTGGCCGGCCGGGACACCGGCGGTGATCATGATGGCCAAGCAGAGGCATCCGGTAATGACAAGCTTACGAAGAACAGCACCCATTCACCCCCCCTCCCAAGCGAGTTGAATACAGTATAACCAGAAACGATTGCAAATATCCAAACAGGCAAAGAATGCACGGCATAGAGAAGTCACTTAGTCAACCGCCATTCGCCACTCAAGCTTTGAATAAAGAAAAAGGAAGAATGAATTAAAAAGCCCTCCACTCGCTACTTGCCTCTCGCCATTTCGGTACTTGCAGAACGTAGAAAGCAGCCTTTTTCCTTCTTCGTTATTGCTTAATTCGGGGTTTGTACTCTGTCACCAGGGGGAAGCAGGTGGGTGAAGAGGGACAGGAGTTGGTTGTCCGGCAGGGCTTCGGCGCGGGCGTTGGGGGGGATTTCCATGTTGCCCAGTACGGTGTCCAGAACGGATTGGGGATAATGCTTCGCCAGATTGTTGCGCAATGAGCGGCGCGGCCGGCTGAAGCATTGTTTCAGGAAGCTGTGGAACACCGCGGGTTCGATGCCGGGTTGCCGGGGTTTCAGGGCAAAGATGCGGGAAAATACTCTGGGCGGGGGGTTAAACGATCCGGGACTGACCCGCATGACCGGAGTGAGGGTGAAAAATGTTCGCATTGCCGTGGGCAGGGGACCCGATCCCTGCATCAGGCGGCGGGCGAACTCGTCCTGGGTCATCATCACTCCGCCGCTCCAGGACCTGTGCTGAAAAAGCACCCACTCCATCAAGGGCGTGGAAATCAGGTAGGGGATGTTTCCCACCAGAAAGATCTTTTCCCGGCCCGCCAGGTCCGCGGCGCGGCAGGAAAGAATGTCGGACGCGACCACGTGTGCCCGGTCCCCCAGCTCTTGCTGCAGTTCGGCCGCCAGGCGGGGGTCCTTTTCCACCAGAGTTAGGGCCCGGCCGGGAAAGCGATCCAGCAGGCGGCGGGTCAAAACGCCGGGGCCGGGGCCGATTTCCAGGACAGGCCCCTTTCCGGGTGGAACCAGGGCCACGATGCGGTCCGCCACGCCGGTATTGACCAGGAAGTGTTGACCCAGGCGAGTGGATTTGGCCATGGCGGCAATCAAACTTTCAGTGCTGAATCCGCACTTTGGGCTGGTCCACGGGTTCCCCCTCGCACAGGTTGTCGTTGACGACCCGGGTTAGCCGCAGACTGACGCGCTTCTGTTTGAAGCCACGGGTCGGAGGCATGCGCACCGAGAGGTAATTGTCCGTCACGGCCATGGAAAAATTGGGGGTTTCCTCGATGATCACGGCTTCAAGGGTCCGACCCAACCGGGATTCCCGGAAAGCAAAGCGCAAATTGCGATTGATCTGTTTGAGTTCCCCGGCGCGGTAACGGACGACATGCGATGGAAGGGGGTCCATGCGGGCGGCCGCGGTTCCCGGTCGCGGTGAATAGGGAAAAACGTGCAAATAGTTCAGCGAAGAATTGGAAATGAATTCCACCGTTTCCCGGTGTTCCTTTTCGGTTTCTTCGGGGAAACCGGTAATGAAGTCCGCTCCCAGGTTGGCGTCGGGGAATAGTCGCCTGAACATGTCGAGGATACGGCGGTATTCCGCTACTTTGGATCCCCGTTTCATGCGCTTCAACACGGAATCGCTGCCACTCTGGAAAGAGAAATGGAAGCTGGGGCAGACCTTGCCCGTGGCTTTCAGGCCCTGGATGAAATCGTAGCGCAGGTAGCGGGGATCAAGCGAGCTCAGGCGGATAAACTCCACGCCGGGGATTTCCGCCAGGCCTTGTACCACTTCCAGCAAACTGTGGCGCGGGAAAAGATCGAAGCCGTACGAGGAGAGGTTGATGCCGGTCAGGATGAACTCTCGGTATCCCAGCGCGGCCGCGTAGCGGGCGCGGCGCATTATCGCTTCCAAAGGCCGGCTGCGGGAAGGCCCTCTCAGAGAGGGAACGATACAATAGGTGCAGCGGAAGTTGCATCCGTCATGGATCTTCAGGAACAGGCGTGAACGAAAGGCGGAGTGAAAGATGAGGTTACTGTCCTGGGGAAAGCGGCGTTTGACTTCCGCCGCCATGTCGGCTTTTTCCTTGTTGTCCAGGAAAACATATCCCGGAAAGCGGCGCTTCAGGTTCTCTCCGTCATGCGTGACGCTGCAGCCGGCGATGATCCAGGGAATATGCGTGCGGCGAAACGCGCGGTTTACGGCGCGGACCACATCCCGTTCGGCCTTGGCCGTGACGCTGCAGGTATTGAGAATACCGAAGTCCGCTTCCGCCTGATGGTGGGTGAAAGCGTACCCCGCCTTTTCCAGGTCAAGGATCCATTCCTGGACCTCGGCCTGGTTGGCCCGGCAGCCAAAGCATTCCACGCAGAATTTCACGATTCCCAGAGGTCCTCTACTTTCTTTTGCAGGAGGCGGTTCTTGGTCTCTACTCCAAGGCGTTGCTCTTCGCGGAAGGCATCGAGTTTCCCGCCGAGTTCCGGTCGTTCCAGGGCCAGAATCTGCAGGGCGAACAGCACGGCGTTGACAGCACCTGATTTGCCGATCCCGAAAACGGCCGTGGGGATGCCCCCGGGCATCTGCACCATGGAAAGCAAAGAGTCGAGCCCATCCAGGGCTGAGGGTATGGGAACGCCCAGTACAGGCAGCCGGGTGTGGGCGGAGATGACCCCGGGAAGATGAGCAGCCCCGCCGGCGGCCGCAATGATTATTTTCCCGTCAACTTTCTCGAATTCCCGGATCAACTGCACCGTGCGTTCCGGGGTGCGATGGGCGGAACTGACTTCCACGATAAACGGCACGCCGAAATCCTGCAGCAGGCGGATTCCCTCTTCCAACTGGGGAAGATCGGAGTCGCTGCCCATGATGATGGCGATGTCGGCATTTTTCATGATTGTTTCCTCCCGATGTCACTGCGGAAAGAGATGTTGTCGTATGTAATGAAGGGGATGGCGTCGTATATCTTTTTCATGGCGTCTTTCAGGGAAGCGGCCCGGGCGCACACATTCAGCACCCTTCCTCCCGCTGAATAGATGGACTCGCCATCCAACCGCGTGCCGGCGTGAAAAATCTCCACGCCCATCGATTTGGCGCGTTCCAGGCCGGATATGGATTTGTCTTTCTCGTATCCTCCCGGGTAGCCCCTGGAAGTCAGCACCACACAGGCGGACACTTCTTCTTCCCAGTCGATATGCACATCAAACAGGCTGCCTTCCGCCGAGGCGGTCAGCAGGTCCAAAAGGTCGCTTTTCAAGCGCAGCAAAACGGCCTGGGTTTCCGGGTCGCCGAAGCGCACGTTGAACTCCAGAACCACCGGGCCGGTTTTGGTGATCATCAGGCCGGCGTACAGGACACCGCGGAATTCACGCCCCTCAAACCGCAGGCCTTCGATCGTGGGCATGATAATGGTACGCAGGATCGAATCCAGCAAGTCGTGGTCCAGATCCGGGGCCGGGCTGATTGCTCCCATGCCACCGGTGTTGGGCCCGGTGTCTCCCTCTCCGGCTTTTTTGTAGTCCATGGCGGTAACCAGGGGAATCACGCGTTTGCCGTCGGAAATCACCATGAACGACATTTCCCGACCCGGCAGGAATTCTTCGATGATCACCTGCTCACCGGCACGACCGAACTTCTTTTCCTGCATGATCGACTGAATGGCGGCCATACCGTCTTCCATGTTGCGGCAGATAAACACACCTTTGCCGCCGGCCAGCCCATCGGTTTTGACCACCAAGGGGAATGTCGCCGACTTGATGTGATCGGCGGCTTCACGGATGTCGTTGAAGATCGAGAAATCCGCGGTGGGAATATTGTGCTTGGCCATGAACTCTTTTGCGAAAGCCTTGGACGTTTCAATATAGGCGGCTTTCTGAGTGGGCCCGAAAACATTCAGATTGCGGCGCTTGAATTCATCGACAATCCCCAGCCCCAGGGGCAGTTCCGGTCCCACCACCGTCAATTGAACATCTTCGGCCTGGGCGAAATCGGCGATTTCGATCGCGTTGGTCGGGTCCAGGGCCACATTGACAGCCAGTTGTGCGGTGCCGGCATTACCGGGAACCGCGAAGATCTTCGAAACCTTGCGGGACTGCGACAACTTCCAGACCAGGGCGTGTTCACGGCCCCCGGAACCAACCACCATCACGTTCATGGATCACCTTCCAAAAAAGATTATCGAATACATCTACATTATACGTGATCCTCGGAAACCGGACAACCCGGCAGCCTTGACAGGCCCCGGGGGTATCGTCTATACCTGTAGGTGGTAGAAAACGGCCCTCGCGGCCGTCCCCGGGAGGCAAGATGAGTCAGGATACTGTTACGTGTTTCAGCCTGGATGACACGTTACCACCGCAGCCCGGGTTCCGGAAAGGAATCCGTCGGGCACCGAACCGGGGTTTGACCCTTAATCCGGATCAGGTGCGCACCGCTCTGTCCAACGCCTTGCGCTACATTCCCCCGTCCCTGCACGAAAAACTTGCGCCCGAGTTTTTAGACGAACTGCGTACCATGGGTCGGATTTACGGCTATCGCTATCGACCGGCCGACCCCATCCACGGTCGTCCCGAATCGGAATACCGGGGACGTACCCTGGAAGGCCGGGCTTTCCAGGTCATGATCGACAACAACCTGGACTTCGACGTGGCCCTTTATCCCTACGAACTGGTTACCTACGGCGAGACCGGGCAGGTGTTCCAGAACTGGATGCAATACCGCCTCACCAGGCGCTATCTGGAAGAGATGCGTGAAGACCAGACCCTGGTGATCTATTCCGGACATCCGCTGGGGCTGTTCCCGACCCGGCCCGAGGCCCCCCGGGTGATTTCCACCAACGGCATGCTGGTGGGTCTGTACGATTCCCCCGAAGGTTTTCATACCGCCGCGGCATTGGGGGTTTCCAATTACGGGCAGATGACCGCCGGCGGCTGGATGTACATCGGCCCCCAGGGCATCGTGCACGGCACCTACATCACTCTGCTCAATGCCGGCCGACTTTACCTGGGCCTGCCGCAGGACCGGAACCTTTCCGGCGTGGTATACCTGAGTTCGGGCCTTGGCGGCATGAGTGGAGCCCAGGCCAAGGCGGTCGAGATCGCCGGAGGCATCGGAGTGATTGCCGAAGTGGACCCGTCGCGGATTGAAACCCGGCACAGCCAGGGCTGGGTCTCCCGGGTATCCGCTGACCTGGACCAGATTGCGGATTGGATCGCGGATTACCGCCGCAGCGGCAAAGCCGTCTCCATCGCCTACCAGGGCAACGTGGTGGACTTGTGGCAGTACGTTCACGATAATAACATCGATGTGGAACTGGCTTCCGACCAGACCTCCTGCCACGCGGTTTACGATGGTGGTTATACCCCCGCGGGCATCGGCTTCAACGAGGGCCGTGAATTGCTGAGGCGGGATCAGGCCGCGTTCCGCCGCCTGGTGGATGAGAGCCTGGTACGTCAGTACAAGTTGATCGCGGCCATGAGCCTGCGGGGAACCCGCTTCTGGGATTACGGCAATTCATTCCTCAAAGCGGTTTACGATGCCGGAGAGGTCGGCGTGGCCCGAGATTCCTCGGATCCCGCGGCCGGTTTCGTGTATCCCAGTTACGTGGAAGACATCATGGGGCCCATGTGTTTCGACCGTGGTTTTGGCCCGTTCCGCTGGGTCTGCCTTTCCGGCAGGCCCGAGGATTTGCGCAGAACGGATCAGGCGGCCATGGAATGCATCGATCCCGATGCTTCCGGCATGGACCGGGACAATTATCACTGGATCCGGGACGCGGAAAGCAATCAGCTGGTGGTGGGGACCCAGGCGCGCATCCTGTATGCCGATTGCGCCGGCCGGGTGCGTATCGCGCTGAAATTCAACGAGATGATCCGCAACGGAAAGATCGGCCCGGTCATGCTGGGCCGCGATCACCACGATGTGTCCGGTACGGATTCACCTTTCCGCGAAACCGCCAATATCAAGGACGGCAGCAACGTGACCGCGGACATGGCGGTGCACAATTTCACCGGTGACGCGGTGCGCGGCATGTCGATGGTGGTGCTTTCCAACGGCGGTGGTGTGGGTATCGGCAAGGCGTTTAACGGCGGGTT